>JAYUSQ010000123.1:0-53376 GCA_043755595.1 Acidobacteriota bacterium | reverse complement strand
CTCAACTACCTACATTGCTCGAACCATTCGGCTTCGAAATCACCGAGAAAGCTCTGGTTCAAGCTGCGGCGGCCTGAAAAAATGTAGAAACTCCAGTGGCCGGACGGAGTCCGGTCGCAATCCGGCGCACCGTTTGGATCGCTTCGTCGATGCTCCTGGTCAATTCACCCTTCGCAGGCTGGCGAACGCCACGCTCCAGCGCCGACGCTTCGAACTTAAGCGCAGTCAACTGCTGGCCAAGCTCGTCGTGGATTTCCCGCGCAATGCGGGCACGTTCCACTTCGAGCATATTGGCGCGCCGCGCCGACAACGCCCGCAGTCCCTCCTCCAACGCCCGGCGCTCGGTGATATCGGCGACGCGTCCCCAAATCCGGGCGAGGCAACCGCCTTCGACGACCCCGGTAGCCGAATAGCTAAAGTAGGCGACAAACGCGTGGGTAGCGTTGCTCGCTCTTCGCCAACAGTTCCTCGGCTTGCTTACGTTCGGTGATGTCGCGCGAGGACCCCCACGACTGAATCAAATGTCGATTCTTTAGAACCCTCGTAGTATTGCGCAACGCCCACCTGGGCTGGCCGCGCACGATGTGACGGGCTTCGAGATTCACCAGGCGGAAACCCGCCTGGGCCATTTGCCTGATCTCGGCCAGGCGGGCTTCTTCGGCCGGCGCAAACAGACGCGCCAAAGTAAGGCCGATAAACTCCTCCCGGCGGTCGCCGTAGAAGAAGGCCGCGAAGGCCTGGTTACAGTCGGCGATATAGCCGCGCGAAATCACGGCGGCGGCCTGTTCTTCGATGGACATGTCGAGCGCGATCGGTTCGGTGAACTCTACCCGCCATACCGCCTCGGTGCTCATTTCGATGAAGCTGCGGTACCGCTCCTCGCTGGCGATCAAATTTTCTTCGATGCGCTTGCGCTCGGCGCCTGCGACGGCATTGGCAATCTGATCGGCAACCTCGCCCGCAAATCCAATCTCCTCCTGTTACCACTGGCGATCGCTGCGGCTTGCGATCGTCACCACGCCCCAACTCCGTCCCGCCACGCGAACCGGAGCGCACAACGCCGCCTTCACATCGTAGGCTGCGGCCAGCGCGCGAGTTCTGTCACACTCAGCCGGCGTCCGGCACGCTTCAAAAAGATCGGTAAATCGCCCGGTGACCATCGCCGTTTCCAGCCACGGGAACTCACTCAATTCCACCGGCTCAGCGCGCGAAGCATGCACCGACCCGCGATCGTCGGCCAGGAACTGCGCCCGGTCCGCATCGACCCGCCAGATACTGCATTTGTCAGCCGGAAACACGCTCTTTCCCGTAGCGGCGATGAACAGCGCGGCTTCATCGAAACGTCCGGCGACTATGGCCGGATGAGACGCCATTTGGTTCAATGCCTTCTGCCACCGGGCCTCTCGCTCGTAGCGCAATTGAACGATGGCCGGCCCGCCCCTGGTCAGGCGCGCTACGACGAGAACATATCGCCGTCCATCCACCTGGTGGGGAAAACACTCGATGCGGACAGGATAGAAAGAGCCGTCGCTCTTCCGATATTGTGTCTCCACCGTGAAGCCAGGCTCGGCCTCGACGCGGCCGACAAAATAATTCCACTGCTTCGCCGTTTGCAACGGGAAACTGACGTGGATTTCGGCGACCGCTTGGCCGACAAGTTCCTCCCGGGCGCGGCCTGAAGCGCGGCACTGCGCTTCGTTGCAGTCGGCCACGCGGGCCGTCTCGCAGTCGAGGACCACGAGCAGATGCTCCGAATTGTCCAGGATCCTTTTGAGAAGGTCCAATTGGCTATGGTACGACGGTGATGGAAGCGAAGGTTCGCGCGCCTGTCTTCAATTGGTTGACCACGGCGCCTTTCGCGTCCACTTCGATCAGCCGCCGGCCTGTGTAGTCGTTAATCAGCAGATTGCCGTTCGGCAGCATCGCCAAACCGCTCGCCCATACCATGCGAATGTCCATTTTCGCGCCGCCAATCGAGCGCACTACTTTGCCCGCGGGGTCTACTTCCACCACTTCACCCGGCTCGTTCAGCGGCATCACGGTGTTGCCGTTCGGCAGGCGCAGCCCCTGATAGAGGCGGCGCTTGGCGCCTTCGGGAGCCTGCCATTGCCAAATGATCTTGCCCGCCCGGTCCACTTCGATCAACTTCGCCTCGGCTTCCACCGCGATCAGGGTAGTGTCCTGGGCCGTCCGGTTGGCGTTGCGCATCCGCATCTTTTCCAGGTCGGGCGATTTGTATTCCCACACCACTTTTTTCGCGCGATCCACTTCAATCACGCGGCCCGCTGCGGCGTCGGCGATCAAGGTATTGCCGTTCGGCAGGCGCTGCGCCGCGATCGGATGCGCCAGCCCTTCGCAGCAGGTCCACACTTCCTGCCGGTTCGCATCCACTTCCACCACCTTGTGATCGGCCCCCATCGTGAACAGCACGCCGCCGCCGGGCAACGGCTGGACATCGTGCCCGCGCTTGTTGGGAATCGTCCATAACTCCTGGCCGCTCGGCCACATCATGGAAACCACCTCGCCGCGTTGGCCGTGATCGGAAACCAGCAGCCGGGTCTGGCCGGTGGGTTTTAGGTAGCGGTCGAACCACTCGAACAACCGAGCCTCGGCGCGCGCCGCATCGGCTCCGCGAAAGCCATGACCGGCGTCGTGAATCGTTTCAATTTCCGTGTCCACCGCCGCTTCGTGCAGCTTGGTGGTGATCAGCAGACCCTGATCGTAAGGCACATAAATATCTTTAGTGCCGTGAACGGTGAGCGTCGGCGCTGAGTTGGGCGTGACATAGTAAAGCGGGCTCGACTGAATATGCGCCTGTCGCGCATACTTCATCCCACCGCCCAGCCAAGGCGGCAAAACCTCGGCGGCGTCGAAGCTGCGTTCATAAACCCGGGTGAAATCGGTAGCTCCGTAGAAATTCACCACCGCTTGCACCTTACTGCTCTGCTCGGGATTCGGCCCGGAGCCTTCGTAGAGCGGATTGCCGCCCAGCGTGCCCAGCAGTAATGCCAACGTCCCGCCGGCCGATCCGCCGGTCACGCCGATATGCGCGGAATCGAGATCGTACTGAGTTGCGTTGGCGCGGAGATGACGAACGGCCGCCTTCACATCTTCGAGCGCGGCCGGGAATTGATTCTTCGGTGACAGCCTGTAGCTGGCAGTCGCCGCCACATAGCCACGCTCGGCCAGCTTGATACAGAGCGCGGTGTAACCGGTGCGCGCCCCGGCGCGAAAGCCGCCGCCATGAATCGCCAGCACCGCCGGATACGGCCCTTTGGCTTTGGGCTTATAAATATCCATCGCGACCGGTTCGCCCACGCGCGAATAAGTCACGTTGAGAATAGCCTCGATGGTATCGGGAACAACGGGCGGAGCGGGCCGGGCGGGCGCCGGAGGGGCTTGCGTCTGTGCGGCGGCGGCCAGCATGGAAAGTGCGAAGAGGAGAACGCGCTTCATATTCAGCTCTCGACTATATCAAGACTGCCGAGCGGTGGCCAGCCGCCAGGTCAGGTAGAGACACAGTAGGAGCGCGCCCTCTGCCCGCGCGATCGAGCGCCCGGTGTCGCGGGCCCAACTTCGAGATGACATGACCTACAGGGAGTGGTTTTACGCTCACGATGGGTTGCCCGCAGTCCAGCTTGTGTGGCCGGATATGAACGGGATGATCGCTTCGATGAGCGTTATCGTGCGGACCAACTCGATCTGAGCCGATAGCCAACCTCGCGGCGCCAAAGAGGACGGGTTATTCGCCAGCACGGATGACTTTGAAGTTCCAGGATGCTGCGTCGCATTCGAACGTCTGATCGCGGAAATAGAACAAGAAATGACGTGAGTGTGCAACTGCCGACGGGCCGAGAAGCTGCCAGCTATCGGCGGGTAGCCATTCAGATCGCAGGTCGCGCTCGACCTCATAGAACTCACCCCAGTCGGGAGCGGACAGACTAAAGCGGCATTGTTTCTTCCACCAGCCTTCGTCGTTCGTTGGGACCAAGCCTGTACCGCCAGCAATCATTGAAGCTCAACAATCCTCGGTCCCATTCTCCGAACGCCGGAAACACGAAAGAGTTCAGGAAGAATGACACTACCAGGATCGTGCCCGCCGTCCGAACCTCTACGTCTGGAGCATTGGGCTCAGCGTTCCACTCCCTGTTTAGCTTGTTAAAGGTCGCTGGCATCAGTTGGAACTACTTTGACATCGTCGCGCAAATAGTCCCCGGGCCGCTACCGGCCTCGTCCCATACTGCGTTCCTTTTCCCCTGCCCGAAAGGGCGGCGCGGTTTCGTTCCGGTTGCATGGGTGGATTGACCAATGCCCGATAGTAGGTTCTGAGCCAACCGCCGTACTCGGCCTCGGTCCGAATGATGCCGCGAGGATTAAGCGCTTCGAGGTCCGTCGGAGGCGATCAGAAGAACAGGTCTTGCCTTCGAGGATCATCTGCGGTGCGCAGGTCAGGTCGTCATGCACATTACCGCTGGTGGACATCCACCTGGAGATCAAAGTCGCGGAGGTCAACATGCTCATGCCCACTGAGCGTAACCGGACCGCCGCCGAAGCGTGCGACGTCTCGTTCAACGTCATCGTGAATTCCGCCATGGCGCAGTGGCCGCCGAAACGGGGGCTGGTCGAGATCCGTTAATACATCATAATAGTGGTGTTGATACAATGATTCCAGAATGGTCGACCAACGGCGACCTGCCGCGCGGCGTACATTTCGCTACCTGGGCCGAGATCGAGGATCGCATGGCGTTCAATCCCCGGCGCGGGCGATTGTTGGCCGGATTCCGCGAAGCCTGCGAATTGCTGCGGAAAGCCGGGTGCCGGTTGGTCTACCTGGATGGCAGCTTCGTCACCACCAAGGCGCATCCGGGCGACTTCGACCCCTGCTGGGACATTCAGCAAGTGGTCGAGGAGGCGCTCGATCCGGTATTTTGGGATTTCTCGCAGGGCCGCGCGGCACAGAAGCGGCGATTCCTTGGCGAGTTCTTCCCGGCGCAGTTGCCGGAGGGCGCAACGGGGCGAGCGTTCGTCGAGTTCTTCCAGGTGAGCAAGCAGACCGGCGAGCCGAAGGGCATTGTGGCGATTCGGCTGCGAGGGAGTAGGAAGCGATGATCAAAAACGAGAAGCAATACCGGATCACGAAGGCGCAGGCCCGGCGCTTTGAGGAAGCCCTCGCCGAACTCGCCGGGCAGGAGCGCCCGCTGCACATCAAACCCCGGCTCTGGCAAGCCCAACGCGATGCCGCCGAGAGCCAGCTGCAGGAGTTGCATAAACAGATCGACGCCTACGAACGCCTGCATATGGGCAAGAGCAAGGAACTCGTCCTCGAAGCCGTGGAGGACTTACCGAGGACCCTGATCCGCGCCCGCATCGCGTCGGGAATGACGCAGGAAGGCCTGGCGCATCGGCTCGGCGTCAAAACCCAGCAGATCCAGCGCTACGAGGCGACTGACTACGAACGCGCCAGTTTCGCGCGGATACTGAAAGTAGTCCAGGCGTTGGGTCTTCGAATGCCGAAGCCCGCCCGCCTGATCCGAACAGGGTGAGGTTCCGGAAATTCAACTGACAGCCGCCCATCTCAGAGTGAGCGAGATCCCGAAGGTTTCTAACCCTTCGCCGTGTTCCCGCTGTTCTGCCCGTCCACTCTACGAATCGCCGCCGCCCGGCAATTCCAGCGCGGCTTTCAAAGCCTCGAACGATGTTCCGTACGCATTCACCGGCAAATCGTAGCCCTTCAGGACAACCAATCGCGATTCCAAGATCGTCGCCAGGGCTGGGGCGTGCGAAACCGCCAACTGTTGCGTCTCGCGTCCGAGCAGGAGATCGAACCCGGCTTCCTTGGTCGCCGACTCCAGGCGGAAGGCCAGGTTGACCGTGTCGCCCAATGCGGTGTAATCCGAGGCTGCGACGCTGCCGAGGTTGCCCACCGAAGCCAGGCCTGTGTTCAGGCCGGCTCCAAGACGAACCTCCGCGTCCAACCCGAAACGGGGCTGCAGCCCGCGGGCAATCTCGGCGACGCTCGACACAGCCGCGAAGATCCCCAGTACGTTGGCGGCTTTGATCGTGGCGCCGTGGTCCCAGATCGCCATGACCGCGTCGCCGATGTATTTCTGGGCGGCGGCGCCGTACCGGTGCAACTCGCTCCCCGACTCCCGTACGAGCGCGCCGGTCAGATCGGAAAGTGTACGAGCGTTGATCCGGCGCGCAAGCTGGGTGAAGCCGCGGATATCCATCACCATCACCGTGATCAGCTTCTGCGAAATATGAACGCTGGTGGCTCCCAACGTAGGAAGGGTCTTCTCCTGCCGAAGCGCCGGCTGCCCAAAGATCAACTCGCTGTTGCCGATCTGAATCTTGTCGCCGTTGTGTAGCAGGGTCGGCGTGGCCACGCGCATGTCGTTGACCGTGGTGCCGTTGCTGCTGCCAAGATCGTTGACGTAGTAATCGCGCCCATCGCCTGAATACACAAGGGCGTGGTTGCGCGACGTGAGGTTGTCGTCGAGCACGATGTCGTTGTCTTCGCTGCGGCCAACGCGGCACAGCGCCTGAAGGCGGTGGCGGGTTCGTTCGCCGTGGCTACAGACATCCACGAAGGCGTCGGTTTGGGAATCGCCCATATCAAGCACCAGCGTCTCCTATCTTATTCCAGTGCCTGCCACACGGCGGAACGTCTGGGCGCCTGGGCGGCGCACTCCCTGTCTTGCCTAAAAGCTATATCGGATCGCCAGGCTACCGTGCGAGTTACGGCGGTACTGTCCGAGGAAGTCGCTGGTTGCGCCTCGAACCAAGGTGTACCCGGAGGTGAGGCGCCAGTGTTGGCCGAAGCTCTGGGTGTACTCCCCTTTCACCCAAACTCCGTCCCCGTTTTGACGCACCGCACTTTCCACCGCCACACTCCTCGTGGCGTCAATTGTATAGCCGGCGCGGCCGACAAAGGCGCGCGTGAGGCCGCGGTCGGGAGCAAAGTCAAATGGCGACCTCTTCTTGGCGACGTATTGCCCGGCATACCCGCCGACGAAGAGCCACTCGCCCTGTTGGCGCTCGAGCTGTGCAACGTAAATCATGTACTCATCGGCCTGCTTCCTGGGGTCGATGAAATATGCCGCTTCCGCCTTGACCGTGAAGAACCGGAGGGGAATCGCGGCGTCTGTCGCCACCATTCGCATCTTTGGGTAGAAGCGCTTGAAATCCGCGTACAGTTGCAGCCGTCGCGACACCAGCCGGGGATCCACCAACGGCAGGTGATTGAAACCTTCATAAAAAGAGAACGAGAATTCCGCTACCCGGCTGAGGTGGTTCCAACGTGCGCCGAACTGCGGCCCGCCGGGGATTTGTCCGGTATCGATTACGGGCAGTTGCCTGTTCAGAGGAAACGGCGGCAGAATCACCCAGCGCTGGCCGGTCAACGGAATGCGGCTGGGCGTGAGCCGCGGCGCGAAGATCAGCTCCAGGCTGTCGGATTGGTTGGCGATGGTCAGGCGCGCCGCGGTGATCCCGATGAAATCGTTCTTGACCACGTTGACGTAGTCACGGGGCGCGAAACGGTCGGAGGGATTCAAAATGTCCGCCTTGCCCCAACGGATGAATTGCTTCCCTAATTCCAGGGTGATCGGCCCCTTGGTGTAAGTGGCGCTGAACCTGCGGACCGCCAGGGACGGACGGGAACGGTTCCGATCCCACCAGGTAAGCCCCCAAGTCCGCTCCGTCTCCCGATGGGTGTCGGTGCGGGCATCGATGCCCCCGTTGAAACGAAGGTTCGGCGACAGCTTGTAGGAAACCTCGTAGTTGAGGACTGCGGCGCCGACCGCGCGCCCACTGTCGCCGATTCCGGTTTGAGGATATGCCAGCAGGCCGGTTTCCAGATAACCACGCTGCGTAAAGGTCTGCGCGAAGCACGCAGCCGGGCATGCCGCCAACAACAGCCCGGCGAACCTCATTCTTCCCGCCGCAGCGCGGTCAGAGTGAAGTCCTCGTCCTTCGTGGGAACGTTGTATTGCAGGTTCTCGATTTTCAGCACCGTGCGGCTCTTGCGCCGCAGGTCGGTCATCTCAAGCTGCCTCGCCGTCCAGATGCCCTGCACTTTCTCGATTTGCCGATACTGCAGCCGCCGCGCCAGCTGGTCTTTGACAAAGGTCTCTACCTGGGCAGCTACGTAATTGTCTTTCCGGATCCAGATATGCAAGGAAGAGTATTGCGAGGTCTTGGTTTGTTTCGGCGCGGCCTCGATGCGCCAGCAGCGGGCGCCATCAAGGTCTTCTTCACCGGACAATTTGTACTCGAACTGGTCCACGTCACGCTCCTCGAGGTCCTCGAAGCTGAAGTCGGTTCCAAAGAACCGCGTGGAGCGATCCTGTAAGGCGATGCGGCGCTCGCGCCCGATGGCTGGGGTCCACATCCATTGATCGGAGGCCCGGTCCGGGTGATTCACAATCAGGAGCGCCACGCCCTTGACCTCCGGCGGTGCAATAAAACGCAGAACGGTCTTACTGTTTCCCGCCGAGCCGCTCCGTTCCGACCGCCAGCGTTTGTCGGTGACCTTGCCCCCGGAGTCGACCACCTGCAGCCCGCCTTCGTACTTTTGGGACGTGGTGCGGATCCGTTTCTGGGACTCGTCCATGATCGTCCGCGCATCCTGGCCCGCGGCGGCCGCGACGGTCAGCGCCACGCACGCCAGAACGCGCAAGGAAAAACCGAAACGAAATTGTCTATTCATAAGCTAATGACTCTACCAAATGGCTTCGCACTGCCGACTCGGCTGGCCCCGCCGCCGACACAAACGCCGCGACCAGCACCAGCGGCGTCAGCAGCAGTGCGATTTCCCAGGGGAACCGGTAATCCAGCGGCATGCCCGTAAAATCGCGCCGCACCATTTCCAGTTGATAGTAAAGGTTGATGGCTCCCAGGCCAAGGCCCAGCACCAGGCCCACCAGACCGATCGCCACCGCCTCCATCCAAATGGCCCGGCGAACCACGGCCGGGAAGCCGCCCACTGCCCGTAGAATGCCCAACTCGCGGCGGCGGTCGGCAATCGACACAGTCAGGCTGTTGGCGATGCCCAGCATGCCGACCACGAGAGCCAAGGCGAGCTGGATGTAGGTCATGCTAAACCACTGATTGGCCAGGCCCAGGATGTAGCTTTTTAACTCCTGGTTGAGAAAGACAAACAGGCGGCGCTGCTGGCTGAATTTTTCGAGGATCTTAGCCTTGACTGCGGCGGCTTCGGCACCTGGTTTCAGATAAACTCGAAAGCTGTCGGCCGCCGAATCCTTCCAGTAGCGGAGATAGACGGACCGGTCGAGAAAGATCGCTCCCTGCTGGTCGGAGAAATCGCGCACGATGCCCACGACCGGAAGCTTGAGCACAGTCGAGGCGGTGGGCAACTCCACCACGCTTCCCATGACCAGGGTCTTCTGTTGCGCCAGATTCTCCGACACGATCACGCCTTCGCCCCGGCCGGCCAGGCGATTCATTTCGATGAAGTTGCCCGCAACGGTGCGGCGCGCGCGCGTACGTTCGGCCACCGGGGCGATGTCCACGGCGATCAACAACACGGACGTGCCGCGGTAGGTGATCCGGGTATTGCGAACCGGCTGCACTTCCTGGATGCCCTCCATCTCCTCCAACCCAGCCCGCATGGATTCCGGGAAACGGTAACTGCGCGAGACCAGGTTCTCTGAGGCGGAAACGAACAGGTCGGGATTCAGCGTGGTGTTGATCCATTCCTCAATCGAGCTGTAGCTGGCGCTCGAGGTTCCAGCGAGGCCGATCAGCATGGCCAGGCACAACATCAGCGCCGACACCGTGGCCGACGTGCGCCGCGGCGCCTGGATCAGGCTGTCGGCGGCGAGCGCGCCTTCGATTGGGCGCAGCCACTTCAACACGGGCCGGATCAGCCCCGCCAGCCAAAGCGACAGCGTCGGCGTCAAGAGCAGGGTTGCCGTCATCAACTGCGCATAGCCGGCATAGAAGATGAATCGCGAGCTTCCCAGTAGCAGGCACACGACCGAACTCGCTAGCAACAACGCAGCGGCTATTTGGCGCGTGCGATTCTCGCCCTCCGAAAGCACTTGCACTTTGCCCTTCTGCAAAGCCTGCACCGGATCCACCGCCGCCGCGGCGCGCGCCGGCAGGAACGCGGCCAGCAGACTGGTCAGGATTCCGAGAGCGAACGCGCCCAGCAGCAACGGCGGATTCCAGGTGAGTTCCGGAGCCTGCTCGCCTACGCCGAACGCCGATTGCAACACGCCGCTGATGTACTTAACCAGCCCCTCGGCCAGTAGCATCCCTAACCCCACGCCGAGAGCCGATCCGATCATGCCAAGCAGCCCGCTTTCGCCGAGGAACAGTTTCGAGACCTGCTGGCGCGTGGCGCCCAAAGCCCGCAATATGCCGATTTCGCCGCGACGCTGAGTCACCGCGATCGAGAACGAATTGTAGATGATGAACAGCCCGATGAAGAGGGCAAAAGCGCTCGAGACGTTGAGACTGGCCGAATAGCCCTGCATCATGGACTCGAACTGCTGGCCTCTGGCCCCCGGGGGCCGAACCTCGAACGCGGGCCCGAGCCGCTTTTCGAGCGCGGCCTTGCATTGGGCCAGGGTGAAGCCTTCCTTCACCGCCAAGTCGATCCGGTCAAATTTGCGCCCGCGCCCGAAGACCTTCTGCGCCGCGTAAATGTCCATCACGGCCAGATTGCCGCCAAAGGCCGAGGCCAAGCCACCGGAGCGCATCAGGCCGCGCACGGTAAACTCCTTGGGGCCGTCCATGGTTCGCAGCGTGGTCTTGCTGTTCAGGCTCAGATTGTTGCGCGCGGCAAAATCGCGGCTGACGATGATGGAGTCGGGCTGGGCCAGGAATACCAGGGGATCGTCGACTTCGTCTTGCTTGCCCTCCATGCTGTAGTCCCTCAGCCCGCCGTCGCCCACCATGTCGACACCCAGGATGAGCAGGCTGCCCTGCCCTTTGGAATCGACCGCCGCCACCGCTTCCACGATCGGCACGGCCAAGCGGACTTCTGGCGCCTGTTGCACCAATTCCAGCGCTTCCTCGTCGAACCCCGCCTCTCCGGCCGACACCTCCAACTCCGTGGCGCCCGCGATTCGGCTCACCGTCCGGCCGAAGGCCCCCATAATGGACTGGTTGGCCGCGTGCATTCCGACAAAGACAGCCACTCCAAGCGCGATGCCCGCGATCGTGAGCAGCGAACGAACTTTGTGTTTCCTGGCGTATTGCCAACTAAGGAGGCGAAGGAGGATCACCGGCGTTCATCTTTCACGATGCAACCGTCCGTCATCGTAATCGTTCGCGGACAGCTTCGCGCCACGCTGTCGTCATGCGTGACGATCAATACGGTGGCCCCTAGCTGTTCATGTAGATCGTGGATCAGTTTCAAAATCTCGACGCCGGTTTTCGAGTCCAGATTCCCGGTCGGCTCGTCGCCGAGCAGGATCGGCGGACTGGAGGCCAGGGCGCGCGCGATCGCCACGCGCTGACGCTCCCCGCCCGAAAGCTCGTCGGCCAGATGCTGCATGCGATGCCCTAGTTTCACCAGTTCCAGCAGCTCCGCCGCGCGGGCTTCGACTTTCTTCGCCGGCCAACCTCGCAAATGCAAGGGTAGGCCGACGTTCTCGAGACAAGTGAGGCTGGGCAGCAGGTTGAAGAACTGGAAGATGAATCCGATCTTGTCGCGCCGGATCCGGGTCAAATCCTCGTCCGAGAGTGTGCCTGTCGACTGCCCGTCGATGCGAACTTCGCCTTTCGTCGGGCGGTCCAGCCCGCCGACGAGGTTCAATAGCGTGGATTTGCCGGAACCCGAAGGGCCGATCAGCGAAACCATCTCCCCTTTCGCGATCTGCAGGTCAACGTTATGGAGGATGGTCAACTTGGTCTTGCCATCAAACTCTTTGCGGACGCCAGCCAGTTGAATCACGGTGCAGGTTCCTTTGAGGCAGAATCGGACGGGCTTCTCATTGAGCTTTGAGGTTGCCGAGCACGGTGGCGTTGGAAGGATCGAGGATCATCAAGTACGCGCCCTCACCCCGGTCGATCAACGAACCCTTCAGCGTTACGCCGTTGCCGGGACCCGTGCTTTCGGTGGAGGTATAGTATTTCAACTCGAAGATGCAATCCGGCTTGACCGAGTAGGTGCCCGAGATCGGCTCCTCCCGCGCGGTCAGTCCCCCAAAATTCGAGCTGAGCTTCCCCGTTAGCTTGCCGGCTCCATCCATGTCGATCTTACCGAGCGCGGCGAAAGGAGACCGCGTGCTCGAGGAGGGATCGAGAACGGCGCCGGTCAGCTCCATCAGGTAGGAGCCCGACAGGTTCCGGTCCGTACACGCCGCCAAACCCGTCTTCCGTCCGGTTCCATAGACCAGCACGCCAGGAGGATTCACGAAGAATTCTCGGATCTCGTTCCCGCCCTCGGCCAGGATACCGACGAAGGTCACCTCGAGATTGAACGGATCCGGCAAAAACACCAACGCCGAGAACGTGCAGTCCGAGTTCATCGTGTATTTGCCGCCGAAATCCTGGGGAATGAGAATACCGTTAAAGCTGGCGGTGCTCGCGAACCGTATGCGGCCATCCCCGTCGGCATCTAACCTGCCTACGCGTGCGAAGGGTCCGGCGAGCGTGGTCACTGGGGATTGGATCACGTGGCCGGTGGCGTAGAAGCCGAATGAACCATTGAAATCACGGTTTGTGCATCCCTCCCTGGCCTGCAGGGCTGGCATCATCAAGGGCGTCAGCAAGAGCAACGAACGTACGTGGCGAAGAGTCAGCGCCGCTGCACATTTCATAGGCTAGATCTTATCACTATCGATGGTCGAAGATCGGTTGTCAAAGCGCTCCTCCGATGAAATGTGTTCCCACTCGCTTTTTTCGTTTCACCCGCGCACAGCCCGCCCTTCGCCCCCGGCCGCCCGTGACCGATGCTTTGCCTCGGACCTGAGATCAAGCACCTCGACTGCTCGCCGTGAATCCCAGCACGGGCCTCACCGCCCCGAAAATAAATCGCCGCCGCGAGTGAGCGCCGCCGTGGAACATGCCGGAGCGACACCACCAAGCCCAGCGGAAAAATGGCCATCGTTACGGATGCTCCCGCCTCGGCGCGACCAAGCGGCTATACTTGCACTGCTATGGACTTCTTACTCAGCGCTGTATTTGGCTTTGGTGTTTGGTTCGTTCTGCGCTTCGTTCTGATGGGGCTCTACACCGTCGACCAGAACGAGCGCGCGGTGAAGACCAGTTTCGGGCGGGCCGAACGGCTCGGCAGTAGTACGCTCGACGATCCGATCGGTGAATACCTGCGGCCGGAGGAGCGCGAACGCTACAACTACCCGCAAGTCCGCGTGATCCCTCCCGGCGGTCCTTATTTCAAGATGCCGTGGGAAAGCATTCACACGATCTCCATCGCAACCATGACCACGAACATGGCTTTGGACCCTGAGGATCACACCGCGAACGCAGGCGGGACACGCCTGGAGGCCGTCACCAAAGATCAGTTGAACACCGGTCTGACCGGCCAGATCCGTTATCGTGTGAGCGAGCGCAATCTCTATGCGTTTCTGTTCGCCACCAAGCAGCCATTTGTGCACGTGATGGCCTACTACGTCTCGGTGCTCCGGCAACGGATCGCCAACTTCCAAGCCAAGACGCCGACCGGCGATGAACCGGCTCTGACGATTCCCGGCACGGAGATGATCGGCGTTTCGATCAACGATCTCCGGAAGAATTTGCGGGACCTGAACGAGTACATGGAGATGGAATGCAAGTCTTCGGAGCCGCGCTACGGCGTCGTGTTCGACGCCAGCCTGATCACGGGAATCGATCCGCCGGCCGAAGTGGAATCGGCCCTCGCCGCCATCAACACCGCGCATAACCACGTGTCGAGCGATATCAGTCTCGCGCAAGCGACCGCGGACCAGACGATCGTGCAGTCCAGGCGCGCCGTGGAAATTGAAACCTTGCGGTCGCAAGCGGAAATGGAACCGCTCCGCGCCCAAGCCGCCGAGTTGTTGACCACGTTTAAGGCCGGCCCCGAAGTGCTGGCGGCCTACCTGCGCAACGTGCGGCTGGCGCTCTATGAAAAAGCCCATCAAGTGTTTTTGGAGGTGCAGCGATGATCGGTTCTATCCTGACTATCGTGGTCGCGTTGTTTATCGGCGAGTTCTTTCTGAAGTTACTCGGCCGCATGTTCGGACTCTATGCCGTTGTGCAGGAAAGGCAGTGCAAGGTCTACGTCCTCTTCGGGCAGGTGCTGGGCGTGCTTGATGAGCCGGGCCTCTATATCCTGCCGTTGAAGATCGGGCCGGCTGCGTTCATCGTCAATCTGCTTGGCAAATGCTACACGCTGGACATGCGTTTGGACCAGCAATACCTGCGGAGCCAGGCGGTAAATTCCGAAGAGGGCGCGCCCATGGGCATCGGCATCTGGTACGAAATGTGGATCAGCGATCCCGTGCATTTCCTTTTCAAAAACACAGACCCGCGCGGATCGTTGCGCGCCAATGTGAGTAGTTCCACCGTGCGTTGTCTGAGTAACATGCCGCTTGCGGAGATGCTCGAAACTCGCCACAACATGAGTCAGGCTGTCCGGGCCGAAGTCTCGGCTAAGTCCCAGGAGTGGGGCTATAAGACAGGCTCCGTCTACATCCGCAAAGTTCACTTCCGCGATCTGGGAATGATTCGGCAGATTGAAGAGAAGGTAGTGAACCGCCTGCGTCAGGTCACTTCGGCCATCCGGCAGGCGGGCGCCAATCAGGTCAGCGTCATCACCAGTTCCGCCGAACGCGAAGCCGCCGTTGAATTCGCCCGCGCCGCCGCCATCCGGCCCGCCACCTTACGGCGGGTGTTATCCGAAGTCGCGACTGTGCCGGAAGTGAATCGAGCGCTCTTCGAAGTTCTGGAGACCCAACGCATGCTCGCCAGCGGCGCCAGATTGAATCTACTCGCCGCCGGAGCGCACAACAGCGCCTTGACCGCTCTGCTCGCCGCAGGCGGCGCCAACGCAACGCAGCCGCCGAAATTTCCACCGGCCGGCTAATTTCGCCGTACCCCGCTGACGGGGCAACAAGCTCCTGGCGATCGGCCAAGCGGGCGCGCCCTAACCGGCTTACTTCCAGAGCTCATCCACCGGCCCGTAAAGATCCTGATCCGACGAAGGCACATACTCATAACCGCGCCCGAATCGCGGGTCGCGTTTCAGCGTCGTCCAATCGATACCTAACGAGGCTCCGCCTCAGCGATAAATTTTTCGAGGTCCCGGCCCACCACGAATGGGCGCAGGGCTTCAATCGCCGCTGTTTGAATCTCGGTGCCGGCGCCGATGGTGAAGTCCAGCGATCGGCCCTCGTGACCGGCGTCAGTTCGCAGCACGGTGATGGCGCACGATGAGTTGGGGGCCAAGTGGCCGCCTCCATGCCAAGGCGAACCGTGGGATAGCGGATATCGAACGACGTCGAGTGAAACGATCTTTTGCTTAGGCATGACTAAATCAAAGGTACGAGCTTTGCGAGCAGAGCGACGCGATCCGCGATTCGATTGACGAGAATGCTCTCATGTGACGCATGCGCGCCCTCGCCAACCGCACCCAATCCGTCAAGCGTGGGGATGCCGAGCGCGGCCGTGAAGTTGCCGTCGGAGCCGCCGCCGGTGGCCGATTCTTCCAGCTTAACTCCCAACTCCGCAGCCAGGCGCTGCGTTGTTTTAAACAATAACCCGATTTCGCGGGTGCGCTCCATCGGCGGCCGATTCAGGTCGCCCGTCACCTCCAGGCGGCAGCGTTTATCGCGCGGGCGCAACCCCGCGAACTTACGTTGCAGCGCTGCATAGTCGCGCAGGCGCGGAATACGGAAGTCGATTTCGGCATGCGCTTCGGCAGGCACGACGTTGGTGCGTGTTCCCCCGGCGATCAAGCCCGTGTTCACCGTGATGCCACGCGCGAGATCGGTAAAGCTGCGAATCTTCTCGAGCTGGTACGCCAGTTCGTCGATCGCGCTGGCGCCCGCTGCGAAGTCTACACCAGCGTGCGAGGACTTGCCATGGACCGCCAAGCGGAACCCGCCCACGCCTTTGCGCGCCGTCTTCAGCTTCCCCTCCAGCCCGGTGCCCGGCTCGAGCACCAACACCGCGACACTCTTCTTCGCCTCACGCTCGGTCAGAGCGCGCGATGTATGACTACCCACTTCTTCATCCGAATTCAGCTGCAGCACGACCTTGCGCGCGACGGGCACATCGGCGTCGCGGACCGCGCGCATGGCAAACACAAAAAGCGCCAGGCCCGCCTTCATGTCCAGCACTCCCGGACCCCATAGACGCCCCTTCTCCTCCCGCCACGGCATTTGCGCCAGCGTGCCCATCGGCCACACCGTGTCGCTATGCCCCAACGCAAGAATCTGCCCAGGCTTGCGGCGGCGCGGTCCAGGCAGGTTGAACTCGCATTGCAGATGCGTGCCGATCATGCGGCAAGTGGCGATGTCTTGGACACGGTCGGCGAAAAGCGCGGTGAAGCGGGCGATAGCGGCGGGGTCGTCACTAGGCGACTCGCACTCGACCAGTTCCCGGATAAAAGCGACGATCTCTGAAATGTTCATATAAAACGTACCGCTGTTATAATGTTAGATTCTCATGCCCTTCCTCGATATTCAGGGGATCCTTGATGTGCTCCCGCATCGCTATCCGTTTTTGCTGGTGGACCGGATTGAGTCGCTCAACGAGACCACCACGATCGGCATTAAGAATGTCACGATCAACGAACCGTGCTTCATGGGTCATTTCCCCGATAATCCCATCTTTCCCGGTGTGCTGATCGTGGAAGCGATGGCCCAAGTCGCAGGCGTAATGGTGATGCACAACATGGAAGACCGGCAACACAAAGTGGTGATGCTGGCCAAGATTGAAGAGGCCAAATTTCTGCGTCCCGTGCGGCCCGGCGATCAAATGCGAATTGAGATCACCATGCTCCACCTCCGCCCCACGCGTGCCAAGATGACTGGCGTCGTCACCGTGGACGGTCTGAAAGTGGCCGAAGCCGGCATGATGTGCGTGCTGCGCGATAAACGCGACAAGCCCGCCGAAGAGTCGTAAAGAACCCCTCGGTCAATATGGCGATTCATCCGAGCGCGATCGTCGATCCGGGCGCTCAGGTTGACCCTTCCGCCGAGATCGGCCCCTTCTGCGTCGTAGGCGATGGCGTCGTGATCGGCGCGCGCACCCGCCTGAAAGGCCATATCTTCGTCGAAGGCCCAACCACGATTGGCGCGGATAATCTCTTCTATCCGTTCGCGTCGATCGGCGTTGCCTCGCAGGATCTCAAGTACGAAGGCGAACACGCCGAAACTCATGTTGGCGACCACAACCTGATTCGCGAGTTCGTCACCGTGCATCGCGGCACCAAGGGCGGCGGGGCCGTGACGCGCGTCGGCGATCATAACTTACTGATGGCTTACTCGCACGTGGCGCACGATTGCCGTGTCGGAAGCAACGTAGTGCTGGGGCATGGCGCCACGCTCGGAGGCCACGTACACGTCGGGGACCACGCGCGCGTCAGCGCTTTTGTCGGCGTCCACCAGTTCTGCCGCATCGGCGCGCACTCGATTATAGGCGGCTACGCCGTGATCACGCGCGACGTGATGCCGTTCGCCATGGTGTCCGAAGAGCGCGAGGCCAAGATGTATCGCGCCAACTCCGTGGGCCTTGAGCGGCGCGGCTTTGCGCCCGAACAAATCGAAGCTATCAACAAGGCGTTTCGGTTCCTGCGCACCGAAGGGCTGCTCGCTGACGCCATCACGCGCATGCGAACCGAACTCCCGTCCAGCGATGAAATCGCGCAACTGATCGACTTCATCGAGCGCTCCGAACGCGGATTCCTCAAGTGAGCGGCGGCAATAAATACGGCATGATCGCCGGCAGCGGGCGCTTCCCGTTTCTGGCGCTCGCAGAGGCCCGCAAACTCGGCGACGAAGTGGTCGTGATCGCGATCAAGGACGAAACGCCGCCTGAGCTCGAACAACTCGCCGGCAAGATTCATTGGATCACCATCGCCGAACTTAGCAAGCTGATCGATATCATGAAGCGCGAAGGCGCGACGCAAGTCATGATGTGTGGCCAGGTGAAACATGTCAGCATCTTCTCGTCGCTCCGGCCCGATTGGCGTTTGGCGAAACTCCTGATGTCGTTGAAGGAGCGCAACACCGATGCGCTGATTGGCGGCGTCATCAAGGTGCTGGCGGTCGAAGGCATCGAAGTGGTGGATTCAACCCGGCTCC
This sequence comes from Acidobacteriota bacterium, assembly GCA_043755595.1. Classification (GTDB taxonomy): domain Bacteria; phylum Acidobacteriota; class Terriglobia; order Bryobacterales; family Bryobacteraceae; genus VFZP01. The sequence continues at coordinate 35,113 of JAYUSQ010000123.1, read as the reverse complement.
TCAAACCGCTACTTGCCGAAGCTGGCGTGTTGACGCGCCGCAAACCGAACGACGACGAAGAGAAGGAAGTGCGCTACGGCCGTCGCATCGCCGCTGCGTTGTCCGCCTTCGATCTCGGTCAAAGCGTAGCGATCGCGGGCCGCGCCTGCGTGGCGCTCGAAGCGATGGAGGGCACCGACGCGATGTTGCGCCGCGCCGCCACGCTCGCCGCCGGCCACCGCATCACGCTCGTCAAGGGCTCACAACGCCGAGGCCATTTGCTGTTCGACGTACCGGTGGCCGGGCCAGGCACCATCGTCACCATGAAAGAAACAGGCGCGACCATCCTGGCCGTCGACGCCGGACGCACGTTGTTGCTGGATCGCGCCGAGATGCTCACCGCAGCCAATGAGACCGGGATTTGCGTGGTAGCGCACAGGATTGAAGAGGAGCTTCCCAGATGAGTAAGTTGCGGGCCGCGGTGATCGGGTGCGGGAGCTTTGGCCAAAACCATATCCGCGTGCTGACGCAGTCGGCCGAAACCGAACTCATCGCCACGGTGGACCCCGACCCCGCACGCGCCGCATCGCTCACCGACTGGCGTGAGTTGATCGGCAAAGTAGACGTGGCCGTAGTCGCGACGCCCACGGTCAAACATGCCGGGATTGGCATCGGCCTGCTGGAATCCGGCATCGACGTCCTGGTAGAAAAACCGATTGCCGCCACAGTGGACGAAGCCGAACGCCTGGTTGCAGCCGCCCGCGCTAATAACCGCATCCTGCAAGTCGGCCATCTGGAGCGATTCAATCCCGGCGTGCTGGCGTTGGAGCGCGCGGTCACGACGCCGTTATTTTTCGAAATCCACCGGCTCAGCCTCTTCGCCCCGCGCAGTCTGGACGTCGATGTCGTGCTGGATTTGATGATCCACGATGTCGATATCGTGCTCGCCCTGGTCGGCAAATTGCCGGAAGAAGTGCGCGCGGCGGGCGTCCGGATTCTCTCGCAGAAGGTCGACATCGCGAACGTACGTCTGGCGTTCCCGGGCGGCTGCATCGCCAACATCACGGCCAGCCGCGTCTCCACCGAAAAGGTTCGGAAACTGAGATTGTTCCAGCCGCATCAATACATATCGGTGGACTACACAAAGCAGGACGGCGCGGCATTTACGGTGGGTGAGAACCGGCAGATCGGCTTCGCGGCGTTGAGCGGTCCAAAAAAAGAGCCGCTCATCGCGCAATGGGAAGCGTTCCTCGAATGCGTGCGCACACGGCAGTCGCCGCGCGTCAACGGCGAACAAGCCACACGCGCGCTACGGGTTTGTTCAGACATCCTTGATAAGATTGAGGAGCACGGGGCCATCGTGGCCCAGACACTGCAGGGAGTATGACCGAGTCGCCATTTCATCTGTTGGGCGACCAATCCCCTTTGCTCGAGACGCCTAAGAGCCGAGTGGCGGCCGTGGGCTCTGTGCTCGTGCATCTGTTCCTGTTCGCTCTGATGCTGGTGGCGCCGTGGACGCCATCGGTCACCACCAGCCGCACCGGTCCGCGCATCACACTCGACGCCACTAGCGCGACACCTTTGATCGCCCCGCCTTCGCCGCTCACGCAGCAGATGCAGAATCAGGCAAAGCCCGCCGACCGCGTCGACCTGGAAAGTCTGCTGAGCCAGCCCAAGGAAAATTCGCCGCCGCCGCAAAGGCGCGCGGGCATGACGCAGCCGGCTTCGCCCAAGAAATTCGAAGCGCCGCCAGTGCCTGCGCCGCCATCGCCGAAGCCGGAGATTGAAGCGCCCAAACTCGACGTCGGCCGTCAGCAGACCGGCGAAATGATGGCGCGCAATCTGCCGGGTATGGGGAACGTCGAAGCCACGCCTCTGCCGGTGCAGCCCGCGCCGCAGATCAATCCGGAGGAAAAGCCGAAGATCACGTTTGAGAAGCCAGGCGGAGTCCACGGACCGTCCAGCAATTCGGGCAACGCGCAAGGCCGCATCCCAATGCCGCAGCGGGCGACGGTGGAAGACGCGATGCGCGAGGTGGCGCGCGGCGGCGGCGGCGGATTGGTGGTGGGTGACCTGGGCGAAGGCTCCGGCGGGTTGGGCGAGTCACTCAACAATCCGGCGGCGGCCACTAAGAACGCCAGCGCGCTTGAGTTACTCAGCGATACGCAAGGGGTCGACTTCAAGCCGTACCTGATTCGCATTCTATCGTCGGTGCGCCGCAACTGGTTCGCTGTCATGCCCGAAAGCGCGCGCTTTGGCCGCAAGGGCCGTGTCCTGATTCAATTCGCAATCAACAAGGACGGCTCTGTTCCGAAGTTGGTGATCGCCTCAACCAGTGGCGCGGAAGCGTTGGATCGAGCGGCGGTGGCCGGCATCAGTGCGTCGAATCCGTTTCCCCCACTACCCGATGAGTTCAAGGGGAATCAGGTGCGGTTACAACTCACCTTCCGGTACAACGTACCGAGGTAACCCGTTAGAATTCCGGTCTCGCGCCGGGATCGACAATACCGGAAAAAATCTCAGACAAGGGAATCGAGATATTCAACGATTCGAGCGGAAGAATTGCGTCCGGTCCCTCATGACGCATCAAACGCCACTCTTGGTTCGGCATCCGCCGGAACACCTCAATGCGTTGACGGTCCTGTGAAACAAGTACGTATTCTTCCACTGACGGCAGCTCGCGATACATATCCAATTTAGTCCCGTAGTCGTAATCGCGAGTGGTTGGAGAAAGAATCTCCAAGACTAACTTTGGATTTGTAAGAGTGTCGGCCTGCTCATCGGTTAGGTCCGGCTTACCGCAGATTACAAACAAGTCCGGGTAGACGAACTTAGTCCGGCTCACTCGAACCCGGAGAGGCGACAAAAACGTCACGCACGGGCTTCCCGCGAGCCGCTCTTCGAATCGCCAACCGAGTCGCGCGCTGAGCCGGCTGTGCGCCATGCTGACCCCGCAGATCGGGTAGAGCACGCCGTCGAAATATTCGCTCTTTACCTCTGCCTCACGGTCGAGCGCCAAATACTCTTCGACGGAAAGTCTGGGTTGGGCCGCAGCGCTCATGAGGCCATTGTATGCTACCGCTCGACATACTCCAGGAACGCCGCGAAAGGCGTGGAGACCATGGGGCTGCTGCTGAATCGCACTACTCCGCCTCACGCTAAACTATACTGATGCCCGCGTCCGGCGGTTAAATGATGACAGGTTCTCACGAGGCTCTCGCCATTCCGCTTTCACTCCTGATCGTTTTTGCTTCGGCAAAGCTGCTGGCGGAGCTATTTGAACGGCTGCGCCAACCCGGCATCATCGGCGAAATCTTTGCTGGTGTGCTGGTGGGACCAAGTGTGTTGAATTATGTCTCGCGCGACGGATTCATTGCTGCCCTCGGCGATCTGGGCGTGATGTTTCTGCTGTTCCGCGTCGGACTTGAAGTGAAGGCCAACGCCTTGTTAAAGCTGGGAGGCACGGCGGCGGTTGTGGCCGCTTGCGGTGTGATCGTGCCGTTCTTCTTGGGCTGGGGTATTGTCTCGGCATGGGGTGCGACTCAGGTGGAAGCGATCTTCGTCGGCGCCGCCATGGTCGCCACCAGCGTCGGGATCACGGCGCAGGTGCTGGCTTCGAAGGGATTGCTACATGAGCGGTCGAGCCAAATCATTCTCGCGGCGGCGGTGATCGACGATGTGTTGGGGTTGCTCGTCTTGGCGGCGGTGAGCGGGATGGCGCGCGGCAAGATCGATGTCGCCGCGATCGCTCTCACCTGCTTTCTCGCCGTTGCTTTCGTCGTGATCGTCGCAGTTTGGGGAAATCGCGCCATGGGCAAAGTGGCGCCCCGCCTTCAACAGAGTCTGCGTATAGCCGAGGCGGAATTCTCGATGGCGATGGTGCTGTTGTTTGCACTGTCGGTTCTCGCCGTCTATGTGGGCGTGGCCGCGATCGTGGGCGCGTTCTTCGCTGGCATGGCTTTGGCGGGACGGGTAGGGCCGAGAGTCCACGATCTCTCTTGCGGGGCTTCGGAGTTGTTAGTTCCGTTTTTCTTGGCGGGCATTGGCCTCAACCTCAGTCTCGCCGCGTTTGAAAAACCCTCGCTAGTGGTCTTGGCGCTGGTTATTATCGCTGCCGCGGTCTTGTCTAAACTGATCGGGTGCGGGCTCAGCGCGCTGCCTCTCGGCCGTGTGGACGCGCTTCGCATCGGTGTCGGCATGATTCCACGAGGCGAGGTCGGCATGGTGGTGGCGCAGATCGGACTTTCGCTGGGCGCGGTCTCTCGCGATATCTATGGGGTGGTCGTTTTGATGGCCGTGGCAACGACCATCGTAGCCCCGCCATTGATTGCGATGGCGTTCAAAGGCGCCGTGCCCTTGCTTGACGAGGATGTTTAGGGAAGAACGGTCAAACCAGGGCGGGCACGGCGCAAAGCCTCGATCGCAGCCGGCGTGACGGCGGATTCGAAGAGATCCACCCATGCGAGCGCGGGCATGGCGGTTAGCACTGGGACGATGTTGTCGGCGACGCGCTTGGCCCCATGCAGATCAAGCCGTTTGAGTTGCTTCAATACCTGTAGCTTCGCGATGCCGTTGGCCGACACCTGGGCGCCGGCGAGATTGAGCGACTCAAGCTTGGCAAGTGAAGCAACCGGATCCAGACCGATGTCGGTGACCCCGACAAACCAGAGTCCAGAGTCGGTGCGCTGTTTACCGCTGATATCGAGGTGGGTTAAGTTCGGCAAGGCTCGCAAAACTTCCAGTCCCACCTCCGTCATCTTGTTGCCCCCGATAGTAAGTTCGCGCAAGCCTTTGAACCGGACCAGGTGTTGCAGACCGCTATCGGTCACCTCGGCAAAACCGATGTCAAGCGCGCGGATCGTGTCCTTGCCGGCCAGCAGCGCCAGCGTGTTATCGGTGACCTTGACGCCGCGGAAATTCAGACGCTCGATGCGCGGCCATGTCTTAACCGCCGCCAAGCCTTCGTCGGTAACTAACTCGGCGTAGAACAGGTTCAGTTCGCGTACGTTGCGCAGGTCTTTCAGCCGCAGCAGGCCGAGATCGGTGATGCGCGTATGTGAAAGGTCGAGCTTCTCCAATTGCGGCAGCCCGGCGATCCGGTCCAGATCCGAATCCGCAACGAATGAGCCGGAGAGGTGGACGGCGGTGATGGCGCCGGCCGCGTTGGTTTCGATGCGACCACCGAGCGCGGCGATCCATTCGGCGTTAACGGCCATCAACAACGGGAGTGTTAGTAGTGCCAGCATGTCTGCGATCAGCTTCCTCTCCGCGTGGGCAAAGCAGACTCCCGATCGAACACCATCCGGCAGCCGGGCAGCGCTTGTTGCAACTTGGCCTGCGCCCCTTCGGTTACCAGTGTGTGATAAAGATTCAAATGCTTGAGCTGCTTCATGGCAGCTAACGCTTCCACGCCTTTGTCAGTGACATTGGCCGTATCCAGATACAATTCGGTCAGCGCCGGCATGCCTGCCAAGCTGGGCAACAAAGCATCGGTCGCACCCGTATAGTTCAGATTCAACACCCGGAGTTTCGGCAGCGCCGCCAGAGCTTCGATGCCTTTGTCGGTGACCTTGGTCCGCGCCAATTGGAGCCGCTCGAGCGAAGTCAATTTCGCCAACTCCGGTAGACCTTTGTCCGTATAGCGGCCATAGCTTAGGTTAAGATCCGTAAGTGATGTCAACTTCGCCAGTTGGGCTAAACCTTTGTCGTCGATATCATTGCTCGAAACGTCCACGATCCGCAACTTAGTCAGCGCCGTCAATCGCGCCAACCCCGTGTCCGCAATCTCGGTGTAGCTGAGACGGAGGCGCTCCATCGCGGTGAGCTTGGCCACAAACTGAAGACTCTCGTCTGAGATCGGCGAACCAGATAACTCAAGCTCAGCGATGGCGCTGAACGCGGGCAAGCTCACGCCGCGCACACCCGTGTGATTAAGAAACAACCGCCGGATTCGCGTCAGGCCAACGAGCCCTTGCAGACCCGTGTCGGTTACCGTGGTGTGGCTCAGGTCAAGCTCTTCGAGAGCAACCAGCTTACTCAGTTGGCGAAGGCCCACGTCACCCACCTCGGTGGCCGCCAAGTCGAGATGGCGCAACGCTGCCAGGCCTCCGAGGAGGCCAAGTTGTGAATCGGTGATCGAAGTTGAGGTTAGCGAAGCGGACACAATCCGTCCGCCTTCCACTTGTGTTTTGCCGCCCAGCTTCGCAATCCAGGCCGCGATTTCCTTCTCGGCGGAGCCTGCAGGAGGCGGAATGACGCTCACCGCCGGTGCGGGAGTCGAATCGAGGAACATCACTTTGCAGAGCGGCATGGCGGCGCGGAAGGCCTCAACGCCCGAACGCGTCACGCGCGAGTAGCGGAGATCGAGCGAAGTCAGATGCTGTAACGCCTTCAATTTCTCAAGGCCTGCGTTGGTGACGGCGCTGCGATAGAGAGTAAGTTCTTCAAGTTGTGTCATGCCAACCAGGTTGTCCAGGCCCTCGTCGGTCACTTTGGCTCCCAGCAGATTCAGTTTCTTGAGCTTGGTCAGATGTTTGATCGAACCGATGCCTTCGTCGGTAAGCCGGCAGCCGTAGAGATTGAGTTCGGTAATCTCCCGGAGCGGCTCAAGACCCTTCATTCCTTTGTCGGTGATCAGCGTGTCTTTTGCAACCAGGCGCTCCAGGCGAGTCATGCCGGTGAGTGCGAGCAGACCGGAGTCGTCAAAAGGCGAGTAACTTACATCCAGAGACCGGAGATTGACGAAGGGGGCCAGGGCCTTGCCTTGGATCCGCGACTGCGCCAAACGCATATGCCTCAGGCCCGTCAGCGGCGCAATCAGAGCCAGACCTTTGTCCTGAATATTCATGTTAGTCAGGAAGTGGACGCTTAGTTGGAGTTTCTCCAGCTTCTTGAGCCCCGAAAGATATTCAAAGCGTTCGTTGGAATCGCGGCTGGACCCGGCGCCTTCGTTCCACATGTAAGCCGGCAGCATCAACTCACGCAGCTCAGAGAGATGACGGATCCGCTTCAAATCTTCCGGCGTTACCGGGGTGCCAGTGAAGTCCGCCGCAGCGATTTGGAAGTCTTCCCTGGGCAAGTTATCGAGTTGGCGCACCGCCTCAAACGCACCGGCGGGAGTGACCCCGCCTCCCATCCGGATAATCCATTCAGCCACGCCGCGTTCAGACTCCGGAACCGGATCCTGTGCCAAGACCGGGGCTGCCAACAGCGCCGCCGCCGCGAACGTCAGGCGAATTTTGATAAGTCCGTTCATGAACACTCCCGAGCATATCCTAAGATGCCGTCACCGCGCGCAACCCGGACGGCTCAAACAGCAGCACCCCGTGCGGGAACCGCAACCGCTGAATTCGCATGGCCGGCAGGGGCACGGCCGAACCGAAGAGCGTAACGCTGTCACCCGTCGCGGTCTCGCCGCTCAATTGCACTTGGCCGTCGACCAGCCTCACACCGGCAGGCGTCGCATACGCCTCCGAAGCCAGCACGGTGGTTCGATCGAGTATAGGGCTTGTCGGCATTTCCCGTTTCAACGCAAGCGCGCGGTCCAGCATCTGTTGCGCTGGCGCGCAGTGCGCGGGCCAATTGCGCTCATCGAACAGAATTGAGGCGGAGGGGTAAATGTCAGGATCGGGCAACAAATCGGCCAGCCCGGGCATCGCGGCACACGCATTGCCCAGATCCGCCAGTACCTGTTTACGCCCTCGGAAGACTGACGCCCCAGCTACCAGACGGGGCAAGAAGAACTGACAAAGCAGCACCTCTACGGCGCTGAACGTTCCCAATATTGGCACGCCGAAAAAGTAGGCACGCTCCACGCGGCGCGCTTCCACAGGATAGAGGGCGGAGAAGCGGCCTGCCACGCAACCACCCATTGAATGCGCCGCGATCAAGACGCGCTGACCGGCTGACACGGCTGCAACGGCGTCGCGCAAGCGGGCGGCCGCTTCGTCAAAGCTCAAGCGCCAATCGTAGGAGAACTCCAGCACGTTGAACCCTCGGCTACGCCAATAGATCGCGGCGGGGCGATGGAACAATTTGATGTGACCGGCCGGATTCAAGGCGCCGCGCAGGCCGTCCGCGACTGAGCCGCGCAGGAGAGAACCCACGCTAAACCACGCCTTTCGGCCGTTTGACTCCGCCTGCAAGTGCCCGCCACCCATACCATGCAGATAAACGATCGTTGTAGTGGCGGCCACTGGTGCTACGATAGCAGGAGAACCCCGATTAGAAGGGGACCAAGAAGTCACAAACCCAGGATCAAACCTGAACGACACGGCGAAGGGGTGCTCATACCGAGCGCCCCTTTTCCTTTTGGGAGCTGCGGGTGTAATTTGAAGGCAACGCCTGAAACGCTTCACGTATCAGTTCTTGAATGAAGGTCACCCCGGATATCGGACTTCGACGGCGGCGCCGCAACCGCTACGATCATGAGGCCAGGGTGTTGGGCCGGAGTCTGAAGGTCCTGCCCAATAACCATGGGCCGCAAACCGATCGGCAGGTGCTTCTTTAAGCTTTCGAAGATCGCATCAAAAACGGCGACGTCTCGGGTTTCAGGTAAGACGATCTGAATGTTGTAGTGCAGTTCCTTCAGTCTGAGACGAGTCGAACTCTCCCGCTCTGCAACGTGCTTGGCGGGTAGCTGCTTACCTGGATCATCCTCATGTGCGACGACTGCGGCGTCTGGAGGTTGGGCTGCCGGAGGAGGGACAGTTGAACTGCTCCAATCTGCCAACTCTGCAAGCGCCTTGAATGTTTTCGCCATCAAGCCGAACACGTTCTCGGAGTTTTTCCCCTGGGTGAGTGTCTTGAGTGTTCTTGACTTCCGCTGCCGAGAGTTCATTGGCATTCACATTCACAGCAAACAGATCGCTGTAGGCTTCACGAACTGCCTCTGCAAGAATGCGCGCGGACTGCGACTGGTCCAAGAAAGCAAAGTACCGCTTTGTTGGCACGCCCGAGTCGTCAGTAAAGCCCAGGGATTTGAGCAGGCCAATGAAAAGGCGATCATTGGAACTCGAAAACTCGAGATTCTGGAGGAACTTGTTGGTGACCCTCTCGGGTGCCTTTGCGGTCTTCAGTGCATTCAGAAATGCGTCTAGGTTCTTGGTCGTGACAAGGTAAGGTAGGGCGTAGGGAGAGACATGATCGTTCCGAGTAATGTCGAATATCACCCGCCATAATAGCCATTAACGCTAGGCAACTCGTCGGGACGGCTTGATTCGGAAATCCACATCCAGGCCCGCGTCAGTGAGCATGTTCACGAGCGTGTCGAGGGAAAACCGGCTGATCTTACCGCGCGTCAAGTCCGAGATCCGCGGCTGACTCACTTTCAGCCGCCTTGCCGCGTCGGCCTGGGTCAAGCCTTCCTTCTCGAGGAACTTGCGGAGGGCCGTCATCATTTCTGACCGGATGCGCAGGTTGCGGGATTCGGCGGGCGAGAAACCGAGGTCGGTGAAAACGTCGCCGCTGCCCATGGTGATCGTTGTGTCAATCGTGGTTTTCATAACTTTCCCTATCATTTCGATTTCCGCGCCTCATTCAAAGCAGCGTAGCGTTTCCTGCCCAAGTCGAGATCGGCCTTTCGGGTCGCCTGGGTCTTCTTGATGAAGCAGTGGAGCACGTAGACGGCTTCCTCGTATCGGGCGACGTAGAAGACCCGGTACTCGTTGTCGCCGTGAACGCGGATCTCCATGACGCCCGAACCGACATCCGGCATCGGCTTAAAATCCTCAGGCACTTCGCCGCGCTGAACCAGATCCAATTGGTAGCCCGCGTCCGAACGAATGTCAGCCGAGGCCGCTTGCAACCGGGCCCGACTGTCACCCATCCAGGCGATTGGCTTCCGACTCGACACTTCCCAATTATACAAGACTGGATATATTTGTCGAGGTCAGTAATCAAAGGTGGGTGTCTGCAAGGACGTCCATGGACGTCTTTGCTTTCGGAACCGGTCGTAGGAGACGTCCAAAGACGTCTTCGATTGCTCGCTCGGTTTTCCCGCCCGCACGGGGCGGCGGTTTCGCGACCGTGAAGGCGGTAGTGGAACATAAAGGAACGGCGGATGAGGCTCGTGGATTTCGGGGACATCCTCCTCCAACTCAGCTCCGCCGATTGGCGGATTCGAACGCGCTGGCTTCCGCCAACGCAAGCTGATAGCCGATAAGAAGAACCGCGCCGCGCGACGCGTGGGAAAGGATCACACGCGATCACAACCGGTTCAGCGATCTTCGCCGGAGATGCAGAAATCCGTTGAACCGCGCACGCGGCAGACGTATTCTGGGAGCAATCGCGATGTCCGTCTACAAGCAAAAAGGCTCGAAGAACTGGTGGTACAAGTTCACCTGGCGTGGACGCCAAATCCGCGAGAGCACCAAGCAGCCGAACAAGCGCGTAGCCGAGCAGATCGAAGCCGCGCATAAGGCGGGCTTGGCGAAAGCCGAGGTTGGCATTCGAGACAAAAAGCCCATGCCGACGTGGCGCGAGTTCATCGACAACGATTTCGCGCCGTTTGTAGAGTCGCGGTTTGCCGGCAAGGCCAAGACGCTTGAGTACTTCCGGATCGGCCTCAAGAACCTGCGGGAGTTCAACCCGTTTGCGAACTCGCTGCTCGACGCGATCACGGGCGACAAGATCGCCGCGTTCATCGCCAGGCGCCGCCAGGCCGGACTCGCCATCGCCAGCATCAACCGGCAACTGGAAGTCCTGCGGCGAATGCTTAAGCTGGCGGTGAAATGGGGCAAGGTGGAGAAGCTATTGCCCAAGGTTGAGATGCTGAGCGGCGAGAATCAACGGGAAGCGCGTCCTCAGCGTCGACGAGGAACAGCGCTACCTGGCCGCAGCGTCGGTCCAGAGCTACCTGCTGCGCGACGTGACGACGGTTCTGGTCGATTGCGCACTACGCCCGGAGGAATGCTTCCGGGTGCGCTGGGAGGACGTTCGGGATGGCGCGTCCGAATGGGTGTTCCCCGCGCCTACCGCCACCGACCACATCGAGAAGTCCACGCTGAAAGAAGCAACACAAGAAAGCGCTAGCCGCCGCGAAGGTGGAGCCGTTCACGCTCTACACCTTCCGCCACACCTGCCTGACGCGCTGGGCCGCGTTCATGGACCCGTACACTCTTGCCTATCTAGCCGGCCATAGCGACTTCTCAACCACGCGCCGCTACGTGCACCCGCAGGTCGAGACGATTAAGGCGGCCATCGAGAAAGCAAGGGGTGGGCATAGAATTGGGCATAGTGAAAGCGAAACGGCCGAGAGCAAGAAGCCCGCAGCCGTTACAACATTCAATAATTCCAGTGGGATAAATGGTCGGGGCGGCAGGATTCGAACCTGCGGCCTCCTGGTCCCGAACCAGGCGCGATACCAGGCTTCGCTACGCCCCGATCAACCCTAGTGTAGCAGATTGAGCGCCGCCGCCGTTACCGCTTGGGCTGCCGCGCAACTACACGGTTCTTAATCTTCTCGTACGCGGCGCCGGAGACGATCCCCTTCTGGGTAAGTTCGTTCTTAGCGCTATACGGGCGGCCCGCGATGATCTTCGCTGCATAGGCATCACCGATCCCGGGCAACGCCTCAAGCTCTTTCTCGGTCGCCGTATTCAGGTCGAGCATTCCCACGCTCTTGACCTTGTCGCCCACCTTTTCCAGTCCTTCGCCGGTCTTTTCGACGCCTTTACCGGTTGCGCCAGCCACCGTGCGGCCGCCGATCTCCGCTCCATCCGCAGTCTTACCGGCCACGGTCTTGGCTCCACGCCCGGTCGCGTTAGCTCCGTCGACAGTCGCGCTGCCTGCGGTTTTGGCTCCATCGGCCGTCTTGCCCGCGACAGACTTGGCTCCGTCAACGGTCTTACCAGCCGCGTCCACGGTTACTTCCTTGGTCTTCCCAGCCGCTGCCTTGGTCTTGTCGACGGCCTTGTCGACCACGCCGCCTGCCGCGCCAGCCGCGCGCTTAACCGGACCATCCTTCTTCGGGGCCGTAGCCGCTTCCTGGCCAAGGGCCGAAAAGGCAAACAACGCCGCCGCCATGGGAACCAACAAAAGAGTCTTCGATTTGCTCATATGTACACGTATACCCGATTCGCGCTTACCGCGCAAACCGCTTCAGTTCTTCCATCAGTGCGTTCAGACCCTTCTTGCGATAAAGATTGGTCAGGCGCTGCTCTTCGGCCGAAGGAGCCAGCACGCGTTCAAGATTCGGATTGCCCAACGCCGCGCGCCCCGGCACCCATACGGTTCCGTCGGCGAATTCCACCTGATTGACAAATCCCGTCATTCCTTCGATCGGCACCGGCGCACCACCGGTCGCCTCGGCAAAACGCAACGTGCCCGGTTCGACGATACGAGTCTTCTCGCCCGGCGCGAGGATCGCCTTCGCCGGCACGGCCCCCGCCAAATACTCACGCCCGCGGGTGTCGCGCAACAGCCAGCCAACTTCGACGTACTTCACCGCTCGCGTTGAGCGGTTCCACAATTCGATCTTCGGCGACCGCGCTTCGGCGCCCAATATGCCAGCCATTCCCGAAACCGCGTCCACCGGCGAATCCGGGAATCGGAGGAACGCGAGCTCCAGTTTTTTCTCAGTCTCGCCCGCCGCCGACAGATTAGTCACACGCCCGGCGCGGGCCATCTGCACGTCCAGCCTTGGCATGGACGCCTGGCGCGCCAGTGAAGTCATGCATTCAGCGCGCAAGCCTTCCGGGCCGCGAGCCTGGAACGCCGCCAGAAAATGTTTCCGGTCCCGTTGCGCTTCCATCTCAAACGCGACCATCAGACGGCGAGAATCGAGTGTATTCGGCCCGAAGAACGAAAAGTCGTCAAACAGGACGCCGTCTAGCGAAATCTCAATCTCAGACGCCACGCCGCGCACCAACGGCCGCAACAGGCGCAGGTCGACCCGCAACGGAAACGTCTCGCCGCCATTCACGTCAAGGCTGGCCTTGGTCACTGAAGCGCGTCCGCCCGGCGTATTATCGCGCGTTTGGACCAGCCAAGTAATCGCGCGGATCCGGCGATTGCTGCCGTTCTTCAACAGGAGTTGTCCGGCCAGATTAAGTACTTGCGCGCCACCACGGTCTGAAACGCGCGACGTGCTCCACTCGTTGCCGAGCAGTGAAACCGGGCTGTCCGCCGACAGATTCACGCGGACCGAATTGAGAGAATCCGGCTGTTGCTGCGCCACCAGCAAGCCCGCGACCGCGATCATGGCGAGGGGCGCGAATCTATTCGGCATAAACATGATGAATCGTCACCTGTGCGGCGTCGTCGTCGACATACCGCGCCGTCATTGAGCCGTTGAGACTCACCGTAAGAGCTGTCGCCGCGCGGCCCGTATGAGCCAGCGTCAGACTGCGTCCGCCGCCCCGCTCCACCACCAGGCCATCGGCCACGGTGCGAAAGACTACATCGCCGTCAGGCTCTTGGATGGAGGCGGCGGCCGGCGCGGGATCGCTACTGAAGTAACTGTGTAACGGATCGGTTTCGCCGCGCTGCCACCACCAGATTCCACCCGACACCAGCAACAAAGCCGCCGCAGCCGGCGCGACGCGCACCCAATGTGAATCCAAATGAAGCCACTCGGTCAAACGCGATGCATTCCATCCGGCGTACCAGCCCTTGGGGCGTTGGGGTTCCTCAACCATTTCGTGGTCGGCCAATCCCGCCACTTCTCCCACGCACTCGCCAGCCTCAAGACCTAAACGGATATTGGCGCGCATTTCAGCAGCCAGCCGTTCCCAACCCGCTACGCCGCCGGGAATCAGCTCCACCTCGCTCGCGAAGGCGGAACTGGCGTGCCCGAGCATCGAAACCTCGCGGCGGCAATTGGCGCAAACCGACACATGCCGGCCGACCACAAAGTTTCGCCACGCAGAAAGATCCCGCGAGAGGTACAAAGCCAATTCCTGCGTTTCCGGATGCCTCATCATGCGATTAACCCCGGCGCCTTTCCAGGTACCGTTTGAACTTGATCCGCGCGTTGGCGATATGCGAACGCACAGTTGCTTTGGAACACTTCAACTGCTCGGCTACTTCTTCGGCCGGCAAACCTTCCACATCGCGCAGCACCAGCGCCACGCGTTCACGCTCGCTCAGCAGACGCAATCCGCCTTCGAGGTAACCGCGTTGCTCAGCGCGCAGCACACGATCTTCCGGGCTCTCCTCGCGCGAAACCTTCACCGGTTCGGGCAGTTGATCCAATTCGGTCATCGACACCCTCCCCGCTTTGCGAAGGAAATCGATCGCCGTATTGGTGGCGATGCGCGAGAGCCAGTGAGAGGCTTTGGCCGGATCCTTGATCTGATCCTGCCGCTGCAGCGCCTTGATGAATACGTCTTGCGTCAGATCCTGCGCATCTTCGACGCTCCCTACTACGCGGTAAATTTGAAGGAAGATGCGGCGTAGGTTGTCTTGGATGAACTGGCCTTGCCAGTCTGGCGACGTGTCGAGCGCCGGATGTGGGACGTCGTTCATGCGGTCCTCAACGATTGCTCGACCGGTGGCATGCATCCACTAGAGTTGACGATGCCGTAAGCGAAACGTGCAACCATTACTCTCAGTATGAGGTACATTTTATGCGATCTGTAGCCTTGGCGGGTATAGGGAAGACGCCGTTTGGGGCGCTTGCGGGCCGCGACTTGCGGTCGCTCGCGGTCGAGTCCATCGCTAAGTGCCTGCACGATAGCAACTTGCCTCCTTCGGCGGTACAGGCTTTTTATCTGGGAAATTTTGCCGGCCCCCAATTTGTGGGTCAAAATCACCTCGCCCCGTACGTGGCGGCCGCCGCCTCATTCGAGGGTATTCCGGCCACTCGTTTCGAGGCGGCGTGTGCCAGTTCGGGCGCGGCGTTCTTCCACGCGTGGATGGCGGTAGCGGCAGGAGTATACGACACGGTGATGGTGACCGGGGTCGAAAAGATGACTTCGCAGACGACGCCGAAGGTGGCTGAGATTCTCGCGGGGGCCGGCGATCTGGCGGGTGAGATTCGCGCCGGAGCGACCTTCCCGGCGCTGTTTGCGATGATCGCGCGGCGGCATATGTACGAGTTCGGGACGACGCGCGAGCAACTGGCGGCGGTCGCGGTGAAAAACCACGACAACGGCGCGCTGAATCCGGATGCGCATCTACGCAAGCGGATCACACTGGAGCAGGCGCTGGCAGGAAAACCTGTCGCTGAGCCGCTCACCGTCTACGACTGTTCGCTGGTCAGCGATGGGGCGGCGAGCGTCTTGATTACGACTGTTGAGCGGGCGCGCGATCTCGGCCGCGGCAAGTCCGTCGTCGTGGTGCGCGGGATTGCCCAGACGTCCGACCATGTCGCGCTCGACGAGAAAGCGAGCATCACGACATTCCCGGCCGTCCGCGCGGCGGGCGAGAAAGCTTATGCGATGGCGGGCGTGGGGCCGCGCGATATCGATGTGGCCGAATTGCATGATTGCTTCACCATCGCCGAGATCATCGCGACCGAGGATTTGGGGTTTGTGAAGAAGGGCGAAGGCGGACCGTATGCGGCGTCGGGCGCGACTGCGCGTACGGGAGAGCGGCCGGTGAACACGAGCGGCGGACTGAAGTCGAAGGGACATCCGGTGGGCGCGACCGGTGTAGCTCAACTTTGCGACGTGGCGCTGCAACTGCGCGGCGAAGCGGGCGAGCGGCAACTGGCGCGGGCCGAGATGGGGCTGGCGCAAAATCTCGGCGGGTCGGGCGCGACGTGTGTAGTGACGATTTTGGGGAGGGCGTAGCGGATGGGGCGGGGCGTTGTCTACACAGAAACCGTCATTCATTCGGCCCCGGAGGCGTTCGTCAACGACGCGCCGTATCAACTGGTGATTGTTTCGCTCGCCAGCGGCGGACGGCGCACGGGACGCGTGCGGGGGGCGGTGCGTCTTACGATTGGCGACGCGGTGCGGTTAGTTGAGACGGATGCGGCGGGGATCTCGTGGTTCACCCGAGATCCCGCGCCTCCCGCATAGCGGCTACTGAATCCGAATCGAGAACGCAGGCAGGCAGAAGATTCCGCCTTTCACCCACAGTTCGGGATCGAGCCCGTCCAGACCGAGCCCGCGCGCCCAGGCACTAACGGTCCGCCGCGCCACTACTTCCGGCGTCGCCGGCCGCAATTGCGCCAACACAGACTCATTGGCGTTGAAGATCTGATCGAAGAGCGTGCGCTTGGGCGGGAATGGCACCAGCCGAATCCGGTCTGCTGCGCCGATGTTCGCGCGTTTCCGCACCAGTTCGATCGCTTCGTCCAGGCCGCCCAACTGATCCACCAAACCGTTCCCCTTCGCCTGCGCGCCCATCCAGACCCGGCCTTGCGCGAGCGGCTCGATATCGCCCACTTTGCGCTTGCGCCCCTCGGCCACGCGTTCGAGAAACGCCTGATAGGTAGACATGATTCCTTCCCGCAACTTCACGCGGGCCGCCGCGCTCATGGGACGGATCGACGTATCGAGATCGGCGTTTCGACCGCGCTGAATGATCTCCGAGTCGACACCCAGTTTGTCGTAGAGCCCCTTGAGATTCACCTTGCCGTAGATCACCCCGATCGATCCGGTAATCGTGTTGGGATAGGCAAGCACGGGGTCGCCCGTCATAGCGATGTAATAGCCGCCCGAAGCCGCGACATCCGACATCGAAATGACCATCGGCTTTTTCTTGGCGAGCAACCTGACTTCGTGCAGGATTTCGTCGGAAGCTATCGCGTCGCCGCCGGGCGAGTTGACACGCAAAATCACGCCCTTGATGGACGCGTCGTCCCGCGCCTGACGCAAGAGCCGGATGAACGGCCCCGAGCGAATGCCCGTTTCTTCGTTGAATGGCTCAGCGTCGCCGCCGGCGCGCGTAATCGCGCCTTCGCCCACCACCAGCGCAATCCGGTTATTGCCTTCGTCCGACGCACCGGCAAAGGCCGCTGAGCGCAGATAGTCGCGCGCCGAAAGGGCTTCCAGGGATTTCGCCTTGAGCTGTTTCTTCAATTCATCGCGCACCTGATCTTCATAGAGCAGGCCGTCGATCAGCTTGGCCGACAGAGCCCCCTGATCGAGGAACGGTCCATCGTCAATCAACGCCCGTACGCGCGCCGGTTCCAGCTTGCGCGCCGCCGCGATGGAATCGATGAGATGCCCGAAGATCTGATCGAGCATCGCGCCGATCACTTCGCGCGTTTCAGGCGTCGGCCCAGTGCGCACGTACGAATCGGCCGCATCCTTGTATTTGCCCGCATGTTCAATTTCGACTTCGACGCCCACTTTGTCAAGCGTCCGCCGGTAGAACGAAAGCTCGGCGCGCATGCCTTTGAGATCCAGCATGTCCTCGGGATTGAAATAGATCTTGTCGGCCGCCGTCGCCAGATAATATTCGCGAGCGCCCGGGTTTCGCAGATAGGCATACACGGGTTTGCCGGACTTCTTGAAGCGGGCGATTCCGGCGCGCAGTTCGTCCAGCTTGGCCCAGCCGGCGCCCAGCGCGCGCGGCTCCAGCAGAATCGCTTTGACGTGAGTATCCTTCTCGGCCTGCCGCAGCACCGACCATAGATCGGCCACGGTCGGCTGCGCCTGCGATTCAAACCACGGCAGTGGGATCGTCACCTGTGCTTGCTCCGGGATCTCGCCTTCGAGCCGCAACACCAGCAGGCTTTCGCCGGGCACGGCCGCTCGCCGGTCGCCGACGCGCATCAGCGCAAAGCCGACAATCACCAGCGCCAGCGCAGCCAATACAAAGCCGGAAAAAAGCCCCAATAGAAACTTCTTCATGCACCCTCTAAGATCCGGTCAAAACGCTTGCTCACGTCGGTGAGGTATTCGCGATTGCCGCCGGACAATTCAACCGTCGCCGACCCTGTATAGCCGATTTCGCCGAGCGCTTTGTGGATCTCTTTCCAGTCGATCTCGCCATCGCCCAGATTGACAAAGTCGGCCTCGCGCTTGCGGGTCTGTGGGTTTTGTTGAAACTTGAAATCCTTGAAGTGAAGCTTGACGATCCGCTTGCCGAGCGTGCGGATCCAATCTTGCGGGTAGGAGTAAAGGACAACGTTGCCGACGTCGAAGTAGGCGCGGACCCAGGGAGTTTTGAACTCGTCTATGTAACGGACAAACTCAAGCGGACTGAGCAGGAACTTGTTCCAGACCTCTTCGACCGCGATGATCACTTTGAGGTTTTCGGCTTCCGGAATCAGCTCGGCAATCTGTTTGCGCGAACGGTCCCAGGCCTGTTGGTAGGAGGTCTGCGGGTTGACGACGGCGGGCACCAGGAGGACGGTGTCGGCCCCCCACAACTTGGCGTTGCGCAAGCTTGTGCGCATCGCCTTCATACTCTTGCCCACCACCTCAGGGTCTGCCGAGGAGAGGGGGAAACGCCAATGGTCTCCATTCATTACCGAATGAATGCGGATTTTGGCGTCTGAAGCCGCGCGAGCGATCTCTTCGGCCCGTTTTTCGTCGTCGGTTTGCGGCGCCTCAACTTGTTCAAAGCCGGTTTCTTTAGCGAGGAGAAAACGGTCGGCCAAACTCAAACTGTCCGGGAGCATGCTGAGCAAGACCGCTTTCTTGATCGGCAACCTTGCGCCTGCAGCCCGAGACGGTGGCGCGAGGCTTGCCGTGACGGCCGTGGCCGCGACCGTGGCAGATAAAAAGTTTCGGCGATTCATATCTATCGAGATTGTACCGCCAAGCCACTAGGGAAGCCGCGGAGCGGCTGCCTAAGCGAGGTTCGGGATCTTGATGATCTTCTTCTGAATCGCGTATTGAACCAACTGCGCCTTGTTGTGGATGTCGAGCTTGCGCATCAGATTGAACTTGTGCGCTTCTACCGTCTTGACGCTCAGATTGAGGTCACAAGCGATTTCCTTGACTGACTGTCCTTCGGCGAGCATCTTGAGAACTTCGCGTTCGCGGCTGGTGAGCGTGGCAAAGCGCGGCATCCGATTAGCCGTTTTGATGCGGCTGCGGAAGTCATCGACCAATTGCGAAAGCATCCGGGGGCTCAAATAGCTGCCACCGCGGAAAGCATCGCGCACCGCAGCCACCAGTTGAGCCGAAGGGCTGTCTTTGAGCACGTATCCGCTGGCGCCCACTTCCATGCCTTCGACCAGATAGTCTTCGTCGTCGTACATGGTCAGAAAGAGCACTTTGGTTTCCGGGCGCGCTTTCTTGATCTGGCGCGTCGCCTCGAAGCTGCTCAACCCGGACATGCCGATATCCATCAGGATCAGGTCAGGCCGAACCTCGTTGGCTCGCTCCACCGCATCGCCGCCGTTCGAGGCTTCCCCCACGATTTCGATATCCTGCTCAGCCGCAAGCAGCGTGCGGATCCCCTGACGGAACAGCGTGTGGTCATCGGCCAACAAAATACGAATCTTCGCCATAGTGTTCCCTTGTTTCTCCAGGCTCAAGTTCTCCGGCATCACCGCCGCGGAGTCATGTCCTTAGTTCGCTCTCGAGTATCCCTGCTTCACTTCCAGCGCATCGACCGGGTCGAACACTGGAACCGGCAGTTCAACTCGAACCGTGGTCCCCGACGGTGGCGCAGCAGGGCGCCGGCCATTGCCGCGCTGTCCCGCACCCCTCACCCCCCCATGCCGCGCACCGGAAACAACCGGCCTCGCGACAGGATCGAGCATACGGCTCTCAATTTCACAATTTCCACCGAGCAGGGCCACTCTCTCGCGAATGCCAGCCAGCCCGAATGAGCCTGGCTTGTTCACGGCGTCCTCTACCCGAAAACCGACTCCATCGTCATCTACCCGGAGCCTTAGAATTCCATCGACACAAGAAACCGAAATCTGTACATTTGAACAAAACGAATGCTTGCTTACATTGTTTAAGCACTCTTGCACCAACCGGTAAACAATCACTTCCAACTGCTTGGGCAGCCGCGCCCGCATGCGCCCGGACAGCAATCTAATGCGGCTGGTGTGTCCCTGATGAAACCGATTGATCAACTGCCGCAGCGCCGGCACAAGGCCCAACTGATCAAGCACCGCCGGCGATAGTGCGCCGATCAGTCTCCGGATCTCGATAATGGTCTTTTCGGTCATATCCCTGAGTTCCGTTAACTTCGGTTTCCAGGGATGTACTTCACTATCGGGGATCGAATTCTCCAGCATCTCCATCTGCAGCCGGATCCACAACAGATCCTGGCCCGATTGGTCATGCAATTCACGGCTGATGCGGCGCCGCTCGGCTTCTTCCACGTGCATCATGCGCTCAGCCAACTGTCGGATCTGCCGCTCACGCTCACTCAGATCTTCCAGCAAACGCGCTTTCTCAGCAGCCAACACGCAACGCTCGGCGGCGGCCTGCAACAACTCCTGCTCGCGCGGCAACCACTCATAAGGTTTCACGAAACCAAACTGGATCAACCCCGTCACGCGTTTGCGCGACATCATCGGGACACTCCAGCAACGAGCCAAATCGTTCGCCCAATCGGTCTCCAGCAGGTGTACGCTCGCCGTCGACCGGCCCGGATAGAAAGAGCGGGGCGCCGTCAACGGCTTGGGCAGCCGCGGGGTCGAATGCCTGGCGTCGCCGTCATCTTCAATTCCGAAACTGGCGTGACGCTCAAATGGAGCGCCCGGTCCGGCCGACAAGTACAATCGCGCCCGGTCCGCCCGGCAGAAACGCGCAAGGATCCCCAAAAAGCGCGACAGCAATTCTTCAAGCTTCCGCGATTCCACCTCAGCCCAGAACATTTCGTAGAAGGCCTGGGTTTCGGCCTCCCGCACATGATAGTAGGCGTTGTTAAGCGTGAGCATCACGCAGAAGTGAAGCTGATCGCGCACCCATTGATAGTTCTTCAGCTCTGCCGCAGGCAATCCGCGCAGCACCCGGGCGAGGAGTTTATCGTATTCGCCCAGTGCCGCCACAACCGACGCGGGCGCAATATTCAGTTTCGCCAAGCGCTGTGAGTGGTACTCGACCGACTCAAAGAAATCAGCCGGCGCCCCGCCTTGCGTCAGAATGCGCGCAGCCGCTCCAGCCGTCAATTCCGCCAGCGCGCGGCACTGCAACGCCGTGAACGCCATCTTGCCCAACCGGTCTAAAAAACGTTTCTCAAGACGGTCCGCATGCGGATACACAACAACCGCCAAGCGTTTGAGCAGGACCCCGAGCTGATCGCTCAATACGTCGGCTGCTTCGGCGAGCACAGGTAGTGTCTCGGTTTTAGTCAACTAAAACACTTATCGAACGACTAAGTAGGTTTCTTTATGCCAAGTGCGAGATGAATCACTTTAGGAGGGTGGCGACGGCCCCGTGGCCACTGGCGATAGCCGCAGCCAGGGGGAGTTGTCCCGCCCGGTTGGGGATATCGCGACGGGCCCCGCGTTCGAGGAGTAGTTCTACGACAGAGGCGCGGCCGAAGGAAGCGGCGTGGTAAAGCGCGGTAGCTTGCGATTCGGTGTCGCGGGCATCGGCCACCGCGCCCTCGTCCAGCAGGAGCCCCGCCATTTCGCGATGCCCGGCGAGGGCGGCGTCATGTAGCGGCGTTGCGCCCAACGTGTTGATTCGCCGTGGGTTGGCCCCCTTTTTGATGAGCAGCCGGGCCACTTCGATGTGACCTTTAAGGGCGGCGTCGTGGAGCAGAAAACCGCCAGCTTCATCGGGCGGCCCGGCGCGATCCAGCAGCACCCCGGTCATGTCCAGATATCCCTTTAGTACCGAATCACGGAGCGCTTGGCCGAGGTCCAATTTGGCGTTGAGCCGGAGCAGCGCCACTACCGCCCCCGTTTGCCGGAGGCGTAAGGCCTCGCCCATAGCCGTCGAACCGGAGGAATCGGGCACGTCCGGCTTCGCCCCGGCCGCAATCAGCGCTTCGATGACCTCGGAATGACCCCGCGAAGCCGCCGGTACAAGTGCCGATTGCGGCGCCGCGTCACGCGTCAGCAGCAACCGCACCGCCTCGATTTGCCCGCGCCACGCGGCTTCATCCAGCGGAGTCGCGCCAGATTTATCGCGCGCCGTAAGATCCGCACCATGCGTCAGCAGCAGCCAAACGATATCGACGGAGCCCCGGCTGGCCGCTAAATGCAGCGGCGTCGAACCCGTTTGCGATGTGGCCTTCGGGTCGGCTCCAGCGGCGAACAGCATTTTGACGACCGCCGGATGATTAGTAATGATGGCGTAGTGAAGCGGTGTCGACCCGCCTTCGCTATGCCGCAGATTCGCGTCGGCCCCCTTGGCGAGTAGGAGTTTCACCATCGCCTCATCACCCGCCCAAGCAGCGTCGTGGAGCGGTGTGCCGCCGAGCGAATCGCGGCCATTCACCTTGCCGCCCGCCGCCAGCAGCGCTTCGACGCGTTCGATGTCGCCCGCCCGCACGGCCACGTGGAGGTCGGCGAAGAGTAAAAGGAACGCGAGCGCCGGCGCCGCAATCACGGACGGCGGCCTTGCCCGTAGACGATCGCGCCCGGGCGTGCGCCCGTGTGTTTCCCGCCTTGATCCAGCACGACGACGCCGTTGACGATCACATATTCAACGCCGGTCGAATACTGGTGCGGCTTCTCGAAGGTCGAATGATCGATGATCTTGCCGGCGTCGAAAACGGCCACATCGGCCATCATGCCGGGGCGCAGCAAACCGCGATCGAACACGCGCACTTTGGACGCGTTGGCCGACGTCATCTTGCGAATCGCTTCTTCGAGCGACAGCACCTTGTCGTCGCGTACATAGCGGCCCAGCACGCGCGGGAACGTGCCGTAGTAGCGCGGGTGCGGATGTCCGGCGGCGAGCGGCCCTTCGGTGGCAACCGCCGTGCCGTCCGACCCGATCGAAACAAACGGCGTCGACAATGCTTTGCGCATATCTTCCTCCGAGTGATGAAAGAAGACAGTCGGGACCGAGCCGCGGTTGTCGATCAGAATCTTGAACAGCGCGTCGACCGGCTTGAGTTTCAAATCCGCGATCACCTGATTCATGCGCTGCCCTTCGTACTTCTTGTAGACGGGGTTGGACAGATTCACCAGCAGCATCCCTTCCCAGGAACCGGTGGCCGTGTAGTGGTTATACCAGGTGGGCTGGCCGGGAATGCCGTTTTCGATCTCGCTGACCAGGCGATCTTTCAACGCCGGATCCTGGAGCCGTTTGACCAGCGCCGCCGCTCCGCCTTCATGCGCCCAGGGCGGGGCGATCGAGGAGAGATTGTTCTGCCCGGCGCGGTACGGATAGACGTTCGCTTCGACCTCCTGGCCGTTGCGCCGCGCCGCCGCGATCGTCGCGAGCAGTTCATCCATCTTGCCCCAGAGCTTGTGTTCGGCGAGCTTCAAATGGATGATGTCGACGGGCACTTTCGCGCGGCGGCCGATTTCGACGGCTTCGGCGACCGATTCGAAGACTCCGAAGCCTTCGGTGCGCATGTGAGTCGAGTAGATGCCGCCGTAGGGTGCAACCGCTTCGCACATGGCGACCAGCGTGCTGGTGTCGATCCAGGAGCCCGGCGGACCCGATAACGAGCTCGCCACACCGAGCGCGCCGTCTTCCATCGCCTGTTTGACGATCGCTCGCATTTGCGTGAGTTCAGCGGGCGTGGGCGGACCGGCTTGCGGACCGCGAACATACGTCCAGACTTGGCTGGAGCCGACGTAGGTGCCGATGTTCGGGCTAATGCCGGTTTTGAGGAGCGCGGCGAAGTACTCGCGGAGTGTGGCGAAGGCGCCTTCGCTATCCGCCGTGCGGCCGACCGGTTGCTGCTTGCCGCCCGAGGGAGCGGCTGAGCCGCCTTCGCCGAAGATCATCGTCGTGACGCCTTGCCGGATGAAGCTTTGCGCGTTGCCATCGCGGAGCAGCGAGTAGTCCGAGTGGTTGTGAATATCGATGAAGCCGGGCGCGACGACGAGGCCCGAGGCGTCGATGGTGCGCTTCGCGGTTTTGCTGGTGAGCTTGCCGATGGCGGCGACGCGGTTGCCGGTGAGGGCGAGGTCGGCGATGTAGCTGGGGTTGCCCGTGCCGTCGGCGATACGGCCGTTGCGGATGAGGACGTCGTAGTCCTGGGCGAGGAGTGGAAGGGCGGCGAGAATGGCTAAGAGGGTGCGGCTCACAGTGGACATTATACGGCGGGCGGGGCGGGCGGCGAGAAAGTTACTGGGGTAGTTATGGTCTGGGCAAGCCCGGCGGCAGCACCGACAGTAACCAATGAGCAAACCTCTCGCCATTGAACTAAACCGCTCTGCGACTGCCGGCTTCGCCGGAAGAACCCAGAGTGCAGAATCAAGTCTCGTCTTCGCCCGGTGAACTCATCCCGGCGGCGAGGTCCTGCCGATGCTAAGAACGGCTGCTCACCAGCCTATCTCAGCTTGACAGGAGTCATCATGACCAATCTACGCCAACGCATGCTTTTCGACATGCAGGCGCGCAACCTCGCCGTCGAGACTCAACGTCAAAACTTCTGATCTCGGGGGATCTGAGATGACCCGGATGTCCCCAATTGGTAGACGAGCTTGAGGTCGGCGCCGGGGAAGCTGGTCTCGGTAGCGTTGAGTTGCTCGCAGAGATGGCGGACAGCTTGATCGTGAGCGGCCTGAGTGAGGTGATGTAGGAGCACGGTGAGAGTCTTGGCCGCCAGGTCTGGGATCAGGTCGACTTCGGTGTCGTAGACCTGCCGCAGCAATGCGCGAGCGTCATCGGCGCGGCTGAGCTTTTCCCTCAGCACGGAGGCCATGCTGGTTTCGGCGCGATAGGCGATCAGCTTGATGGTATCGATGAAGTGTTTGCGCTCCGTAAGCAGGCGGCTGAAGCGGTCCGCTTCGGGCAGGTCCTTCACGGGTATGTGATGAGGCGTCAGCTTGCGTTGCTGTTTGGGATCATCGATCTGCCGGTCGAGGTTTCCGATACCTTCTTGTAGCTGAGCCTTCCTGCTTTGGTAGCGAGTCACCTCTGAGTCGGCCATCTCCCGCAAATCCAACGCGCCAAACAGTGCCAGTTGCCGCCGCCTCTTTTCTCCCTCGGCGCGACCTCCAGTTTGCCTCTGTCGGCGGGAAACGCCAAGTTCCTTTCCCGTTTGTCCCGCCACGCGGGCGCCCCGCTCCTAACAAAAATCAAGGAGTTTGCCACTATTCGCCAGAAGACAGCCTTTCATGATTCCTGGCTCGAAGGCGAGAAGTCCGGACCTGCTAGGTTTCGTTGATTTTGGGCACCTCGCGTCAATTATCGTGGACAACCGGGCACATTTTGAAAGCATAGTGCCTTCCCAACATTGGCTGAAGCAGAGGATGGACGAGCTAGAGAAAGTCCGAAATTTTATTGCCCACAACCGCATCCTGCTGCCCACCGAATTTCAAAGAGTTTACCTCTACGTCGCCGATTGGAATAAGGCAGTCGGCCTCTAGACCTGCCAGCGCGAGCATTTGTTTGCCGCATTGTATGTTCCCAATCCGCATATCCTTATATGATCATGCGCTCCAGACACCTTTCCGCCGTCCTCTTTTTCCCCCTCGTTCTTGCCGCCGCGATCCCGGTCGATACCTCCGCTTTTCGTGCCGAGGGGCCGATTCAGGTGGAGTCCACTGCACAAGCCGTTACGGTTCGGTGGGCCGATGAGCAGGCGCGTCCATGGAGTGCGGTCTTCTCCCTTGAGCCCGCGCAGGCGCTCATCACTCGCATCGCGCAAGGTGACCGAGCGGTGCTCGAAGGCGGACGCCCGCAGTATTGGGTTGAGACGGGGAAGCGCCGGGGCGGGTTCGATCAATTCTTCGATTTTCCGCCTTCACATCCGGACGGCACTCGCCGGTTCATGGCAGAGTTTACGCCTACGCGCGCGCGGGTTCGGAGCAAGGGCAATCGCGTGGAGATCTACTTCGAGGGCTTACGGCTTGGCATCTTCACGGGCGGCGTGGCTTACACGTTCTATCCTGGGTCGCGGCTGATTCAACAAGAGGCGGTCGCGTCGGCCAGCGAGCCTGACACCGCTTACCATTTCGACGCGGGCATCCAGTGGAATGCGCGATCAGACCAGGGCGTGGGCAACACGATGCGCACGCAAATCGCCTTCTATGATTCCGCGCGCAAGCTACAGGAACGCACGCTACCCTTCTTCGCATCAGAGCGCCAGCCGCTTGAGACCCGCTATCGGACGGCCGCCGCGCGCGTGGCCGGAGGATCGATCGCGGTGTTCCCTTCGCCGCATCAATACTTCATGCCGCGCGATTTCACGTCGAACCTTGCACACATCTGGGCGCGCTCGTTCCGCGGTGAGGCGGCCTTGGGCATCCGGCAACTGCCCGACGAGAATTGGCGGTTTTACCCTTGGATGAACGCGCCGCCGGGAACCGAGCAGCGCATGTCGATGTTCCTGCAAGTCTCGACCGAGCCACCGGCACGAGCGGTGGACGACGTCGCTCGTTATACCAGCCAGGACAAATTCCCCACGCTGCCGGGCTACATCAAAGTCGCCACGCATTTCCATTTCGCCTACTCGGTGCAAGCGGTGGTGAACGGCGCGAGTTGGACACCGCCTTTCAAGCCAACGCTCCAGGCCCTTGGCATCGACGCCGCATTGATCGCCGATTTCCATGGCGACGGCCATCCGGGCGCGGTGGACGATACAAGGTTTGAAGAACTGGAGGCCTACTATCGCTACTGCCGCGCGCAATCCACCTCCGATTTTCTAGTCGTGCCGGGTGAAGAAGCGAACGTTCACCTCGGCGGCCACTGGATGCTTTCGTTCCCCAAGCCGGTGCAGTGGATCATGTCACGCAAAGCGGACCAATTGTTTGAAACAGAACATCCTAAGTTCGGCAAGGTCTACCGCGTGGGCAACGCGAACGAAATGCGCGACCTGATCCGGCGCGAGAACGGCGTAGCCTGGACCGCTCACCCTCGCACGAAGGGCTCGCTGGGCTTCCCCGATAAGTATCGCGAGGCGGACTTTTTCCGGGACCCAAACTTCCTCGGCGCCGGCTGGAAACAGATGCCCGCCGATATGTCGACGCCCCGGCTGGGCGTGCGCTCGCTTAATCTGCTCGACGACATGGCGAATTGGATTCCTGGCAAGAAGCTCATCCCCGAAGTCGACATCTTTCAGATGGATCCGACGCACGAAGTCTACGCGCACATGAACGCCGCCTACGTGCGCTTGCCTGCTGTGCCTCGCTTTGACGACTATGGGCAGATTCTGTCGAAGCTGCGCGAAGGCGAATACTTCATCTCAACCGGCGAGGTTCTACTGCCGTCGGTCACGCGTTCGGGCGGCGAAATCCGCGCGCGCGTGAAGTGGACCTTGCCGCTCGCGATCGCTGTGGTCACTGTGAGTGACGGTCAGAAGACCGAACGCGAAATCCATCCGCTTGATTCGACATCCTCTTTCGGGGAACAGGAGTTTACGTGGCGCATCCCGGCAGCCTCGAAATGGGTGCGACTGGAAGTGTGGGACGTCGCGGGCAATGGGGCTCTGACGAATCCGCTCTAACCCGATGACTCGTCCAACCAGTCTTGGATTTCCCCGCCGCATCGTCTGTCTGACCGAAGAGACGACCGAGACGCTTTACCTCCTGGGTGAGCAGGATCGCATCGTGGGAGTCTCGGGTTACACCGCCCGCCCACCTGAGGCGCGGCAGAAGCCAAAAATCTCAGCGTTCATCTCGGCGAAGTTCGACAAAATCCTCGCGCTTGAGCCGGATCTGGTGCTCGGCTTCTCCAACCTCCAAGCCGACATCGCCAGGGAGTTGATCGCGCGCGGCGTGAACGTCATGGTGTTCAATCAGCGTTCGGTCGAAGAGATCGTCGATATGATTTTGACGCTCGGCCGAATCGTGGATGCCGCCGGCCGCGCCGAGACTCTCGCCGCCGGACTTCGCGCCGGGCTTGATGGCATCGCCGCCGAATCCCTCGGCAAGCCGCGCCCAAGAGTGTTTTTCGAAGAATGGCACGACCCGCTGATCAGCGGAATCCGCTGGGCGGAGGAACTGGTTGAGATCGCAGGCGGCGCGCCTGTCTTCCCGGAACTGCGTGGCGAACACGACGCCAAGCGCCGTATCGTCACGCCGGAAACCGTGGCCGGGCGCGATCCCGAAATTATCATCGCCTCCTGGTGCGGGCGCAGGGTGAACAAAGGTTGGATCCGTGCGCGGCCCGGTTGGGACAACGTCGCCGCCGTGCGAACCGGCGAGATTCATGAGATCAAGTCCACCATCATTCTCCAGCCTGGCCCAGCCGCGCTTACCGACGGCGTATGGCGGTTGCGAGAGATCATCCGGGGCGGGGCCTTCTAAACGGCAAGGAAAATCGATATAATTCAGGGCAGACTGGAGAGTCGCACCTTGTTGTTCTACTTTCGCGTAGTCGCCGCCTTGTCCGCCTCCGCCGCTGTGGGCTTGTTGGAAGCCCAATCGCCATCGGTGTCGTTTGTCAAAGACATCAAACCCATACTTGAAACGCGTTGCCTGAAGTGCCACGGGGGCACGATGCAGGCGGCCAAGCTGGATCTGCGTTCGCGCGAGGCCGCGCTTAAAGGCAGTGAAAAAGGACCGGTGCTGGTTGTCCACAAACCGGACGAGAGCACCTTATATAAGAAGATCGCCGGCATTGAAAAGCCCTTGATGCCGATGGACGGCAAGTTGCCGGACCCGCAGATCGCCGCGATACGCCAATGGATTGAGCAGGGCGCGCCGTGGGAAGGCTCTCTCGACACGGGCGCCGCGGGCGCCAAGCAGGACCTGAGTTCGCTGGAACAATGGAAGGTGCCTGAGGGCGCGCGCAACTACTGGGCGTTTAGCAAACCTGTCAGAACCGCGCCACCCAAGACCGGCGACGCCGAGTGGGACACCCATCCAATCGACGCCTTTCTGCATCGCACGCACCAGGAGCGAAAGCTTAAGACGGCGCCGGTTGCCTCAAAGTCTCAACTCCTTCGCCGCGCATTCCTCGATCTGACTGGCCTTCCGCCTACGGCCGGCGAAACCCGCCGCTTCATGGAGGACCGGGCACCGGACGCATGGGCGAAGCTGATTGACCGTTTGCTTGAATCGCCTCAGTACGGAGAACGTTGGGGACGACATTGGCTGGACGTGGCGCGTTACGCGGATTCAAACGGCTACGAGCACGACTTCGATCGCCCGAATGCCTGGCGGTATCGCGACTACGTGATCGGCGCGTTTAATAAGGACGTCCCGTACAACCTTTTCCTCGAAGAGCAAATTGCCGGTGACGAGTTGCCGGACGTGACACAAGATCGCCTGATCGCCACTGGGTTTTTGCGCAACCACGCGAAGGTCGGATTCCGCGAAAAGGACAACCCGCAATTCCGGATCGACTATCTCGACGACATGATCGCCACCGTGGGCCGGGGCGTTTTGGGTCTGACCGTTCAATGCGCGCGTTGCCACAATCACAAGTTCGATCCGATCGGGCAGCAGGATTACTACAAGCTGCAGGCGTCGCTGTTCGGCTATGTCGAAGTGGATCACCCGCTGGCGCCGGAAGCCGAAGCCAAGGCATACCAAGCCAAGCTGGATGCCATCGCCGCGCGCACCAAGTCCTTACTGGGCGAGGCCAAGCTGCTTGAGCAGCCGTACCGCCAGAAGTTGATGGAAGCGAAGTACAAGAAGTGGCCGCAACATATTCAGGACGCCCTCTTCACGCCGGAGGAGAAGCGCACGCCTGGGCAGGCGCTGCTGGCGAATCAGATTATCCGCACCACGTCGGTGGCGCCGGCGGAGCTTGAAAAGGCTATGGCGGAGCCGGATCTTTCCAAGTGGAAAGCGCTGAATGCGCGCATCCTTGAAATCGAAAAGGAAAAGCCCGCGCCGATCCCGATGGCGATGGGCATCACCGATGGCGACTATCGCTTCACGCCGGATGGCGCAGGCGACGAACCGGCGCCAGGCAAAGGCATCAAACGCGAGGCCATCGAGGGCAGCTTCTTGAGCGACGGTTCGAAGCGCTACACGGTTCCGCCTTCCTACTTCCTGCATCATGGCGACGCGGGCAGCCCCGGTACGCTGATGAAGCCAGGCTTCGTCGCGGTGGTTGACGATGGGACAAGCTCAACTGAATTGCCACCGGCCAACGGCCGTACTTCGGGCCGCCGTTTGGCGCTGGCGCGTTGGCTCGGTTCTCCCAATCATCCACTGACGGCGCGCGTGGCGGTCAATCGCGTGTGGCAGCATCATTTCGGACGCGGCATCGTCACCACGGTCGACAACTTTGGGAAGAACGGCGACCTGCCGACGCATCCTGAGCTACTCGATTGGTTGGCCGTGGAGTTTATGGAGAAAGGCTGGAGCTTCAAGAAGCTGCACAAGCTGCTGATGACGTCGCGGGCCTACCAGATGTCCAGCCAGTTCGCGACCGATGAGAATCTGGCCGTCGACGCCGACAACTTGTATTGGTGGCGCTTTAAAGCGCAGCGCCTGGAGGCCGAAGGCGTGCGCGATGCCATTCTCGCAGTCTCCGGCTCGCTTGATCGCAAGATGTTCGGCGCGGCGATTTTCCCTGAGCTTCCGCGCGCGATCCTTGAGTCGACCGACAAGGGCATTTGGCGGCAGACCACGGACGGTCCCGGCGTTTGGCGCCGCAGCGTCTACGTGTATCGGAAGCGCGGACTGCCTCTGCCATTCTTTGAGGTTTTCGATTTGCCCGATCAGAACGTGAGCTGCGGCGTGCGACCGGTTTCCACGGTGGCGACGCAAGCGTTGACGTTGCTTCATAACGAATGGATCCTCAATCAGGCGCGCCGTTTTGCCGATCGGATCGCAACCGAAGCGCCGTCGGGCGCCGCCGCGCAAGTGGAGCGCGCTTATCTTCTCGCGCTCAGCCGCACACCATCGGACGATGAGAAACGGGTGGGCATTGAGTTTCTGGCGAAGAATACGCTGAACGACTTCGCACATGTCCTGCTCAATCTGAACGAATTCATTTATCTGAGGTAGCCATGGCATCCGAACAGAATCAATCTCGCCGTTTCGTCGATCGCCGCCGGTTCCTCTTTGAGGCTGGCGGCGGATTGAGTGGTCTGGCGCTGGCTTCGCTTCTCGGCGAGGATAACTTGCTGGGGGCTTCGACTGAAGGCGGCTGCGTCACCGGTGGTCCAATGATGGCGTCTCCGTTCACGCCGAAGAAGCCGCATTTCGCTCCGCGCGCCAAACGGGTGATCTCGCTGTTCATGAGCGGCGGCGTCAGTCATATGGATACGTTTGACCCCAAGCCGGCGCTGACGAAATACGCCGGCCAGCCGATGGACGGCAAGGGCGACATCGTGGTGCGCCAGGGCCATCCCGGCCCGCTGATGCCTTCGCCATTCAGTTTCAAGCAGTATGGGCGGGGCGGACTTTGGATTAGCGAGCTGTTCCCGAACGTGGCCAAACACGCCGACAAACTGGCGGTGATCCGCTCGGTGAAGGGGCGCTCGAACGATCACGTGATGGCTCATTACGAACTCGCGTCGGGGACCATCCGCATGGGCTGGCCTAGCGTGGGCTCCTGGCTGGCATACGGATTGGGCTCGGAGAATCAGAACCTGCCGGCTTTCGTTGTGATCTACGATGCGCGCGGCGGCCCGTTCGGCGGTCCGGCCAACTGGAGCGCGGGCTACATGCCAGCCTCCTATCAAGGGACGATTTTCCGCAGCAAGGGCGATCCAATTTTCGATCTCAAGGCTCCCGAAGGCGTGAGTGACGATCAGATGCGCTCGCGGTTGGGGCTGCTTGACAAGCTGAATGCGATGGATCTGGAGAAGAACCCGGCCAACTCCGAACTCGCGGCCCGTATTAGTTCCTATGAACTCGCCTTTCGAATGCAGGGCTGCGCGCCCGATGCGGTGGATCTCGGCAATGAATCGGCGGCGACGAAGACTTTGTATGGGCTAGACGACCCGATCACCGCGCCGTTCGGGCGGCAGTGCCTGATCGCTCGCAGGCTGGCTGAGCGCGGAGTGCGGTACATCCAGCTTTATCACGGCGGCATCGGCAATCAGAACACCGATACATGGGACGCGCATGGCAACGTGAAAGAGAACCACACGATGCATGCGCAGGAGTCCGACCTGCCGATCGCGGGCTTGCTGACCGATCTGAAAGAGCGCGGTCTGCTGGACGACACGCTGGTGGTTTGGCAAAGCGAATTCGGGCGCATGCCGATTTCGCAGCGCGGGCTAGGGCGCGACCATAACCCCGGGGCGATGAGCATCTGGATGGCGGGCGCAAAGATCGAAGGCGGCCAGACCATTGGGGCTACCGACGATTTCGGCTACAAGGCGGAACAACAGGTGCTGAGCGTCCATGATCTGCACGCGACGATGCTGCACTTGCTCGGGATGGATCACACCAAACTCACGTATGCTTTTCAGGGCCGTAAGATGCGGCTCACGGATGTTTATGGCGAGTTGATTCCGCAGTTGGTGAAGGCCTGACGGAAAGACCTCAAACGGCGTCTGCCCGGAGGCCCCAGGCGGTTATCTTATTCCTGCTCGTTTCTGCCACAGCGTATGGCCAAGGCCAGCGGGCGGCGTTTGTGGCGCGGTTTCAAGATCGCTTGCGGTTGCTAGACCAGGGTGGCAAGCCTCTGCGTAAGCTGCCCGTCGGCCTTGCAGGCATCGGATCGGTTTCAATCGACAGCGCAGCACGTTACGGCGTAGGTGTGTCGGGCCGATGCGCAGGGGATAACGCAGGCGAGCTTCGAAAGTTCGAAACGACGAAGCCTGCGTCAAGGCCCCTCAAATTGCCGCGGCCGTTGTTCCCCTCTTCTTTCCCACAGGATGAGAGGGAGGTGTTTGCTGACCCGGCCGTGTCTCCGTCTGGAGAAGTTGTAGCGTTCGTAGTAAGACCGTGTAACCCAGAACGTCACTTGGATGCAGTGGAAGGCGCAGGCGTGGTTGCGACGTACGAACGAAGCACTGGACGGGCGCAGGTTCTGGCCGGAGGGGTAACCCCGGATGGAGTTCCGGCCGGGTACGCATGGAGCCCAACTTGGTCCGATGATGGCAAGTTATTGTTCGTAAACTTTGAAACCGGCTTTCGAGTCCTTCGATTTTCAGTTGGGGCGATGCAGGCTGAACCGCCAGTCACAATTCCGGACCTGTGGAATAGCGCCGTCGGTTGGATGGATCACGCTGCGTGGTCTACGTCGAAGGCAAAGACCGTTTGGCCGCTGAGAACAATCCAAGAATGGTCTTGAATGTCTTCACCGGGAAGGCCAGATTACTTAGCGACATTGTAGGGTCTGGCGGCGCGACATTTCGCGGTTTTAAAGTACGATGGCCGGATGCTGTATTAAATGACCGGGGCCAGATCTCGATTTACACATTTAGAACCTCCGGGCAGCACAATCGTAGAACTCTCGGGCCGGGGATAACCGCCGTCCAATTCCTTCCAGGTTCGCCAGTGAGTCTGCCCGCGTTCTGCCGCTGATCGGGGAGGGACGCGGGCGATACTGCTCGACGTTTAGAAGCCAGATACCATTGCAGTTCCATTTGAGATACGTTAGACGGATGCCGCGATTCCTGTCTACTCTTCTTCTGGCTCCGTTGCTGGCCGTTGCGCAACGGCCCAACACCAACTACGAGGAAACGAAGATCAATCCTTATACTCTGCCCGATCTGCTGGGCGGCGCGCGGGATGCCAGCGATTGGTCCGGCAAGCGCCGGCCGCAAATCGTGGGGCAGTTCGCCGAGCACGTGTACGGGCGAATCCCGGCAGGGCGCATCGCGATGAAGAGCGAGGTGACGGCTTCCGGCGAGACGCCCGATGGCATGGGCACGTGGAAACAGGTGCGCCTCGCATTCGGCGCCGAGGAAACAATTCCGCCACTTAATGTTTTGTTGCTCCTGCCGAAAGGCGTCTCTTGGCGCGTGCCCGTTTTCGTGACGCTCAGCTTCACGCCGGTTCACACACTACTGCCCGACAAGACGATTCCGCTCTCCACACGCTGGACTTCGCGCGGTCCGGCGACCGAGGCAGATCGAGGATCCGCCGTGGGGCGCTGGCCCTGGCCGTTGATTCTCGGGAACGGCTTTGGCGTGGCTGTTGCGTACTACGGCGATTTGTTCGAAGACAAGAACGACGGACTCGCGGGTTCGATCATTCCGGGCGTCGAAAAGGCGCTGAACGCCGGGCCACGCACGGATGGATCCTGGAACGCGATGGGCGCGTGGGCCTGGGGCATGAGCCGCATGGTGGATTTCCTGGAGAGCGAACCGGCGGTCGATGCGCGGCGCACGGCGGCGTTGGGCCACTCGCGCCTGGGAAAAGCCGCCTTGTGGGCGGGCGCGGCGGACGAGCGCTTCGCGATCGTGATCTCGAACGATTCGGGCGAAGGCGGCGCGTCGCTTGCGCGGCGCAACTACGGCGAGCATATCGCCGACTTGAACAAGTCTTTCCCGCATTGGTTCGCGGCGAACTACAGCAAGTATTCGAGCGATCCGCGCGAGATGCCGGTCGACACGCACCAATTAATAGCCGCCATGGCGCCGCGCCCGGTTTACGTCGCCAGCGCTGAAGAGGACAAGTGGGCCGATCCGCATGGGGAATTCATGGCGCTGGAAGCGGCGTCGCCCGCCTATGAATTGTTCGGGATTCCGAGTCTGCAGGGAGCCAAATGGCCGGGCGCGAATCAGCCCGTAATTCGCGGGCGGCAGGGCTACCATTTGCGGACCGGCAAGCACGACATCAATACTTATGACTGGCAACAATACATCGCCTTCGCGCGACGGATGTGGGGAGAGCAATAGGAACATGTTGAATCGCAGGGAATTTGCCGCCGCGCTCGCCGGGCCGGCACTCGCCGCAGGTGCTACGGGCAAGCGTCCGAATATCGTGCTGATGATGGCGGACGACATGGGCATCGCCGATATCGGGTGCTATGGCGGAGAGATCTCGACGCCCAATCTCGACGCTTTGGCTCAGGGCGGCGCGCGGTTCACGCAGTTCTACAACTGCGCCCGTTGCTGCCCGACGCGCGCATCCTTGTTGACAGGACTCTATCCGCATCAGGCCGGCGTGGGGCATATGGTGGATGACCGGAAACTGCCGGCGTATCGCGGCGATCTGAATCGCAGCGGAATGACGATCGCCGAGGTGTTGCGCGCCTCCGGTTATCGCACGGCGATGTCGGGCAAGTGGCATGTTACTCCGGTAAACGAGTCGCGGCACAACTGGCCGATGCAGCGAGGCTTCGAGAAGTTTTTCGGCACCATTCAGGGCGCGGGAGATTACTTCAAC
>JAYUSQ010000122.1:0-20842 GCA_043755595.1 Acidobacteriota bacterium | reverse complement strand
TCCTACAGCCTGATGCACCTGACCGGCGATGTGCTCGGCCTGGTAACGGCGCTCGGGCGGAAGCAGGCGGTGATCATCGGTCATGACTGGGGCGCTACAGTTGCGTGGCACGCCGCGCTTTTCCGTCCCGACGTCTTTTCGTTGATGGCGACGATGAGCGTGCCCTTTCGCCAACGCGGTCCGGCGCCGCCGCTGCGTCTGCTGCGCGAGCAGGGGTTGCACACATATTACTGGCTCTACTACCAGGATGTGGGCGTGGCCGACGCGGAATACGACCGCAACGTCCGGGAGTCACTTCGCCGCACCCTATTCAGTCTCTCTGGAGATTTCCCCAGGGACCGGCCAAACATCCGAATTCTTCAGCCCGGGAAGGGCGTACTCGACAACACAATCAATCCGGACCGTCTGCCGGACTGGCTCACCGAGGCAGACCTCGATTATATGTCGGTCGACATGGCCAGAACGGGCTTTCGCGGTGGTTTGAACTGGTACCGGAATATCGACAGGAACTGGGAGTTGCTCGCGCCTTGGGCGGGGGCGCCAGTCCGCCAGAGGGCTCTGTTCATCGCCGGTTCGGAAGACCATGTGATCAAGGGTCCGACCGGTAAAGCCCAAGTGGAGGCGATGGCGACGACCGTGCCGAATCTGGAGCGGAAACTGATCCTGGACGGTGCGGGCCACTACGTGCAGCAGGAACGCCCCGCCGAGGTGAACAAGGCGCTGCTCGAATTCCTGCGTGGCCCTGGGATTCCGCGGGGGTAAGTCCCGTTACTGAGTCTTTTCGGGCGGTCCTATTCGACCGATTCAGTTGACCGTTTGGTCGGCCATACGCCGATGTGGTCATCGCCAACGGGATCGCGAGCGCATGACCGCAGTATCCGGAAGTTGGAGACCCGCAGGACAAAAAAGCTGACTAACTGCAATGTCGGTAGAAGAGGGTACGCTGCGACGGCCTGTACTGGCTTCGCGCGTGGCGGAGCAAAGCGACCCCTTGTTCCCATTGAGGAGCACGGCCGGATGTTGTTGATTTCAGGCGAGCGAAAGCGGGGCGAAAGGGTGGCCCTGAGATGCGGTCGCGTTCAGACTCCTGTGTAGCGCAGGGACACTTGAAGTAGTACGTGCGGCCACACCGTCACGTCCCCAGCGCCCTTCCACGATTGAGTTGCCCCTGCACAAGCCATTATCTGAACAGCATTGACGCTAGGGTAGTCAACGTCTTCGGCTCCCAGTGTCGCCAGGAGATGAACCAGATCGGCAAGCTTCTTCGCCTTGTCGACATCGACATGAAGATTGTCTTCGAGACTCGCCACGAAACCGGCGGCCCGTCCCGTACTGGAGGTCGGTCAGCGTCAATGCGGCCATCCTATCCCAATCCATCAGCAAGTACTCGTGCAACGCGCTCCTCCAGTCCCCCGCCGACATCCGGGGCAAGCCCCTCGCCATCTGGTCCGCGCGTCGGCTTCTGTCAGGCGCTAGGCTAGATCGCTATCGATCCGCCACTTCGTGTCGCGGATCCAGTTCCGCCGCCGTCTCGTACTTGGCGCGCCGCCTTCACCAAGCCGGTGCTCCTCCAGCATCGTTTGGATCCCTTGGGATAGCAGATCGGGTTGCCCGCCTTGGCCTTCGTGCAATCGATCGACGGTTCCGGTTTATCCTTGGGCCGCCTTCCTTTGTGCGAACGCCCCGGTGATGGTGGCGGCTCTCAGCGAAATGAGAATACAAATTTTGCGCATACTCAGGTCTCCCTTACTTTGCCGCTGAAATCGGCGCGACGATTCCGCCGGCCAGGCTGAACAACAACGACGCCGGTTCGCTGGGCTCGCATCGGAACAGGCGTACTCGAAGGAATAATCGTGACAAATCCGGCTTGTCCCGAGAACGATTCAAACCCAATGGCGCCGGTGACTCGTTTCAGAAATAAAATTTCCGCCACCGAATGAATCACTTGCGCGGTTTCGATTGTGCCGTTGTCCGATAGCTCGCCTCTACTCTTGATGTCGAGAAGAGGGTTTGCCTTCAACTCGAAATCACCGAAAGGAGAACATCACCATGTGCGACGATCCCATCATCGTGATTATCCCCCCGTCTAGCTTCTGGTTCTAGACCTTCTGATACACTCTTTCAGGGGTGGAGACGTGGCGTTGCTCTCCGCTCCTGAATCGGGTGCTAGTCCCTCCGTTAGACCGCCTCCCGGGCGATTGCATCTTCATCTATTGACCCTCGATTCTATGCGTTCAACAAGTATTGCCGTGGTCGTTCTGCTGTCGATACTGACTGCATCGTCCAACCATCCCCCTCTAAACCCGCTTCCCAAAAACTTGAGGGAAATTTGGGTTGCCGACCTCAAACTCGGCCTCAAAAATGCCCGCCGCCCCGCCGCCTTCTCCGCCGCCATGAAACGGCCGCGCCAATTCTCTCAGACCTACCGCATGAATCCCATGGCCGCCCGGACCTTCGAGGTGGCCGGCTA
The DNA here is from genome assembly GCA_043755595.1 of Acidobacteriota bacterium. Lineage (GTDB taxonomy): Bacteria > Acidobacteriota > Terriglobia > Bryobacterales > Bryobacteraceae > VFZP01. Next base: position 18,372 of record JAYUSQ010000122.1, on the reverse strand, counting down.
CTCACTCTTTCTCCAACAGCGCCACTCGGAAGCGACTGCCGAGTACGTGCATGCCAAAGCTCTGGGCGAAGCCATCCAGGAACTGCGGACCGTGGCTGGCGCCGCCAATGCTCTCTCCAACATTCACCTCATCGCCGGTAACATACCTGGAGCGCTCGAAGCTGCGAGGCAGGCGGTGAGTGTAGAACTGCCTGAATCTGCGCCGGCGTTTGTCGCCAGCCTGAAGAACCACTATGCGCGGATGCTGGCGCGTAGCGGGCGCTTTGAGGAAGCCACGCGAGTTTTCACCGAAGTGATCGAGTTTTCCGAAAGCGAAGGGCTCACCGGCCCACGCGCCGACGCCTGGAAACTCATTGGCCGTGAATTGATGTTCCGCGGAGAGCTCGACGCCGCTGAACGAGCGGTGCGAGAAGCGCTCCGATTACGCCTGCTCTTTCACGATCCCGAGATTGCCTCGGACTACTACGACCTTGCCGAAATTCGGACCCTGGCCGGGCAGCCCGCTGAAGCCTTGCCGCTGCTCGATCTGGCAGAACGCCATATTTCCTCCGGAACACGCTTTCAAGGATGGCGCATCGATTTGGCGCGAGGGAAAGCGCGCCTCGCCATCGGCTCCCCTCGTTCCGCCCTTGATTCACTGCGCCTGGCGATCCGTAGCCTCGACGCCTCCCCCCTCTATCAACTGCCGGGCGACTTGCTGCGCTCTCACGGGGCGGGTCCCAATGAAGCGCACGAGTTGTTTACCGAAGCCGCGCTGCTCGAATTCGAACGTACCGGTGATCGTGACTTGTTGCGCCAGGCGTTCACTGTATCGGAAGCTGGCCGCGCGGCCGCCTTGCGGGCGGTCAATTCCAACCTGCCTATTCCCTTCGAGATGTCGGAACGCTACTGGAACCTCGTCGCCGACCTCGAAGAGGCGAACGCCGGTCTGCTGTCCAAAAAGGCTGAGCGGGCACGGCAACGCGTGACTCGGATTCACAATTCCCTCGCTGAGCTCGAAGCCGAATTCGATCAGGCTACGCAAATCCTCTCGCGGCTCAAAGCCCCTTTGCCGCTTGAGTTGCTGGGAGCCGGTGAAGCACTGATCGCATTTCAGCTCGGGGAAAGGCGTTCGGTTGTCTGGACCATTGCGCAAGGCCAATTGGAAGTCACTCAAATCGCGCGGCGAGCCGTGATTCAGGCGAAGTTGAAGGAGTGGCTCGCTGCGCCCTCTGGGCGCGAAAAACAGCGTCTCGCTCATGAAATGTATCTCATGCTAATGGGCGAACTTCCGCGCTCGGTTCAAGCTGCCACTCATTGGTTGCTCGCCGCAGACGGCGAACTGTTTCGGGCGCCGTTGGCATCGCTTGCCGTCAGCTCCGATTCCTTGCAGCCGGTCTACTTGATCGAACGGCGAAACCTGCAACTGATCCCTGGGGCCTGGGCTCTTGAACGGCGGCGCCCCGCGATCCGAACCGGCCGCTTTCTCGCCATCGGCGATCCCATCTACAACGATGCCGACCCTCGCCGGCCCCGCCGCTGGCCGAACGAATTCTGGCGCACACATCCGGCGGGACTGTCGCGTTTGCCGGGCTCGGGCCCCGAAGTGGCGGCATGCGCCAGTTTCTGGCCGTCCTCGGAAACACTAACTGGCTCGCGGGCGACTCCCCATCAATTGGCCCGGGCTCTACGAGACCCGCCAGCCGCTATACATCTCGCGATCCACGTCGTCGCGGCCCCCGACGCGCCCAACGAGAATCTGATCGCTCTGGGCGCCGGAGAGAACGGCGAGCCATCCTATGTCGGCCCCGAATGGATCGGCGCCCAACGCCTCACGGGAAGCCTCGTGATGATGAACGGTTGCCGCTCCGGGGCGGGCACGATCTTGGCGGGCGAGGGGCTCATGGGACTCACGCGCGCTTGGCTGCGCGCCGGGGCCAGTCGCGTCGTGTCGACATATTGGCCGACCGTCGATGATGCCGGTGCGCTCGCTCAAGTCTTCTACCGGCAACTCACCACCGGCGGCCACACCACCGCCGAAGCCCTCCGTTTGGCCCAGATGTCGATGATCGCCCAGTCCGATTGGCGTGCCGATCCAGATTACTGGGCCGCCTATTTCCTGATCGGCTATCCCGAGTAATCGTTACCGCACGCGCTGAATCTCGCGCATCAACTTGCCCCAGAGCGACCGCCCGAGTTCCTCGGCATCTTCATTCCGCACCGGCGTGATCTGGACATGCAGGCCCGCCATCTCATCGGTCGAGTCGGGCCCCCAAGTGACGCGCCGGGGCGGGGAAGAAGGATTGCGCGGATTGGCCGCGGAGTTGTCGTAGATGAACTCCATGTCGAGCCGTGTACCAGCTGGTAGCGGAATGGGTTCGCGATACCGGTATTGCTGCTGCCAGTTAAAATCCCAGTCGCGAATCGTCAACAGATTGATGCGGCGTCCATCGGGCAAGGTCGCCCAACCGCGCATCACCTTGGCGATAAAGTGGGCGTGCGGAATGATGCCCGTGGCCAACACATCCACGGGCAGTTCGAATGAATCGCGCACCCGATACGCGGCCGCGCCTGCCGGAATATCGATGGCGCGCGTCCCGAGCGCGATATCCATCATCCGCCGCGTGGGCGCCGTTTCGGTGAAATAAAGCCCCACTGCCGAACGGTCTTCGCGCGGTTCGCCGCCCGGCGCATAGTGTAGTTGTAACACTAAGTCCGCGTCCCGGCCCAGGCGCACGGCCGCGCCTTCCGGATACGTCACCCGGCCAGTGCCCGGCGCCCAACCGCCCAGGCTCGCCGATGGCAGGAATCCCGGCACTCCGAAGCACGGATATCCAGCCTCAGGCGTCTCGGCGTCGCGGCGCCGCGCGGCCCGCGAGTGGTCGACGAAGATCAGCGCGTGATGCACGGCGCGCGCTTCGCCTGGCAGAAACTCGAAGCTCTTCACCCAACGGTCGCGGTCCAGTGCGGCCGGAAGCACGAAGCATCGATAGAGATCCGGCCCCGCGGCGGGCACCGCAAATGGCGCGCGCATCGCGACTCGATGATCGGGCGGGATGTCCGCCTTCTCAACCGGCGGCGCATGCAAAGACCTCTCCCCTTCGGGCGCGCCCGCACGGGACCACGCGGCCAACGTCGCGATCTCGCGTAGCGTCAATCGCCGTTCCCCTTGGAAATGCGGCGCACCTGGATCCGGCTTCCACGGCGGCATCCGCCGCGTCTGCACCGCATCGGCCATCGCTGCCGCCCTCGGCGCCGCGTCCTCATAACTCGTCAGCGAGAATGGCGCCGCGCCACCGGAGCGATGGCATTCGAGACATTGGCGCTGCAGCAACGGCGCGACATCGCGGTCGAACTTCGGCGCGTTGGCCAAAGCCACACGCGCGTCGATCCCCGAAATGGCGCAACCCGCCGCCCGCGAGAATGGGCGCCTCACCGCGCGCCCGCTCAACACGTCGTCGAGCGCATCGTTGAGTCCTTCGATTCGTCCACGGTAGACGGCTGCTCCCTTTCGATCTACCACCACGGCTTCCGGTGTAACCCGCGTTCCCGTTTGCCGTGTCAATTTCAACTCTGAATCTAGCAACAAAGGAAACCCGATCGGCAGACGGCTCTGCGCCTCGTGGCGCCATTTCCCAGCCAAAACTCCATAGAACAAGACGCCCTTGCTTTGGTAGGCCGCCTGCATTTCATTCAGTCCAGGCCTCGCCCGATCGGACTTCGGACAGTCCGGCGCGAGCGTAACAAATACGGTCGTCCGTCTCGTATTAGGGGCTCCACTTTCATGGCGATTTCCGCTACTATCGTTGAGGCTCCAAGAAACGGAAGCGGCCAAGACCGCGGCAAGCAGTTGCATTCCTGCAACGAAAGTAGCAGAAAAGAGCCGGCTCAAGATTGCGTTCTAGCAGGTCGGAGGTTTGACAACACAATGTCTGTTCGCGGCGTTATTCTCGCCTCGCTCGGAATGCTAGCGCTCGGTCCGGGGTGTACGCGGCGCGAAGCGAGCGCTCAAGCTCCCGTTGGCGCGCCGTTGAAGGTGCGAACCGAAAAGGTCATCTCCACCCGCGCGGTCTCGCCCGGCGATAGCATTGAGGCCAGGCTGGAAGAAGACCTGGAACTCGACGACAAGACCACCGTGCCTGCCGGTGCGAAAGCTATCCTTCGCGTGATCGATTCGCAACCCGGTATCGCCAATGGACAGTCGGCTTCCATGCTCCTCAAAGTCACTCAGTTGCGCCGAAACCTCTCCGATGAAGTCGAGATCAACACGGTCGGCCTTCAACAAGAGGCGCAGGAGATCGCCGCCGGATCGATCCTCACGTTCCGCCTTTCGGGTTCCAATACCGGCAAGTCCGCCCGGTCTAAACTGGTGCGATGAGCAAGACTCCCGCCCTGTTTTGTCTGATACCATTCGTTGCCTTCAGCCAAGTCCCTTCCTGGCGTCCGCCCACCGAGAGTGAGCGATGCCCGTCGAAATGGGGCGCTACGGATCAACGGGGCTCCGGCAATCATATGAAGCCCGAAACGGTCCTGCGCGCAACTAAGCTGATGCGCACTGGCACGGTGGTCGAACTCGGCCAGGTCCTGAACGCCAACATGCCGTTCTCGGGCACGCGCCGGTTTGACCTCCATACCAAGCGCACCATGATGAACCCGGAATCGAACCGGCGCGGAAGCAATGAGGAGATCGTCATCAGCGAGATCGGCCAAGTCGGCACGCAATTCGACGGCTTCGCGCACCAGACGATCGGCGACAAGATGTACAACTGCATCCCGGTTGAGCCAACAGCGACGCGTGCGGGCTTTGAAAAACTGGGAGTCCAGAACACGGGCGCTATCATCACGCGCGCGGTCATGATCGACATCGCCGCTTTGAAAGGCGTCGATGCGCTTGAGGCTGGCTATGAGATCACCGTCGCCGACATTCAATCGGCGCTGACTCGCCAGAATTTGAAACTCCTGCCGGGCGATGCGGCGATTCTGCACACTGGCTACGGCAAGCTCTGGGGCAAGGACAACGGTCGCTACATGCGATCGAGTCCCGGCATCGGATTCGCCGCCGCCGAATGGCTCGCCAAACAAGATCCGATTCTAGTGGGCGCCGACAATCCTTCGATCGATGTATCGCCGTCGCCAGACAAAGCGCTCTCGCTCCCGGTCCACCAAATCATGCTCGTCGTGAATGGCATCCACCTGTTGGAAAATTTGAAGCTCGACGAACTCGCCGCGCGCCGCGTCTATGAGTTCGCGTTGATCGTTGAGCCACTCAAGATTCAGGGCGGCACCGGCTCCACCGTTGCTCCGGTCGCAGTTTATTAGCCCCGCAAGTCGTAACAAAGCAGTCTCGGCGAAGTCCCCTTGATGGCGTCGCGCGAGTTCTGCGACACGTACAGCAGACCCCGGCTCAAGACCGGCAAAGCCCACGTCTGATCGGCGAAGAACAACCATGTCCGTCCCACGATCTTCACGCCTTTCGGAGTCAGATCCAACCAGAGTAAGTGGCCCCGTTCGCCAAGACAAAGATATCCGCCGTCGACCCGCAAGAGCGACCCGCGATAAGGCGACATTGGAGCCGAGCGCGATTGCCCGTTCATGTCCAGCGTTTCGGTCCACTCCAGCAACTCGCGCCACACCACTTTCCCGGTCGCCACCTCGAGGCAGGCCAGCGAAGCGTCGGGTTCGTTGCGTCCCTCGAACCCATATAGATAACCGTCCTTGTACACTGGCGTGGAAAAATGCATTCCGAAGTCGCTCGCCTGCCAGAGCGTTTTGTGGGAGAAGTCCGGTTGAATTTCGACGAGCGCGCCGCCCGTGCGATACGTCGCCGAGACAAATACCTTGTTGTCGAAAATCACCGGACAGGATGCGTTAACAGACTCATAGCTTCTACTCCGCCAAGGGAACGAGAAGTCCACTTTGCCATTGGCCGGATCGATAGACATCAGCCCGCCGGCGGGAGGTTGCGATTCGCCTCCTGCAAACACCATCACGCGGCGCTGGCCGTGAATCGTCGCAGGCATCGGCGAAGCGTAACTCGGTCCCCATTGCTTGCCGGCGCGCCAGGCTTCCTTGCCCGAAGTCTTCTCCAGCGCGACAACCGTGGCGCCACTAGTGTGACTGCCTACGTTGAGGATCAATAGATCGCCTTCGATGAGCGGCGTGCCCGCCGTGCCGAAAAAATCCTGCGGGACTTTGTAGTCCTCATTGATGTTGCGCTTCCAGATAATTTTGCCCGTGTCCAGCGTCAAGCAATGCAGCACGCCCGCTGCGCCCAGGGTGAACACGCGGTCACCGTCGATCACCGGTGAACTGCGCGGGCCATTGTTGTAGCCGTAGCGATCTTCATACCCCGTCGCATACGCGGTCTGCCAATGTTGGGCGCCAGTTTCCGGATGCAGGCACTCAATAAATTCCTGGCCGCCGTTGCGATGCAGGTAGACGAGCCGGTCTGCGCGAATCGCGGGCGAAGTGTACCCGGCGCCTTTGCGCATCTCCCACAACAGCGGCGGCGGCAATTTGCGCGAGATGCGCGTTTCAGTCGAAACGCCGTTCATCGTGGGTCCCAAAAAGCGCGTCCAGTCGTGTGTGGCGGCGTCTTTCGCTAACGCTCTTGGCTTACCATGAACCTTGACATCGGGATGTGTGCCGGCGGCCAATGGCGCCAGTAATAAGCTGCGTCGCGTCATGTCTGGACTACAATGATGGCACGGACAAATGAGGTATAGGGATAAGCGAGTCCTGGTAACGGGTGGACTCGGTTTCATCGGCAGCAATCTCGCGATTCGGCTGGCGCGCGAAGGTGCGCGCGTGTCGGTAATCGACTCGCTTGAGCTTGGCTGCGGCGGCAACCGCTTCAATCTCGATCCGGTGGCGGGCGACGTGGAAGTGCTGGCATGTTCTATCGCCGACGCCGCTCGGATCCGGCCCGTGCTCTCGCGATGCGACGTGGTGTTTAACCTCGCCGGCGAGATCAGCCACATTCACAGCATGCTCTATCCAGAGCGCGATCTTGAGATCAACACCACAGCGCAACTTCACTTTCTGCACGCATGCATGGAGGCGGCGGCCGGGGTGCGAGTCGTCTATGCAGGTACGCGGCAGGTCTACGGCGTGCCTGAATATCTGCCTGTCGACGAGCGTCATCCTGTCAATCCCGTGGACTTCAACGGCGTCCATAAATACGCTGCCACGCAATATCATCTGATGCTCTATCGCATGGGCCGTCTGGATGCGGCCGTGATCCGGCTCACCAATGTTTACGGGCCGCGCATGGCGCTCGATGTGCCTTGTCAGGGTTTCCTGAACACCTACCTGCGCAAGGCTCTCACCGGTCAGGCGCTCGAGATTTTTGGCGACGGCAGTCAACTGCGCGATCCCCTTTATGTGGACGACGCGGTGGAGGCCTTCCTCGCCGCAGGCGCCGCACAACGGTTGCCCTCGCGCGCCTACAATGTCGGCGGACCGGAGCCGTTGTCGCTGGCGCAAATCGCCGAAACATTATCCACTGCTGCCGGTTTGCCCGCGCCCACTCGCCGGCCATTCCCGGAAGATCGCAAGGCCATCGACATCGGCAGCTATCACACGGACTCGACTCGCATCGGGGCTGAACTCGGCTGGCGGCCGGCCACGTCCTTCGCCGACGGCGCCGCGTGCACGCTCGCTTACTATCGGGAAAACCTGCCAAGGCATCTCGATCCCGCGAACCCAAATCCCGAATGCAAGCTCGAAGCCAGTAAGTTGGTCCGCGCATGATGAACCCGGCTGAGTTCGCTAATATCGCCGAGAGCGAAGCTAACTTCTGGTGGTATCGCGGCATGCGTGAGATCATGTTCGGGCTGCTCGATCCCTTGGCGCGCCGCCGCAAATTCGGCCCGGTGCTGGAAGCGGGCTGCGGCACCGGGCACTTCGCGCGGGAACTACAGCGCCGCTACCAATGGCGGATGCACTCGCTCGACCTTGGCATGGAGGGGCTGCTCTACGGGCGCGGCTATGGGCTCGACAGCCTTACGCAAGCCGATATTCGCAAGCTGCCCTATCGCGCGCAAGCGTTCGACGCCGTGGTGTCGATGGACGTGATTGTACACTTGCCGCGCGGTGAAGAAATGTTGCCGCTTGCCGAATTTGCGCGCGTGCTCAAACCCGGCGGACTACTAGCGTTGCGTGTTTCCGCGCTCGACATCCTGCGCAGCCGGCATTCCGAGCACGCGATGGAACGGCAGCGCTTCACCAGGAAGCGGCTGATGGCGGCGGTGCGCGCGCAGGGCTTCGAGGTGGAGCGTGTCACCTATGCCAACTCGCTGCTCATGCCTGTCGCACTCGCGAAATTCCGGTTGTGGGAGCCCTTTACTCGCCAGGAGCCCGGTAGCGGCGTGAAGCCAGTAGCGCCCTGGCTTGACACTCTGCTGCACGCGCCACTTGCTGCCGAAGCTCGTTGGATTGGCGCTGGTCTTGGTTTTGTAACCGGTCAGTCACTAATTCTTATTGCCAATCGGCTATCCTAAAGTATCTCTCCCCCGAGTTCAGGCAAAGCACGAAAGGGATTTCTTCAGGTGTCTATAACTCTCTCGCGACTCCTCTTGCTGGTGATTTTTGTTTCGTCCTGCGCTTCGTCGGCGCTGGCGCAAGCCGTGGCTGGTTTTGGCGGTCTGTCCGGTGTGGTGCGCGATGCCAGCGGTTCGGTAGTGCCGAACGCCAGTGTCATCGTCGCCAATGAGGCGAAGGGAATTCGCCGCACGCTGACCACGAACGAGTCGGGCGTTTTCAACGCGCCGGCCCTCGTGCCCGCCGCAGGCTATTCTGTCACTGCCGCGTTGCAGGGATTCAAGACTTGGGAACTCAAGGCCATTGACATTCAAGTTGGACAGAATGTCAATCTCAATGTCCTGCTCGATGTCTCTACTTCGACTACGGCCGTCGATGTGGTGTCCTCCGCGCCTGTGGTGGAGCAAACCAAAACGGGCGTTTCGCAGGTCATCAGTAGCAAACAGATTTTGAATTTGCCGATCAATGGCCGCCGCGTCGATGCTTTCGCTCTGCTAACTCCAGCCGTGGTTGCCGATGGCTCCTTCGGTTTGGTGAGCTTCAAGGGCATCGCCGGCGGCAACTCTTTCCTGACCGATGGCAACGATACGACGAACCAATTTTATGGCGAGAATGCCGGCCGCACCCGTATTTCGAGCCAGATTTCGGCGGACGCTGTCCAGGAGTTTGAAGTGCTCTCCAGCGGCTATTCGGCTGAGTACGGCCGTGCATCCGGAGGCGTCATAAATACGGTGACGCGCTCGGGCACCAACGATGTGCATGGCACGGGTTACTGGTTCTTCCGCAACCGCTCGTTGAATGCACGCGATCCTTATTCGACCTTTAATGCCCCCGAAGTGCGCCATCAGACCGGCGCGTCAATCGGCGGCGCCATCAAGAAGGACAAGCTGTTCTACTTCTTCAACGGCGAGGCGACGCGGCGGCGATTTCCGCTGATTGCATCCTTGACTCGGCCTCCGCTGTTCGATGGCAATGGCGTTTTCGTCGGAGCGTGTACGGCTACTGCGGATCAATGTCAGGCGGCGATCCGTTTCCTGGACCGCCAGTTTCAAGTGTTGCCGCGCACCGCGAATTCCGAACTCGGGTTTGGCAAGATCGACTGGCGTCCCACGGAAAAACATTCCATCAGCGCCAGCTTTAACTATTTGCGCTGGATCTCGCCCAATGGCATTCAGACGCAGGCCGTGCTCAACAACGGTAACGGTGTGGGGAACAACGCGAACTCCACCGTGCGGACCCGTTATGGACGCCTCTCCTGGACGTCGATTCCGAAGTCTACCGTCGTGAATGAAGTGCGTTATGGCTGGTTTAAAGACCGCCTTTTCGATGACGTTGCCCCGGAGCTGATTCCCGCTTTGACCGGTCGCGTGCAGATTACCGTTCAAGGCCAGACCAATCTTGGCGTTGCAGATGCGTACCCCCGGCTTAATCCTTCCGAGAACCGTCACCAGTTTGCGGACAATCTGACGTGGACGATGGGCAAACATACCCTGAAGGCCGGCGCCGACTTCGTAAGTACGCGAGACTATAACGAAATCCTCCGCAACCGCAACGGCACTTTTGTTTATCCGAATTTTACAGCCTTCGCGCAGGATTTGACCGGCAATACGGCTGGAGCGAAGCGCTGGACCAGTTTCTCGCAACGATTCGGCAACTCGGTTGTCGATACGACAATCAAGGATTTCAGTTGGTACTTACAGGATCAGTTCCGAGTTACTCGCGGGCTTACGCTCAACTATGGGATCCGCCATGAATACTCACACCTGCCGCAGCCGTCGGTTACTAATCCCGACTATCCGCAGACGGGTAAGATCCGTTCGCCCAAAGGGAACTTCGCGCCCCGCTTCGGCTTTGCTTACGCGATGAAGGACAACAAGACCGTGATTCGCGGCGGCTATGGTTTGTTCTACGCCCGTGTTCAGGGTGGCTTTGTGAATTCGTTGTTCATCGAGAATGGCGTCTATCAAAAGCAGCTCAGCCTCAACTCGGCGATCGCCGCGGATGCAGCGTTGGGCCCGATATTCCCCCGTGTGCTGCCGGGCATCGATCGTAACCCGCCCGCCGGCACGGTTGACGTAACATTCCAGTCGCCCGATTGGCGGAATCCCTACACGCAGCAAGGTGACCTCGGTGTCGAACGTCAGCTTCGCGAGAATCTGGGCCTGACAGTATCTTACGTTTGGTCGCGCGGCGTTCATTTGACCACGGTTCGCGATCTGAATATCGGCGCGCCCACCGGCACGGCCAACTACCGTATATTGGATACCACCAATACTCAGGTGGGCACTTATTCGACACCCGCCTATCTATTGGCCAATCGCGTCGACTCCCGGTGGCGCCGGGTGAATATGGTCGATCACGGCGGCAACAGCTATTACAACGCGATGGTGACGCAGCTCAAGAAACGCGGTAAGGGTTTCGAAGGTTCCATCAGCTATACCTGGTCGCACGCCATCGATTTCAATCAGGGGGGCGGCAACGACAATATTTTCTTCTCGGCCGGTCCGCGGTCGTTAGTTAACGGCGACTACCGGCAGGACAAGTCTTCCTCGGGCTTGGATCAACGCCATCGCTTCGTCGCGACTACGGTGTGGGCTCCGCAATTTACTAAGAGCCAATCGACGATCGCGAAGACCTTCATCAACAACTGGCAGCTTTCTCAGATCACCACGTTCGCGTCCGCGCAGCCCCAGACCCCGACGATTTTCGTCTCGGGCAGTCCATTTGCTGGCGCTGCGATCAATACTTCGCTGAACGGCTTCGGTGGTTCCACGCGCGTTCCTTTCCTGCCGGCGGCCAGCCTCGATATCGATCAGATCTACCGCACCGATGCCCGGTTGACCAAGATCCTGCCTTTTAAGGAACGCTATCAGATTCACCTGAACTTTGAGGTGTTCAACCTGTTCAATCACGTCTCCGACACCTCCGTGAATGGTCAAGCCTATCAGGCAACAGCAGGAGCCCTGACCCCCACGGCCGGTCTCGGAGTAGGCTCCGCCTCGCAAGGTTTCCCCGACGGGACCAACGCCCGCCGGGCGCAAGTTGGCGTGCGGTTTATTTTCTAGAGTCCACTTAGGCTAACGCCGGGTAGTCCGAATAACCGCGGGCGCCAGGCGTGTAGTAAGTCGTCGGGTCGCTCTCGGCTAGTGGCGCACCGTTCTCCAATCGAGCAGGCAAGTCGGGGTTGCCGATGAATAGCTTGCCAAAAACGATCGCGTCCGCTTGGCCATTCTCCAAAGCCGCTTCGGCGCTCGCTCCTTCAAATCCAGCACCGAGTAAGATCGGGCCGTTGAACAACGGGCGTAGCGGCGCAATATCGAATCCGCTTGATCGCATGATGTGTAAGTAACTCAGCCCCATAGGTGAGATCGCTCGTACCAATTCGCTGTAAGTCTCACCGGGATTGGGGTCCGTACAGTCGTTGAACATCATAGCCGGGCTGATTTTGATGCCCACCTTGCCTGGTGAACCGGCCGCCGCAACCATCCCCTTCAGGGTCTCCACCACGAAGCGCGCACGATTGACCGCGTTGCCGCCGTACTCATCAGTCCGCTGGTTTGCTCCGGGCGTCAGGAATTGCATGTGCAAATATCCACTCGCGGCGTGAAGTTCCACTCCATCGAATCCCGCCTGGATCGCAAGCCGCGTGGAGTGCGCGAACTCCTCGATCACCGCAGCGATCTCGGCAGTTGTCAGTGCAACCGGTTCATCGAACGGCTGCATCCCGTGCGCATCGGTCCATACTGTGCCATTGGCGCGCACCACTGAAGGCGCAACCGGTGGCGCGGAACTGGTGCGATTGGCGGAATGGGCAATCCTGCCCACGTGGAATAGCTGCTGGAAAATCCGGCCACCCGCGCCGTGAACGCCGCCTGTGATCTCACCCCACTTGCCTGCTTGTTCGGCCGAATGCATGCCGGGCGTGCGTGCATATCCTTGTCCCATCGGACTCACCTGCGTAGCCTCGGTGAGGATCAGCCCCGCCGATGCGCGCTGTCGATAGTAGTCGATAGCGAGGTCAGACGGCACGCCTTCGACATTGGCGCGGCTGCGCGTCATCGGCGCCATGATCACGCGGTTGGGGAGCGTCAACTCGCCCACTCGGATTGGTTCGAATAATCTCTTCATGCCCTCCAGTAGATGCGCGCTGGCCCCAGTGGGATGCATTCGAGTTAACCTGAAAAGCAATGGATTCGATCTCTTTGCTGCGGCACTCGTTGGCCACGCTAGCCTATCGCGCCTTGCGGGCGTTCCATCCGGCACCGCCAGGCTTCTCCGATTTCCGCGCCGCACCGGGCTCACGTTCGGCGGGCGAGATCCTGGCGCATATGGGCGACCTGCTCGATTGGGCTGCCGACCATGTCGAGGGCGCTGGAGCCTGGCGCGTGGTTCCGCCCGCAAATTGGGATGACGAGAAGGATCGTTTTTACGCGGCGCTCACCAAGCTGGATGAGGCGCTCAAGCGGCAAGGTGCTGTCGTCGCTGACGATCTGGCGCAGCGCTTGCTACAAGGCCCCATTGCCGACGCGCTCACGCATGTCGGCCAGTTGAACTTGTTGCGCGGCTTGGCGGGTGCGCCGCTCAAGGGTGAGAATTTCTTCGTCGCCGATATCACCGCGGGTCGCACTACCACGATTCAGCCGCCGCCGAAGCGAACGTTTTGAAGATCGCATTGATCGGCGATTTCGATGTTTCCGTGACAGCGCATCGCGCGATTTCGCTGGCCCTCCAACTCGCAGGCGCCGAAGGCGAGTGGATTCATACCTCGACCATCGGAGATGGACGCCGCCGCGAGGCTCGCTTTGTTCCGTGGAATCTGGTGCGTGCCGGCCAGTCCCTACGCCAGTACCGCCGGCGCATTGGCGGCCATTCGATTTGCGCGGGAGAGTGGGCACCCGTTTCTCGGAACCTGCGGCGGCTTCCAGCACGCTGTAATCGAGTACGCGCGGAACGTGCTGGACTTGGCGGAGGCCGATCACGCCGAAACAAATCCTGCCGCCGCTGTTTTAATCATCGCGTCGCTTGCCTGTTCGCTGGTAGAGGTGAGCCAGGAGTTGACCCTCGTCGCAGGGAGCCGGATCGAACGGGCCTATGCGCAATTGCGAATTCACGAAGCGTATCACTGCAACTACGGCTTGAATCGCTTGCTGGCCGCGCGTCTGTGGGACGGCTCACTGCGGCCGGTGGCCCACGACGATGCGGGCGAAGTACGCGCCGTGGAACTGACGCCGCATCCGTTTTTCGTCGCCACGCTCTTTCAACCCGAGCGCCGCGCGCTGACTGGCGAACTGCCGCCGCTTGTGCGTGACTTCGTCGCTGCCGCGCGCGCCGTCAAGTCCTCTTCAAACTGACAATCCAAGCCGCCGCCGATTTCTCAGCTTTCGTGTCCCAGCCGATCACTCCGCCAGTGAGGCACTTCACCGGCAGATCCGCCAACGCGGGTTTGGCCTCGATCATTGTGCGCATCGCTTGTGCGTGATCGGCCCTCATCTTCTCGACGTAATATTGCGCGACGTCGTCGCGGTCAGACCAATAAGACGTGTCGAGTGTTTCAAAAACCGAGGAGACGCGATCTGGATCTACGCCCATCCCAGCCAACGCTTTGGCCAAGCCTTCTTCGTTGAGGGTAACGGTCACACCCCAGCCGCCGAGGCGGAATCGATTGATGACAAATTCGGGATCGCGCTTCATGTATTGTTCGAAGGCATGCGCCGCCACGCCGCCGACTTTGACGGACGACAGATCGAAGCCGAAATCCAGCCACCCAACCGGATCGAAAGTGAAGATGTGTTGTTGCGAGTGACGCCGGGCGGCCAAAACCGGCGGGGTGATCCGAACGAATTCACGACCCGGCCTCGAATCGCCTCGTTGCCGTCGGCAAGCGCAACAGCGGGGAGCGCATTTCTGGTAATCAAATTTCCCTGGCAGTGGCCAAAATTGGCGTGCTCTTCAATTCCGGCATCCTCAGCAAGCGGTAGAGCGACAGCGTTGGCGTCTTGCGCGCCAGATTGAAAGGTAGATCGCAGGCCGTTTCCCACGCTTTGTCTCGCAGCCACTGGCCCAGGTCGCCGAACAACCCGCCCCTCTTGTTGAAGACTCCGATGACCGGGCAGGCTTGTAGCTTCGACAGCCCGGCTTCGCTTTCGCGACGATTCGCTCCGGTGTTGCCCATGCCGTTAACGAAGATGAGTCTCCGCGCGCGATCAAATCAGGGCTTTAGCCGCAGTTCGCGCGCCCCCTACAGATTCACATCGCCGTCCGCTCTTGGGCGACCGCGGAAACTTGAATAGGCAGTTGAATTGTCACTCGCCTCTCAAGTGTTCACGCTTCTGCAGCCGTTCGACTTTCGCCCTCGCTGTGTTACCCTGGGAAATACTCGAAAACAGGCCTTCCCAAGGCCCTCTGTGGCGCCAAAACATTCACACATGGACACGTTCCAGGATCTCGTATTTAAGCTGAAGAAGTATTGGTCGGACCGTGGCTGCATTTTGCAGGAACCGTTCGACGCTGAGGTCGGCGCGGGCACCATGGCGCCGGAGACGTTTCTCCGCGTGTTAGGTCCGAAGCCGTATCGTGTCGCATACGTGCAACCGAGCCGGCGGCCCGCCGACGGGCGCTATGGCGAGAATCCCAATCGTTTGTACAAGCACCATCAGCTTCAAGTAATCCTCAAGCCGACTCCTGCCGACGTGATCGATCAATACCTCGGTTCGTTGGAAGCCATCGGCATCGATCTGTCCAAACACGACATCAAGTTTGAAGAGGACAACTGGGAATCGCCAACGCTTGGCGCGTGGGGTGTGGGTTGGCAAGTGATGTTGGACGGGCTGGAGATCACGCAGTTTACTTATTTCCAGCAGTGCGGCGGGATCGATCTTGAACTTGTGCCGGCCGAATTGACCTACGGCTTGGAGCGCATCGCGGCGTTCCTACAAGGCGTCGAAAGCATCTACGAAATTCAATGGGCGCCGGGCTTCAGCTACGCCGACGTGCGGCTGGCCGACGAACAACAACTTTCGGTCTATAACTTTGAGATGGCCGACGTGCCATCACTCTGGCAACTGTTTGAGATTAACGAACGCGAAGCGCAACGGTTCATCGACTTGTGGGCGAAGCTCGGCAAGGATGACGCTTCGGCGCGCGGACGTTTCCCGGTGTTGGGCGCGTATGAGCATGTGCTAAAGTGCTCGCACAATTTCAATCTGCTCGATGCGCGTGGCGCTATTTCGGTTACCGAACGGGTGGGCGTGATTGGGCGCGTGCGCAAGCTCGCGGTTGGCGTGGCCAACATGTGGGCGGCGCAACAGCAGCCTGCGGCCATTACGGAGGCCGCGTAACATCATGGCTGATTTTCTCCTTGAGATTGGCGCCGAAGAGATTCCGGATTGGATGATCGTGCCCGCGCTCGATCATTTGAAGACGGCTTTCAACAAGGTGCTGGCGGATAACAAATTGAACGGCGAAGTCGACTGGGTCGATGCGACACCCCGCCGCTTAGTTCTTCACGCCACGAAGTTACCGAAAGGCCAGAAGGATTCGATCGACGTCGTGACGGGTCCGCCGAAGTCGGCCGGCGATGGTGCGGCGATGGGCTTCGCACGGAAGAACGGCGTCACGGTTGAACAGCTTGAGACGTTGACCACGCCGAAGGGCGAGTATTTCTCGTTCAAGAAGAAAGTGGCAGGCCGCGCGACCGAGGTCATCTTGAGCGAAGCGCTGCCTGGCTTGATTCTTGGGATCCCGTGGCCCAAAAGCATGTATTGGCTTGGCAAGGGCACGGCGCGCTTCATCCGCCCGCTGCGCTGGGTTTGCGCCCTGCTGGGCTCGACGGTGGTGGCGTTTGAAGTGGGCGGTGTCAAATCGGACAATCGCACGAATGGCCACCGCAAGTTCGGCAAAAAGAATATCCGCGTTGCAGCCGCCAAGTACACTGCGCAGCTCGAAGCCAATCATGTGCTGGTGCAGGCGTCTGCGCGCCGCAAGCGTATTGAGGACGGCATCGCCGCGCTGCTCGAAGGCAAGGGACTACGTTTAAAACAAGATCCGGGGCTGATGGAGACGCTCACGTATCTCACCGAGTGGCCCACGCCGATTCTGGGCAGCTTCAGCCCGTCGTATCTTGAGTTGCCCGCGGAAGTGCTGGTAACGGTGATGCGGTTTCACCAGAAGTATTTCTCGGTCTTGAATGAGGATGGCTCGCTGGCGCCGCATTTTGTCGCGGTGCTCAACACCACGGGCGATCCGGATGGCCTCATCGCCTCTGGCAATGAACGGGTGTTGCGCGCTCGTTTTAACGATGCCCGGTTTTTCTGGAATGTCGATCAGCAGAAGACGCTGCGTGATCGAGTGGAAGATCTGAAGGCGGTCACTTATCAAAAGGAGATCGGCTCTTATCACGACAAGATGGATGCGATGCTGGAGATCCTGGCGGAGTTGCAGGCTCCGGCTCCGGCGTTCGAAGCCGCGCGGCTGTGTAAGTGCGATCTCACTTGCGAGATGGTGAAGGAGTTCACCGAGTTGCAAGGGCAAGTGGGCGGACTCTACGCGAAAGCGCAAGGCGAGAGCGAAGAAGTCGCTACGGCGATCTACGATCATTACAAGCCGGTGTCGATGGAAGATTCGATTCCGCGTACCGATGCTGGCCGCTATTTGGGCTTGGCCGATAAGCTTCATGCCTTGCGCGGTTGCTTCCGCATCGGTCTGATTCCGTCGGGTTCAAAGGATCCGCTGGCGTTGCGCCGCGCTGCGCAAGGCGTCGTCAAGATCCTCACCGAAGGCGGTCTCCAGATTCCTTACGCCGCGCTCGCCGCGGGCGATGCGAAGCTCCACGAATTTTTGATCGACCGGCTGAGTTATTACTTCCGCGAGGTCCGCGGCTTCAAGTACGACGAAGTGAAGGCGGTGCTAACGGCCGGAGTCAACACGCTACCCGACGTGCTCGCGCGGCTGGAAGCGATTCAAGCGGTTCGGCCGACGCAGGATTTCGAGCCGTTGGCGGCCTCATTCAAACGCATCCGCAACATCGTCGAACAGGCTGGCGGCGCGGCGGCCGGCGCGGTCGATCCTTCGCTGTTCCGCGAAGACCCGGAACGCCAACTGCATGAAGCGATGACTGGCCTCAATCTCGCCGGCCTCGATCACCGCACATCGCTTGAACGGATCGCTACTCTGCGGCCGGCCGTCGACGCATTTTTCGACAAAGTTCTCGTGAACGCACCCGAACCTGAGGTTCGGGCTAACCGTCTGACGCTGCTTCAACGCATCCTGACGGAGTTTTCAACCATTGCCGATTTCTCTGAAATCGTAACCACCTCGTAGCTCATCTCGCAAGGAGACAAGAAGGAACCCATGAAGAAATACGTCTACGCCTTTGGCGGCGGCACCGCCGATGGCGACGTCTCGATGAAAGACACACTGGGCGGTAAAGGCGCCGGACTCGCGGAGATGTGCCGCGCCGGCGTGCCGTGTCCTCCGGGCTTCACGATCGCCACCGATGTCTGCAACATTTTCTTCGAAAACAATCGCAGCGTCCCGCGTGAGATCGACGAAGAGATGTGGTCCGCCCTCGACAAGCTGGAAAAGCTGATGGGCCAGAAATTGGGCGCCGGCGAAAACCCGTTGCTGCTCAGCGTGCGCTCCGGCGCCAAGTTCTCCATGCCCGGCATGATGAATACGATTCTGAATCTCGGCATGAACGACGAAAGCGTCGAAGCGTTAAGTAAGAAGAGCGGCAACCCGCGCTTCGCCTATGACTGCTATCGGCGCTTCATTCAGATGTACGGCCAAGTAGCGCTCAATATGGATATGGAAAAGTTCGATCATATCTTCGATTCGCGCAAGCACAAGGTCAAG
>JAYUSQ010000121.1:0-20895 GCA_043755595.1 Acidobacteriota bacterium | reverse complement strand
GCTGGCAAGCCTATTGATGAGTAAGTCAGAGAGAGCAAGGTTGTCAATTGGTGAGTAAGTGGCCTCCCGTTGGTCGGCGCTGTGGCAGCCGCGGTGAGACGTGGCAGCCTGGCTTTCGATGCGGTTAACCGGGAGAGCTCTGGGCCTCCCGTTGGTCGGCGCCGAGGCAGACGCGGTGAGCCGTGGCGGCCTGGCTTTCGATGCGGTCAACCGGGAGAGCTGTGGGCCTCCCGTTGGTCGGCGCCAAGGCAGACGCGGTGAGCCGTGGCGGCCTGGCTTTCGATGCGGTTAACCGGGAGAGCCGTGGCAAAAAACAAAAAAGGATCGGCTGTACGTCTTGACAATGGCAGCCCTCTCATGGAAGCCGCCATGCGTAGGCATGCGGTCCACACCAATCCAGAAGATGCTTTAACTCCGGAACCGCTCGTCGATCTCCACTTGATAACCGCTCGCCAGCCGGTTGGTCTCGTTAGCCATGCCCACCACCGCCATCAACTCGCCGAACATCTCCGGCGTCATCCCAGCCTTGCGCGCCGCCGCCGTGTGGGACGCGATGCAGTAGCCGCACTGGTTAGAGGCGCTGATCGCCACGTAGATCAATTCCTTCGTCAACGCATCCAGCGCGCCCGGCTGCATGATCTGCCTGACGCTTTCCCAAGTCCGCCGCAAGGTCGCCGGATCGTGCGCGAGCGCCTTCCAGAAATTGTTGATCCAGTCCACGTTGCGCGTCCGCATAATATCGTCGTACACTGCACGCACTTCCGCGCTTGCGCCGGCGTACTCAATCGGTCCGTAAGTGGCCATGATGTTATGCTCGTACATTCGATGCCGGATTTGTTTTGGTGGCAGTGGGCTCTCGGGGCGTTGTGCGCGGCGAACGTGGGGATGGCGAAAACCGGGATGCCCGGGATGGGCGTGATGGTGGTGCCGCTCATGGTGCTCACCGTCGGCGATGCCCGGCTCTCAGCCGGCTGGCTCCTGCCGATTCTCTGCGCCGCCGACGTGCTCGCGATCTGGTATTGGCGCCGTCATGCCGCAGCGGGCCGCCTCTTCTCACTCGCTCCTTACGTAGCCGTCGGCATGGCCGGAGGCGCGTTAACTCTCTCTTTGAACGAGTTCGTTCTGCGCCGCCTGGTAGGCGTGATCATCGCACTCATGCTGGTGGCCCATCTATGGCGCCGCTTTAGCAAAAATGAGGCTCCGGCGCATCCGCTCGCCTATGGCATGGCGGCCGGATACTCGACGACCGTCGCGAACGCAGCCGGCCCGGTCATGAACTTATACCTGCTGAGCCAGAAGCTGGCAAAAGAAGAATTCGTCGCCACCGGAGCCTGGTTCTTCTTCTTCGTCAATCTGGCCAAGGTGCCGATCTACGCCTATCACGGCTTGTTCAGCCGAACCTCGCTCATATTCGATGTCGCGATGATTCCCGCCATCGTCGCCGGAGCGGCCGTGGGACGCGTGTTGCTCCACCGGATCTCGCCCAAAGTCTTCGAGAACACAATCATCGTCCTGACGGTGATCTCGACCTTCCTGCTCTTCAAATAGCCGCCCTATTGCAGAACTTCAATCTCCAGCGTCACGCTGGCCCGCACCTCAAGATTGCCAACTTCCACTGGAGTCGTGACAGCGGCTAACCCACCGCCACCGCTACGGTCAAGCCCCAGAATCGGAGTCGATACCGAACTCTCCGCCGCGGAAATTACCGCACCCAATCGTCCGCTCATGCCGTTGGCGATCGCCTCGGCGTTCGACCGCGCCTGTTGCGTCGCCAAGCGAAGCGCCTGCTGACGGAGTGGAGTTGGATCGCGCACCCCGAAGCTGATCCCGCCCACGCTGTTAGCGCCCGCGCCTGTCGCCGTATCGATTACGCGGCCCGCCGCACTGGTATCGGCAATGACCACGCGAAACTGATTCGTGGCCGTATAGCCGACAATCTCCGGCACGCCGCCGCCTGGTGGAAACCGTTGATTCGGACTCACCGAAAAAAACGACGTGCGGATGTCGGCGGTCGTTCCCAGCAGCCGCCGCAACGCCGCGAGAATCGCCTCGGCCTTGCTCGCATTCGCGTCAGTAGCGGCAGCCGCCGTCGTCCCTTGCGTGATCACACCCACGCTGATCGACGCTTGATCCGGTCGAACCGAAACCACGCCTTCGCCGGATGCTCGAATGTAGGCGCGCCGCACGCCCACCACCTGGCCGCTAGCCAGATTCGCCGTCACCGCCAGACACAAAGTCGCCAAAAACTTCATTCTCAAGACTCCTTCGGTTTCCTCGCCATACGAATCAGCATCCAAGCGATCGCGGCAAAACCCGCTATCGAAAGCCAGCCGCCCAGGGCCGGATACCATTCAAACCCATTTACGCCAAACAGCACTCGCGTAATCGACGGGATGCCCACCACGAACGTAACGGCCAAGACAATCCCCATGATTGCCTCGCCCGCAATCAAACCACTTGCCAACAACGTGCCGCGCTCTTCGTCAGAGCCAGATCGGCTCGCGATCCACTGGATCAAACCGCCCAGAAGAATCGCCGACGTCGTGTCAAAGGGCAAGTACATACCCACGGCGATCAGCATCGGCGCCCGCGCGCCGCACATCACCATCGACAACCCGAAGGCTGCTCCAATACCAAGCAATCCCCATGCCATCTGCCCGCTCATGATTCCGTTGGCCAGTTGCGCCATCAGGCCTGCTTGCGGAGCCGGCAGCGCGCGTCCACCGATACCGCCCGTATCGAGATTGGCTTCGTGTAGAGCGAGAATCGGAGCCACCAGAAAAAAAGACAGCAACGCGACCGCCAGGATCTCCACTACCTGCATTTTCCAGGGTGTGCCACCCAGTAGATGCCCCGCCTTCAAATCCTGAATCAACGAACCGGATACCGAGCAGGCACAACACACCACAGCCGCCACTCCCAACACAGCCGCCACTCCAGCCTTGCCCGAAATGCCGATCGCGAGCAACAATAGAGCGGATAGAATCAGCGCGGATAGAGTGAGCCCTGAGAGCGG
The DNA here is from genome assembly GCA_043755595.1 of Acidobacteriota bacterium. Lineage (GTDB taxonomy): Bacteria > Acidobacteriota > Terriglobia > Bryobacterales > Bryobacteraceae > VFZP01. Next base: position 17,879 of record JAYUSQ010000121.1, on the reverse strand, counting down.
CTGATTCGAACTCCCCATCAGCCCGACCAGATAGCCGCCAATCGCCGAAAGCAGAAAAGCCGTCACCGTCATCACCAGCGCCGCGAGAATCGCCGCCCACCACCCGCCGGTGAAGTGATGGTAGATGGCCGTCACCGGCGCCAGCAACAATGCCACGGAAATCCCCACCCAACGTGTCGGAATATCGCGCTCGGTGCGTTCGACCGCCTCACTCCCCCCCGCCAACCGCGAAGCGTCCCACGCGCCTCGTACCGACTGGATAATCGACGCGCGCATCTCAAACAGCGTGCTGCAAGCGGCCACCAGCATCGCGCCTACCGCAATGGGCCGGACGATGTTGTACCAGATCGTATAGGCAGCTACCGCCGGAGTTCCGTTTTCACCGCCCCCCAGCCTGCGGGTTAAGTCGGGATCGAAAAACAACAGCAGGGGGATAAGGACCCACCACGCCAGCACTCCGCCCGTCGCGCTGATCGCCGAGTAGCGCGGCCCGATGATGTAACCGATCCCAATCAGCGCGGGTGACATCGCTGGTGTCGACCACGGAATACCGCCGCGATGCGTCACCTCGGCGATCGCCTGCCGGTCGAAATTAAAGTGCCGCACGACCGACTGCGGAAACGCGAGGAACCCTTCGAAGTATTCCCTGAAGATTTGCAGCCCCTTGTCGCTTTTCAGCAACTGCACCAACGCGCCGAAGGCCATCGCGCCAAAGACCAGCTTGGGAGCATCGCTTTGCTCGGCGCCCGCTTTGACGATCTGGGCGCTGGCGACGCTTTCGGGCCACGGAAGATTCGCGTCGACACACAGCGGCCGGCGCAAGAGGATGATGAAGAAGACGCCGATCAGCCCGCCCACCAGCAGAATTACGACGGCTTCCCAGTAGTGATCGCGCAGATTCGGCCACAGCCTGGCGCCATCTACTTCGGCCAGCATAAAGGCCGGGATCGTGAAAATCGCACCGGCCACCAAAGCTTCGCCCACGCTTGCGGCGGTACGAACGATATTCTGCTCTTGAATTGTTCCGCGCAGCCAGGGCAAGCGGAAAAGGGCCATGGCGATGACTGCAGCCGGGATCGTCGCGGCCACCGTTTGTCCGGCCTTCATTCCGAGATACGCGTTCGCCGATCCGAAAATGAACGCCAGGATCAGGCCGAGCACCACCGCCTTGACCGTCAGCTCAGCCGGCTGTTGAGACATACCGGCGATGGTACGATATCCAGGTGCCATCTCGCTTTGTGAATACTCGCCGGGATTTCCTGCTGTTCACCGGGGCCGCCGCCCTGGCGTCCGGCGCGGGAGTCAGACGGCCTTTGCGCGGGATCTTTCCCATCATGCAAACGCCGTTCACTGAAGCTAACCTCCTGGACCAGCCGGTGCTTGCCAAGCAGGTTCGCTTCCTCGACCGCTGCGGCGTCCATGGCATGGTCTGGCCGCAACTGGCCAGCGAGTACTCCACGTTGAGTCAGGAAGAGCGCATCGCAGGCGCCGAAACGATCCTGGCGGCAGGGGCTGGTTTGAGGCCCGCCATTGTGATCGGAGTCCAGGCCAGTTCCATCCCGCTCGCCACCGGGTATGCACGGCACGCGACAAAAATCGGCGCAGACGCAATCATCGCCTTGCCTCCCCAGAACGAGGAAAACGAAGAACGCATCCTGGCCTACTACAAAGCGATCGGCGAGTCTTCGCCCCTGCCGCTGTTCAGTCAGGCTATCGGAAAGATGAGCGTCGAATTCATCGTCCGGATGGCCAAAGAGATTCCCACTTTGCGCTATCTCAAGGATGAGGCCGGTCCAGTGCATTCGCGGATCACGCAGTTTCGAGCGCTGGCGCCGGAACTCAGTTCCTTCACTGGCTTTCACGGCAAGACACTCTATGAAGAAATGGTGCGCGGATCGGCCGGCAACATGCCCGCAGTCGGCTTCGGAGATCTATACGCGTCGGCGTGGGATCTGTTTGAGAACGGCAAGCGCAAAGAATCCGCTGAGTATTGCGCGCGGGCGCTGTTGCTGGTAGCCTCCATGGAAACCTGGGGTGTTCCGGCCTTGAAATACGTCCTGCATCTGCGCGGCATCTTCCCCAACTGGAAGGTGCGAGGCGGCAATCCTGGGCGTGGCGGAGAATTCGACGCCTATGCGCAGCAGACAATTCGCGAAATGCTCGCCGCCGTTGGCCCGTATCTGCGCGCGTGACCGGGGTTTGCCGGCCGCCCGCCTCAAATGATCGAGAGCTCGATCGGTGCGCCCACCCCGCACCCCAGCAGCTTCGCCGCCGAACCTTGATTCACCACCACTTCCAGATAGCCTGAGCTGCCGATAATCGCGACGGCTTCGTCCGGCGGCGCTTCGGCGTAACTCCGCACGAGATAGTCCACCGGCTGAATCCCGGCGATCATCGAGATCTGGCGCCGTGGTAGATCGGGAAACTCCGACAGATGAAAATTGGTGACGAGATTGCCAAACCGGTCCACCTTGAGCACCGCTCCTACCCATGTCCGCGTGCTCGTGCGGGTTGGAGCCTCCAGCGCCGTGCGCGCCAGGTCGCTAATCGCCGGTCCAAACAGAGCCGGGCGCACTCCCAATGCCAGGTGAGCGGCGACAGGCGCAAATACATCGCGCCCATGAAAAGTCTGGCTCCGCTCCTGGCAGAAATATTTAGCCGCAGTGAGATGACGCGCCTTCGCTTTCCGGTCGCGCGCGCAGATCAATCCGAACAAGCCATTGTCAGGGCCGACAAAGTAGTGTCCACCCGACTCAACCAGGATCGGCCGCCGCGTGGAACCGACACCCGGATCCACCACGCACACATGGATCGTCTTCTTGGGAAACCAGCGCCATGCTTCGCCAATCGTGAACGCGGCTTCGCTCACTGCAAACGGCTCGATGTCGTGGGTGATGTCCACCAGATTCACTTTAGGCGCAAGACCGAGGATCACGCCCTTCATGGCCGCCGCGAAATGATCGCGCGTTCCGAAATCGGTAGTCAGAGTGATGATTGGCATGAATAGAAATTTACTTGGGCTTACGTAGCCGCATCAGCGGATCGCCGAAAAGAACATTGCGCCAACTGAGCTTGGAAAGCGAGAGCATGTAGGCTTCACCAAGCGATCGGCCGCTGTAGTAGGCGGGAAAGAGGTAGTCCGGCCTCGGAGTTGCGTCGAGCCAAGGTTCGTCGGTATGCCCCGTCACGGCCGTAGCTCCCTCGGCGAGATAGTCCGCCGCCATCGATTGCGGACTGCCCGCAAATAGCGTGCCGCGGCCTCGCCAATCGTTGCCGAGGTTCCAGGCGTCCGGGGGCCGCGTCAGGGTGCGCCCATTGGTCGACACGTATTCGGTGACGACCGATCCCGGCAACCACTCAAACCCCAACAACCGGCGCTTGCGCATCTTATCGTTGGAGCCCCAACTTGCGTAGCCAATGACCCGCATTTGCCGCTCCAGAATATTCCTGGTCGATTCGACGGCCGCCCGTCCGGCTGGTAATTGTAGCGCCGCCGCGCTCAGCCATTTGTCGCCTGGATTGTCCGTCTCCCCTTCCTTCATATCGAAGATAAAGGCGCCGCGATTTTCCGCGTTTAGTCCGTCGTCGATCATGCGCTTCACGGTCGCCAGGTCGTACGCGGCCAACCGCCCAACCAGATAAATGGGAAAGGCCCGCTGCTGGAATGGTGTGTGAGTCTGACCGAAGAACGGGTTGCGAACGCCGCCCTCCAGCGGCACGGTCAGTCCCAAGCGCTTGCCATAGAGCGTGGCCAGTTCGGAGTCTACCGAAGCCAGCGTGCCGTCGATTCCATCCGAACCGGTTACGCGCAAAGGAAGCCCGGCGGTTAGCACCAGATAGTGAGTGGACCCGGGTAGTTTCGCCAGGCACCGTTCGATTGGAGCCTCGATCGACGAGCGATAAACCGGACGGTCGATTGTCTCGCCGGCTCCGGCATTGACCAGGCAAACCCGTGCCGGCGCAATTCCGCGTTTCCGGACGTAATAGTTGGCAATCTGACCCGAGAGCGCCGAATCGCGATTGACCACGACGAGCGTGCGCGCGCTATCGGCATCCTGGGCGAATGCCGCCTGCGCCGCCAGGAGACCGGCCAACCGCCCGACCAACCGTATGAGCTTCAATTTATTAATGTTATAATCGAGATTCCCCGAGGGCAACCAAGAATTCTTCGTCATGGACCTCGACCAACTCCACACGTTCCTGGAGATCGTCCGTCTCAAGAGCTTCTCAAAGGCTGCGCAGACGTGTTTTCGTACGCAGCCGGCCATTAGCGCCCAGGTTCGCCAACTCGAACAGGAACTTAATACTTCCCTTTTCGATCGCCTTGGCACGCGGATCGCCTTGACTGCCGCAGGCCACATCTTCGCCGATTACGCGCATCAGATTCTGGAACTTCGCAAGCAGGCCAAAGACACCATCAGCGAGCTCGAACGTACCCCACGTGGCGAACTGGTGATTGCCGCCAACGAAGCCACCTGCATCTACGTGCTGCCGCAGGTTTTTTCCGAGTACAAAGAGAACTTTCCGAACATCCAACTCCAGGTCGAACGTAGCTACGGCAGCCGCATTGTCGACGCCGTGCTCGAAAACCAGGCGGACTTTGGCGTGACGCAACTCCCGGTGGGCGACAAACGCCTGCAGGTGGTGCGGGTCTTTTCCGACGAGATCAAGCTGATGACTCCGGCCAACCACGTTCTCGCTCAATTCCCGGTGATCCTGGCCAAGGATCTGCTCAACTATCCGCTGCTGCTCCCCAAATCAGGCACCACGCGCGCGCGGTTGAACCTATGGTTTGACATCCTTGAGCCAGACTTCAACGTGTCCATGGAGTTGGATGCCACCGAAATGATCAAGCGTTTCGTGCTTGCCGGCCTTGGATTGTCGTTCATGGCCGCGCCTCACTTCCAAGAGGAAGTCGACAGTGGTAAACTGGCAGCGGTTTCGCTTGGTCCCGAACCGATGATGCGTTCGGTGGGGCTGATCTACCGGAAAGACAAAGCGCTGTCCAAGGCGGCCTTAGGCTTCATTCAGGTTATTTTGGACCACGCTCAGGACGAGCCCCCGGTGGGGCGTCTAGCGATTGGCGGCTGATTTCAGCCGATAGTAGTAGTGGAAGAAGAGAGGCATCACTTTGCAGGATCGGGTCACCCACAAAACGTCCACCATTCTTATTTCTAGCGGTGGCGGACTCCAGAGCTTTCGTTCGCTGAGCGAAGTGCCTCAGCAAATGCGCGAACGTTTGATCCAATCCACGTCCGGACCCTATTCGGCGACACTTCTCATTGCTGACGAAGGCGGGCGCCGGGAAGTGCTTCGGTCACTCAGTGGCCAGCCGTCTGCCGTAGAATCCCGTTGGATGCGCTCGTATGCCGGCCGGGACGCCGTTACTGGCGATTCGGCGGAGCCTGATCATTCCATACAGACGACAGACCGCTCGCGGCGTTGGAGACGAGTCGCCGAGATCTCGCTCCTGATGGGCATAGGCCTGTGCCTATGGCTCCTCGCTGCCTGGAGATAGGCCCAGCCTCTACACGTTAGGATTTTTCCTCCGCACCCTCTAAAACAAGATTGTTCCCCGCCGCCGATCCGATAAGGCAATCGTGACGGCACTAACCTTCGATCAACGTTCTGAGCCTCGTTTGGCTCCTCGCCCTGAAGCTACCGCGAAGATGTCCATTCTGAACGGCTATGAGAAAAGCGCTCCCGTGACGGTACGGGTCCTGAACTTCTCCGGCCGCGGATTGCGGCTACGGTCGGAGACAAACTTGTCCGCCGGGACCCTGGTCCGGCTTGACCTGAACAGCACGATGATGTTGGGAGAGGTTTGCTATACCGAGCCCGACGGCGAAGGCTTCGCCATCGGACTCCGGCTGGAGCATTCCCTGTTGCAGACAGAAGGACTGGTGCGACTCCGCCAGCGATTTGCCGAGGAAGAATCGGGTGACCGGGCCACTTTGATCAGCCGTTGATCCGTCCCCGAAGCGGTCCTTATCGGCGTTTATCCGCGTTCATCGGCGGCCAATAACTCGGCTACCTCTCGACCGACAGTTATCAGTCGTTCAGTTGGAAATCGGCGACAAACGCGCTACGCTTATCCGGGCTTGACCACTTCATATCGAGACCTTCGCCCTTGAAACGATGCTCCATCGCCACCGCCGGCATGGCATGTTTCACCTTCGTCAAAGGCAAATACCAGACTTCCTCATTCGAGCAAACGTGATCTTTGGCATTCATCGCACGAGTGCGAATCGTAGCCAAATTGCCAGCCTGCAATGTCACGCCAGCCGTGTGGACGTTGTCGTCTTCCAAGGTGAACGAGATCGGAGCGGAATCGATCCGCACGACATCGCTCAGCAAATCGCCACCCATTCGCTGGGCAAAAGCCTTTAACGCCTGCCGCTGCTCGACGCTCGCGCGCTCATCAATGATCAGCACGGACTTCACGGGGTAAACCGTTCCATCCACGAACCCAAGCGTGCCCTTGCCGCGCACCACCGCCACTACGTTGAGTCCATCCAGCGTAACGCCGTTGAAACTCCCCTTACTTACGCGCCATCCCATCACGGCGACATCGCCGGTGTTGCCGACTTCGGAGTTCGCAAAACACGCGCCAGTGTATACGTCGGCCGTTCGGGCCTCGACATACTCACCACGAATGTTGTTCCCGCCGGCCACCGCAAGCGTTGCGGACGAAACCAGCGTCAAGGAAACAAATGACATCAACTTCATTTCGAGTTTGTGCCTCCTGCCCGAACTATAGCACAACAATGAGAACAAAGAAGAAGACAGGGCCGCGCGTGGGCCTGCCTTCCTGGGGTTTAGACGATCACGGCCGGGTTGCTAAGCGTACCAATTTCGGGCACGCTAATGGTGACGATATCCCCGGGGGCGAGCGCGTTTTCTTCCTTCACGATGATGCCCGTGCCGGTGCAAAGAACGCTTCCCGAAGGAATCGCATTGGCGCGAAACAAATACTCCACCAGTTCCTCGATCTTGCGATGGAGCTTCGAGGTGTTGACGGCGCCGGTGAAGACGGTTGCGCCGCCACGGACAATCTTGCAGGTCATCTCGAGGGCGTACGGATTGGTGAGTTCGTCCGGAGTCACTATCACCGGACCCAGCGCGCAGCAGGCGTTGTACACCTTTGACTGCGGCAAGTAGAGCGGATTTTCCTTCTCGATATCCCAGGCCGACACGTCGTTGGCGATCGTGTAGCCGAGGATCTTTCCGCCCGCGCCCAGCACGACCGCTAATTCCGGCTCGGGCGCGGTGAACTTGGAATCGGAGCGGATACCGATGCCCTGCCCCGTCCCGACGCAAACGCGCGCCGTGCCCTTGAAAAAGCTTTCGGGCCGATGAGCGCTATCGTACACGTAGGCGTAAAAGCCTTCCCGCGTGTTGTGTTCGGCATCGCGAAAAGCCGCGCTCATTTCATATGTACAGCCGCAAGCCCAAACTTCCCGGGGATGAATCGGAATCGCCGGTGGGAGATCCTCCCCATGCTTGGCGGCTTGACGCAAGGCCAATTCCGCCAAATCGATTTTCTCCACCTCTGAGCGCCGGATCAGGTCCTGCACGGTGGTGTCGGGGATCGGATGCGCAAGTCCTTCTTGCCAAACAGCGGCAGTGATCCTGCCATTCCAGATGATTTGTCCCAGCTTCATTAGAGTGTCTTAGGTCCTGCCTTGCCTTAATACTTCATGTAGACGGTCTTGTAGTCGCTGTAGAAGTCCATCGCCGCCGGGCCTTGTTCCTTGGGTCCGAAGCTGGATTCCTTGGTGCCGCCGAACGGCAACTGATACTCAACGCCCGCGCTGGGCAGATTCACCGTCAACAACCCGGCTTCCATCTTGTAGATGTAGTCGAACGCGCGGCTTAGGTTGGTGGTCTGGATCGACGCCGACAACCCGAACGGAATGTTGTTGGCGATCCGCATGGCGTCGTCGAAATCCTTGGCGCGCATGACAGCCAGCACCGGTCCAAAGATTTCTTCCTGCGCGATGCGCATGCTTTCGGTCACGTTGCCGAAGATAGTGGGTTCAACGAAGAAGCCCTTGTCATAGCCTTCGCCAGTCAGCCGGTTACCGCCGCACAAGGGCGCGCCCGCTTCCTTCTTGCCGATCTCGATGTAGTCGAGGTCGGTCTGCAACTGGCCTTCATCGACCGCCGGACCAATGTCGATCCCGGGCTTCATGCCGTCGCCGACCTTCAGCTTCTTGGTCTGTTCCACCAGCGCCGCGACATATTTGTCATAGATCGAATCTTCGACAATCACGCGGCTGGTGGCGGTACACTTCTGACCCGTCGAGAAAAACGACGCGTTGACGACGTTGCCGACAGCTGAGTTGAAGTCCGCATCGGCCAGCACGATGGTGGGATTCTTCCCGCCCATCTCCAATTGAATGCGCAGGTGACGTTTGCTCGCTTCGCCATGCAGCCAATTGCCCACATCGCACGATCCAGTGAAGGACACGGCTTTGAGACCCTTGGCGGTTACGAGAGCATTGCCGAGCGTCGCGCCAGAGCCCGACACAAAATTGATGACACCCTTGGGGACGCCCGCTTCATGACAAGCCTCCACAATGCGCCAGGCGCAAAGCGGCGATGCCGAAGCGGGCTTCACCACAACCGTGTTGCCGCAGATCAACGCCGGGGCGATTTTCCAGGCGGGAATCGCAATCGGGAAATTCCACGGCGTGATGAGCCCAACGACGCCCACCGGCTTGCGCAGTGCGAACATGTGGACGCGGTCACGCTCGGACGGCACGATCATCCCGGGCATCCGTGAGCCTTCGCCGCCGAAATAGCGGAAGATGTTGATGGCGCGGCGAACTTCGCCTTTGGCCTCGGGCAAGGTCTTGCCCTCTTCGCGGCACATCTCTTCGCCCAGTTGGTCAAACTTGCGATCGAGAATATCGGCCACCTTGTAGAGCAGGTTGCCGCGCGCCGGTCCCGCCATCGTGGCCCAACCAGGGAATGCCGCGGCAGCGGCGTCAACCGCAGCCACCATATCGGCGGGCGTGCCTTTCACATGAAGACCGACGACTTCGTCCGTGTTGGCGGGGTTGCGGTTTTCAAACGTGTCGCCGCCGACCCACTCGCCGTTGATGTAGTTCTTAAACAGGGGTGCGCTCATAGAAGTGATCTTAAAAGGATACCTTTGGAACCTGCTTGGCCGCTGGTTCGGTTTTAAAATAGTTTTCGTTGCGCGCGAAGCCGAAAAGGCTGGCCGCGATATTCTTCGGAAAGAGCTCGATGTAGGTGTTGTATTCCTTGATGGAGTTGTTGTACTTTTGGCGCTCGATCGCGATGCGATTTTCGGTGCCTTCAAGCTGGCTCTGTAGATCCTGAAAGTTCTTGTCGGACTTGAGCTGCGGATAATTCTCAGTCAGCATCAACAACCGGCCTACGACCCCATCCAGCGCGCCGTTCGCCTGCATTTTCTCTTGCGGGCTCTTGGCGTTCAACAGGCCCGAACGCGCGGCGGCAATGTCGCCAAAGACTGTCTGCTCCTGTTTGGCGAAGCCCTTTACCGTTGCCACCAGATTCGGTATCAGATCGGCGCGCCGCTGCATCACGTTATCCACCTGCGCCCACGCGCCTTCGATTCCGTTCTTCTTCACCACCATCTCGTTGCGGGCCGAAACAACCTGGCCGCCTAACACGACTCCAACAACTACGAGCGCGATCAGCGCGAGAACACCGGTCTTCATTTTTCCTTCTTTCCTTTTGGAGCTATTTATGGAGTGAGTCGACGGCGTCCACCAACTGCTGGACCCCGATCAAGTACTGAGTGAACACCGCCACGGCGTCAATCGCCGACGGCTTTCTTTTCTCTTCGCGAACTTCGAGCAGGATCTCGAAGGGCGTTGGATCGAGAGCGAAATGCTTTTGCAGATTCGCCACAGTCGCATGGCGGGTCACGCCGCCGTCGCAACCAGCCAGCAGCAATCCGTGACGAGCCAGCACCAGGAAAGTCGAAACCGAATCCGCCATTAGCCGCGCCAGCCGTTCCTGATCGTGCAGCGTGCCCGCCGCCTTCTGCCGAAGCCGCAAGAGCTTGGACCGCAATTCGTACTCCACTTGCGCGCGATAAAATGACCGGTCGACCGTCAACCCCTCGATCACGTCCTTGCCGTGCAGCACGCGCCGCCGGATCTGCATGTCCTGGTACTCGATTGGAAAACAATCGGTGGAGCCGCGGACTTCGGCCTCGCTCATGAGCACCGGTGCCGGATTGCCCTGCTCCAGCCACCAGCGAAACAGCGGCTCAGAGGCGGCCAATTCGCCGGGTGCGATAAATTTCAACACGCAGAGCATGTTGAGATCCGAGTAGTGCTCGTTAAATTCGGGCCCAGCCGCTGAACCGTAGAGGATGAGCGACACGGCGCTTGTTCCAAAAGCTTTTACGAAGCGTTCGGTGAATTGCGAGATCTGCTGTTCTTTCGTCATGGTCCGATTACCAATCGCCGGACGAGCCGCCGCCGCCCGAATCGCCCCCGCCAAAGCCTCCGAAGCCGCCGCCGGAATCACTCATGCCGCCGAAGCCTCCCCCATGCCTCGACGATCCGCTGCCAGGAAAACCGGGCGGGAAGAAGATCGGGAGAATGCCGCCGCGCCGATGGCCATACTGCCCAGAGCGCCGACTGTTCAAAAAGAACATCAGCACAATGATAGCCAGGAAAATCCACACTTCGGTGGGCACCGCCGGATCTGTGCCTCGCGGCCGGCTGGTGCGGATCGCCCGCCCCCCGCCCGCCGGCAGCCCCTTCGCCGCAAGAATTTTCTCGCCCATCACGCGGGTAGCCGCGATCATCGCGTCGCCATAGTGGTTTTCACGCAGAGCCGGCCGCATCTCGCGCAAAATCACACTGGTGCTGAGATCGGTCAGAATCGGCTCCAGGCCATAGCCCACTTCGAGCCGGCTCTTACGGTCGTCGATCGACAGCAGCAACAGCGCGCCTTCGTTGGATTTTTTCTGCCCAATACCCCAAGTGCGATAGAGCAGATTCGCCACATCCGAAACCGGCTCGTTCTCCAGCGATCTCAAAGTGACAAACGCCAATTGCACGCCGGTGCGGTCTTCCAGGTCGCGGCAGTAGCGCTCAATCTCGACCTTTGAAGCGGTGTCGATGACATGCGCAAAATCGCTCACGTAGCCTTCGGGCTTGAGCGACTTAAAGTCGTACGCGTGAAGGCAGCAGGCCGCACCCAGCACCAGCGAGAGAATCCGAAACGTAGGGCAAGCTTTAGCTTGCGCGGGACTTGAGTTCCGCTCCAAGAAAACTTCGGATCCTGTATATCCCGCCGTCATCGCATCAACAAGCAAGATGTTCGCGCCGAACCTTAAGCCCGTTTAGATTGCCCAAGACCGTCAACGCAATCGCCTCGGGGCGGAACAACTCCCGCGCCACCTGCTGGACCGATTCGACGGTAACCGCCTCGATCTCGCGCACGATTTCATCCAGCGTGACGAAGCGCCCGAAATACATCTCCTGCCGCGCCAGATTCGACATCCGGCTTGACGTCGATTCCAGGCCCAGCATGACGGAGCCCTTCAGATGATCCTTGCCGCGTTTGAGTTCGTCGGCGGGCACGGGCTCGTCCTTGAACTTGCGCAATTCCTTCATCGTCAAATCCAGCACTTGCGGCAGCGACTGGCGGGACGTGCCGGCATAGATCGCCAGCATACCCGAGTCGCGATGCGCGCTAATTTCGGAAAAGACCGAATAGGCCAAACCACGCTGCTCACGAATTGTTTGAAACAAACGAGAGCTCATACTGCCGCCCAACAGCACATTCAGCACGTATGCCGAGAAACGCTGCGGGTGAGCCACCGCGTAGGCCGGAACGCCGGCCAACACATGCATTTGCTCCAGCGAAGTTTTGTCCTTCAGCACAATCCGCGCCTGAGCCTGCGGCGGTCCCGCCTGCTTACGTTGCGCACGGGGAGCGAGCGATCCAAATTGCGCGGCGATCATATCGACCAGCGCTTGATGTTCAAGATTCCCCGCCGCGGTAATGAGAATATTCTTCGGCGTGTAAACCGAACGGTAGAAATCGCGCACGCCTTTAGCGTCGAAACTCCGGATCGTTTGTTTGGTCCCGATAATCGACTGTCCCAGCGGATGGCCGCGATAGAAATTCGTACAGAACGTCTCGTGAACCAGATACTCCGGGTTGTCGGCTTCCATCTTCAGTTCTTCGAGGATGACGCCTTTTTCCTTCTCGATATCGGTCGCGCGGAACGCAGGCCGCAGCACCATATCGGCCAGGATATCGAAGGCAACCGGCAGATGATCGTCCAGCACCTTGATGTTGAAGCAGACCAGTTCTTTGCCTGTGTACGCATCGAGGTTGCCGCCCAGTGAGTCGATACTGCGCGCGATGTCTTCAGCCGACCGTGTGGCCGAACCCTTGAACACCATGTGCTCGATGAAGTGCGAAACTCCGCTCTCGGGCGGCGCTTCCAGGCGCGAGCCGGAGTCGATCCAAATCCCGACCGAAGCGCTGCGAACGTGCGTCATCGTTTCGGAAATGATGCGCAGTCCATTCGGCAGGACGGTGGTTTCAATATTACGGACCGCGTTTTTGCGCGGCTTGGTTTTCTTCCCGGGAGAAGGCATTAGTTCTAGTTGAGGGGGAGCCTACCTCTATTGTAGGCGGTCCCGTTGGCGGCTCTTAAGCGAAAATCGCAGCCGGGTCAATGGCCAAGTCGGGGAACACGCGCGACTGGATGCGGTCACCCAGGCCATACACGCCCAACAATTCGTATTGGCCGCTCGCGTTCAAATGAAAAACCCGCACGTGCCACTCGCGGGGGTCCACCAGCCAATACTCACGCACTCCGAACCGCTGGTAGTCGCGAAATTTCACCACGGTGTCGTGCGACCGATTGCTTTCTGAGATGACTTCGATGATGAGATCCGGCGCGCCGAAAAACACAGGGGAGTCGGGATCGCGCTCGCGGCTCGCAGCGATAAAGCAGCAATCCGGTTCATATTCGGTGCCCGGAGCCAGGACCACGTGAATAGGCAATGAGTAGAACGCACCCAGTCGGCGTGCGTCAACCGTCGGCAGTATCGCTTTCCCAAAATTCTGGCAGATGACCTGATGCTTGATCGATGCCATGGGCGACATAATTAACTCTCCATCCACTAATTCCAGGCGATCTTCTGGCCGGTCCTTGATATCTTCCCAAGTCAGTTTGGCAACCACAGCGGGCATCGTTGATCTCCTCTCTCATTATGCTACCGTTAGAGATCAATTATGGAAGCCCTAGGAATGGTGGAGACAAAGGGTCTGGTCGGCGCCATTGAAGCCGCCGATGCGATGGTGAAGACCGCCAACGTCATCTTGGAAGGTCGAGAGTTCATCGGCGCGGGCTACGTCACCGTCACCGTCCGTGGCGACGTGGGCGCGGTGAAAGCCGCCACCGACGCAGGCGCGGCCGCGGCCAGGCGCGTCGGCGAACTCGTCTCCGTGCATGTGATCCCGAACCCGCATAGCGATGTGGAAAAAGTTCTCCCCGGCAAGAACAAGAAGAGTTCCACCGAAAAGTCAGGCAGCTAGCGCCTTTTTTGGGCAGTAGGAACGCACCGTGCTTCGCGATTCGGACCTCGTATCGATTCAGGAAGTCCGCGCTAAAGTCGAGCAAGCCTACGCGGCCTTCCAACAATTCCGTAATTTCACCCAAGAAAAAATAGACGCAATCGTGGAAGCGATGGCGGCGGCGGCGCGCGCACACTCGGCGCGGCTCGCTCAACTCGCGGTCGACGAAACCAGCTATGGCAACGCCCGCGACAAGCTGGCTAAAAATCTTCTCGCCGCCGATATTCTGTCGCGCGCGATTCGCGGCCTGAAAACGGTCGGAGTGCTGCGTGAGGACACCGAGCGGAAGATCGTCGAAATTGGCGTGCCCGTCGGTGTGATCGCCGCGATCCTGCCGACGACCAATCCCACGTCCACCGCCATCTATAAAATCCTCATTTCCCTAAAAGCCGGCAACGCCGTGGTGTTGAGTCCGCACCCGCGCGCCAAGGCGTGCAGTTGCGAAACCGCCCACGTGATGTACGAAGCCGCGCGTGCCGCTGGCGCCCCGGAACACATCATCGGATGCATCAACAACGCCACGATGGAAGGCACCGATGCGTTGATGCGCCATCCGCGCACCAGCGTGATTCTGGCTACAGGCGGGGCTGGCATCGTCAAGGCGGCGTATTCCAGTGGCAAACCGGCGTTCGGCGTCGGCCCTGGTAATGTGCCGGTGCTCCTTGATGCGTCCGCGCCCATTGCCGAAGCGGTGTCGAAGGTCGTACAAGGCAAGTCCTTCGACTACGGCACGCTCTGCTCCAGTGAGCAAACGCTCGTCGCGCTTGCGTCCAGCAAGACTGCGGTGCTTGATGAGTTGCGAAAGTGCAAGGCGCACTTATGTTCGGCGGATCAAGCCAAGGCGCTGGCCAAACTCCTTATCGCGCCGAATTGGCGAATCAATCCGAACTGTGTCGGACAAGCGCCCACGAAGATCGCGCAGATGGCAGGCTTCAGCGTGCCGCCGGAGACGTCGATCCTGGTGGCCGAAATTGGCGGAGTCGGCAAAGAACACCCGCTCTCAATGGAGAAGTTGAGCCCCGTGCTTTCTCTGCTCTTCGTCGAAGGGTGGGAAGAGCAAGTGCGCGCCTGCCAGGCGCTTCTCAAATTTGGCGGGCTCGGCCATACGAGCGTCATTCATGCAACCGACCCCGCGCGCATTCGCGAATACGGTCTGCGAATCCCAAGCTTCCGCGTGCTCGTCAACACACCTGCGCCGCAAGGCTCTACCGGAATCACTACGGGCCTGCAACCGGCGATGACGCTTGGCTGCGGCGCGATGGCGGGCAACGCGACATCGGACAATATCGGGCCCTTGCATCTGATCAACATCCGGCGGCTTGCCATGGTGATCCGCAACGTTGAGGATGCGTTTGAAAGCCCACTTACCATGCCAGCCGTAACCAATGATTCAGGCGCGGTGAAAGAGATGGTTGCGTCGGCGGTTGAAAGATTTCTGACCCAGCGTGGCCTAGGCGGTGGCTCAGCCCCGGCGTCACCGGCAGCCGCCGTCGTAGATCGCTTCCTAAGCGCTCGCGCGGCTGCCGAAGTATCCTGCGGATGTGCGGCGCCGGTGTCCCCTGCGCCTGCGGTCGTCAAGCCCCCCAAGCCATCGCCAGTTGCGCCTCCGCCTCCTCCGGCGATCGCTATCAGCGACTTCGTTTGCGAAGCCGACGTGCGCGCCGCCATGAATTCAAATAGAAAGATCCATATCGGTCCCCGGACGATCGTCACACCATCGGCCCGGGAACTTGGCAACCAACATGATATTCTCGTCACGGCACAGCGCTCATGAGACAAGACCTCGATAATCTCAAGCTCGATATCGAACGTCAGTTGCAGGACGGCGCCTACGTTGTCTTCTACGCACGCAGCCGATTCAACGACCAGTCCCCGCCGATCCTTTGGGATGTCAGCCTGCGCCCAAATCCGGCTGATTTCCTCGACACCGCTCTTTCGATCGGCGTCAAACTGATCGTCTTTCACCACCGCGAGTTCGGCCCGTTGGTGCTCGATGAAGCTTTCGAAAAGCTCGAGGCCGCCGACTTGGCGCGCGAAAGACACCGCGAAATGGAACGGGAGTTGAAGCGGCTCAAGGGTTACGAGGGCTTCACCAGCGCGATTGAATTGTCCTTCGATTTCGATGGCCGCACCTATCTCTACGAGGCGACCGCGCCTTGGTATGACGAGTATCTCGACTTGCTCGACGACCTCGACGAAGCCATGGAGTTAGGCGAAGAACCGCCGCCCATGAGCGGCTACTTCTCGCAGAACTAATGGCGAAGATTCCGCAGCGGCCGGCGCGCTGGAACTTTCCCGAGATCGATCCGGACCGGGCCCGCTGGCTCGCCGCGCAATTGAAAGTAACGCCGCTGACGGCCCGCATTCTGATGCGTCGGGGCTATGCGGACGCCGAATCCGCCCATCGGTTCTTACAGCCTTCGCTCGACTCTCTGCACGATCCCTTCCTGATGAAGGGCATGGATGCGGCCGCAAAACGCCTGCTACAGGCCGTGCGCAACCACGAGAAGATTCTGCTCTACGGCGACTATGATGTCGACGGCACCACTAGCATCGTGCTGCTTTCGAAGGTCCTGCAGATGGCCGGTAATGACGCGGGCTTTCACGTGCCTCATCGACTTAAGGACGGCTATGGCATGAGGCCGGAAGTGATTCGCGAAGCTGCCCAGAACGGTACGCGCCTGATCGTCAGCGTCGACACCGGCATTCGCGCCAACGAAGTAGTGAAGTACGCGTGCGAGTTGGGTGTCGACGTGATCGTGACCGATCACCACTTGCCCGAAGCCGAAATTCCGCCGGCTGTCGCCGTACTCAATCCCAACCAGCCCGGCTGCGAGTATCCGGAAAAGAACTTGTGCGGCGCGGGCGTAGCCTTCAAGCTGGTGCAGGCCCTTTTGAAGCTGTTGGAGATTCCACCGGGCCGCGTCCGCCGTCTCACCGAATCTTTCCTCAAGATCGTCGCAATCGCCACCGTGGCCGATGTCGTGCCGTTGGTCGGAGAGAATCGCGTCATCGTCACACACGGTTTGAGCGGCCTAACGGACACAAGCAACGTCGGACTGCGCTCCTTGCTGGAGATCGCCGGATTTCAAGCGGGTGCGCCACCCACGGCCGGACAAGTGGCCTTTCGTCTGGCCCCCCGCATCAACGCGACCGGCCGCATGGATTCAGCGGCCAATGTCATTGAGTTGTTCCTCACCTCAGACGAAGCGCGCGCCAAAGAGCTTTCGCAGCTACTCGACGACTTCAACAAAGAGCGCCAGGAGGTGGAACGCGAAATTCTTGCGGCTGCGCTGAAAGAGACCGAAGAGTGGCCCGTCGATGATGAGCGCCGCGCCCTGGTTTTTGCCGGCGAAGGGTGGCATCGCGGTGTCGCTGGCATTGTGGCCAGCCGGCTAGTGGAGCGGTTTCACCGGCCCGTGTTCGTGCTTGAAATCGATCCCGTCAAGAAGCAAGCCGTCGGGTCGGGGCGTAGCGTGGCCGGGTTTCATCTGCTCGACGCGCTCGAATCGATGCCGGATCTGTTCGTGAAGTTCGGAGGGCATCGTCAGGCGGCGGGCTTGACCATGGCGGCCGATCGCGTCGAGGAATTCCGTAGCCGCTTGACCGCTTACGCGCAAGAGAATCTGGCCGTCGAAGACCTCTGCGCCAGCTATCGGATCGATGCCGAGGTCGAGTTACGTGAACTAACTCCCTCCACGGCGCGCGAGGTGCTGTCGCTAGGACCGTTCGGCTACGGCAATCCTGCCCCCGTGCTCGCCGTTCGTGGAGCCACGTTGCGCGAGCCGCCTTCGCCGCTGAAAGAGAAACATCTCAAATTCCACTTACTCAAGGATCGTTACCCGCTTCTGATCAAGGCGTGGAATTGGGCTGAAAGGCTGGATGAATTCCCCGTCGATTCGCATATGCCGGTGGATGCGGTCTTCTCGTTGGAAGACGACTCTTACACTGGGTTCTCGGCAACCCTGCGCGACCTGCGGCGCCATTAAATTAAAACAGCCGTTCGTTGCGCCTCAAATTACCAAACGAGCCGATATTCGCCACCGCAAACGCCACACGCCAATCGTTGCGCCTATCGCCCACGCCGACGCGCCGGAACTGAAAGCTTAACCCGCAACAACTATTGTTGTAGCCCACCTGCGTCGACGAATACTGAAACAGCTTCTGGCGGTAGTCGTAAATCGCCATCGACCCGACGTTCCAGCCTCTCTGATCCGGCCTCGCCCAACTGACCGTGGTGATCATCTGATTGGCGCCAGGTGAAATCA
>JAYUSQ010000120.1:0-6189 GCA_043755595.1 Acidobacteriota bacterium | reverse complement strand
TGAAGCCGCAAATACAAAAACCTGCCGGACCATGAAGACCAGCCTAACAGACGTCAGAAAGCCAAACCTTCAAATTTATTCCACCTTCGATGACGGATAAGTTCAAGATGCCGAACTCCTGTAACTCCTGCCATACCGACAAGACGACGGCGTGGGCGATTGAGGAGTTGAAGAAATGGCCCGAGGTCTCTCACTGGCGCGTGGCGGGGAAGTAACCGCGGCCCTGTTTGGCTGAGTTGCTTTTCACCTCCGGCATGAAGGTAGCGGAGCCTGGAGTCATCCAGACCGAGTAAGTGGAGCGGCGTCACGTGGAAATCCTCGATCGGAAGGACGAGCCGGCTCTTTGTAGTCCCACGTCATCGGTAGCATTCGGTATGACTCCGATGCCGCTGGCGATGCAGCCGATTCAGTTGGTTCAAGTATTCCAGATCCGCTTGACCAGTTGGCGGCCCCACCTTGCGGATATGCGACGTCGGGCAAGGCTGAAAATTACGCCGAATCGCTTGCCGGTGTTGAGGGGATAGACCGGCGCGGCGAAACTCGGAGGGGCTGCGCACGAAATACCGATAGCCGGTATTCATGGCGAATTAAGGGAGTGGTGGGCCCGCCCGGACTCGAACCGGAGACCTCTACCGTGTCAAGGTAGCGCTCTAACCAACTGAGCTACGGGCCCGTCGTGGATCTTCCAGTTTACCACAGCGACTGCTGGTCGAGTCTGATTAGATAGAACGATGAGCTTCGACTTCACCGGTCGCAGTGCGATCGTCACCGGCGGCGCGAACGGTATCGGCTTAGCCTGCGCCTCGGTCCTTACCCAAGGCGGGGCCGCAGTCACCATTTTCGATCTTGCGCGCGAACAGCCTTCGCGGGTCGCGACGGAAGCGTTCGGCGGCCGCGGGGTTGTCTGCGATGTCACCGATCGCGCCTCTCTCGACGCCGCGTTCGCGCAAACCGGCGCCCCGGACATAGTTGTCGTTAACGCTGGCACGGCAATCGTGAAACCCATGGAGTCCCACACGCGGGCCGATTGGGACCGCATCATCGCCCTCAACCTCACTGCGCTATGGGAAACCGTCCAAGCTGCGTCGGCGCTCATGCGGCCGCGCCGGCAGGGGGCGATCGTGCTGACCGCCTCGACTAATTCCTACGACGGCGAGGCTGGCCTGATTGCCTACAATGCCAGCAAAGCGGGCGTGCTGGGAATTCTTCACA
Source organism: Acidobacteriota bacterium (assembly GCA_043755595.1). Lineage (GTDB taxonomy): Bacteria > Acidobacteriota > Terriglobia > Bryobacterales > Bryobacteraceae > VFZP01. Next base: position 4,977 of record JAYUSQ010000120.1, on the reverse strand, counting down.
CGGCGGCGAATGAGCTTGGTCCCTTCGGCATTCGCGTGAACGCCGTGAATCCCGGTTTGATCGAAACGCGTCTGACTGCCGAAAGCTACCAGAGTCCAGGCGTGCTCAAGGACTATTTCCGCGCCATTCCGCTCGGGCGGGGAGGCAAGCCCGAGGAAGTCGCCAACGCCGTCGCGTTCCTGGCTTCGGGCCTCGCATCTTTCATCACCGGCGCCACGCTGCTGGTGGATGGCGGTCAGATGTGCTGCAAGTTCGGAACCTGGACCGATGAATCCGCTAGCTTCACCGGGAATCGCTGGAGCCTGAAGTAGCGCGCGCCCCGCAGGCCGCTCCTGGTGGTCGATAATGATAGGGTCGTGCCAATTTCCCCCGCTCGTTCGACCGCTCTCATTGTGATTCTGGCGGCTCTCGGTTCAGCCCAGGAGTTCTCGCTCTCGGTTCCAATTCGGGCCGTGGCCCAGGATGCGGGCAAGCCCGTTCCTATCACCTGGATTGCCACCGAAGGCGGCATTTTTCGCAGCACCGCTGGCTCGCCGCAATGGAGAAATGTCTTCGTCAACCCGGCCGGGCACGTGCAGCCGATTGTCCGTTTTATCCATCTGGATCGCGACAATCCTCTCGTCATCTATCTGGTTTCGAACCTCGATTCGGGCGGCGTTTCGAAGTCCGTCGACGGTGGAACAACCTGGGCGCGAGCTAACAACGGGTTGCCGGCCAGCGGCTCGATCGACGCCTTCATCAATCTCCTTACGGCTCCGCGCACCTTCTACGCCAAGGTTGGAGACCGGCTCTACAAAACCACCGATGGGGCCGCCACCTGGGTCGCTCTCGGCGCGGCGCTTCCACGTAATGCGTCGGCGATTGAAGTGAGCCGGAGCGACCCGTCGCAGATGTTTGCCGGGGCGGCGAACGGTATCTACCGCTCGCGCGACGAGGGCGCGAATTGGACGCTGGCGCAGGTCCTCAACCTTTCCTCCCAAGCCGCGGTCTCATCGATTCTGGTTGACCCTTCCGACCCCAAAACTATTCACATGGTGGCGCGCGGTCCCCGGGCATCCGGCGCCGGCTTCTACCGCAGCGTAGACGGAGGCGAACGCTTTGACGTGGTGGTGCAACCGCTCGACCGTCCATTTATTCTTCCGGCGCGATTGGTTTCCGATCCCGCCGGGCGCGCCGTCTACGCCGGAGCCGACGAAAACGGAGTCATTTACTACACCAACAACAAGGGTGGCATCTGGGGTCAATACGTTCTTGCCGGGGCAGGCGGCACCATCGTTGCGATCGATCCGAACGACCCCAAGACAATTCTGGCCGGAACCTCGGTGGGCTTGTTCGGCACCAATAACGAGGGCGCCCGTTGGGACTCGAAAATCGGGTCGGCGCGCCCCACCGTGAGTCAACCTGTGCAGCCGTTGAATTTCCTGCTGCCCGCCGGTTCACGCGGCCGCCTGCAATTCCTGCTTCACGTCATTGAAACGCCGCAGTGGACTTTGCCGTTGTCCGCTTCCGCAGCCGGCTCCAACTGGCTTGCCCTGGACGGCGTCGTCGCCAACACCCCAGCCACTCCGTCGGTAACCGCCGACGCGCGAAACCTCGAGCGTGGCGACTACGTGGGGGAAGTGCGTGTCGAAGCGCCGCTCTCTTCGAACGCGCCCCTCCGGATTCCCGTCCGGTTAACCGTAACCGCCCCGCGTCCGCTTAGCCGTTCTTACCGGATTGCGACGATGGCCGGCAACGGCCAGCGCGGCAACTTTGGCGACAATCAGCCGGCCACGCGCGCCTCTTTCAGCGACATCGATTCGGTAGCCATCGATCGAGACGGCAACATTTTCGTCAGTGATCCGGTGGCCCACGTGGTGCGCCGCATAGGAACCGATGGCGTGATTTCGCGCTATGCGGGCAATGGCCGCCGGGGAGAAGGCGGAGATGCCGGCCAAGCGTTGCTCGCTCAACTCGACACGCCCGCTGGGCTCGCCGTCGACGCCGCCGGGACTCTCTATATCGCCGATAGCGGCAACTCGAAAATCCGCCGCGTCACCCGTGAAGGAACCATTACGACCTTGGCGGCGGATGTCGGTCCCTGCCGCAGCGTAGCCGTGGATTCAAACGGTAACGCCTATGTAACGGTGCCCGCCCTGCACGTGATCCTGCGCGTGACCCCGTCAGGTCAGATTTCGCTATTCGCCGGCTCGGTCGGTGTCGCAGGTTTTCGCGGTGACGGTGGCCCGCCGGCAGCGGCGCTATTGTCTGGCCCGCTCGACGTCTTCGTCGATGCGAAAGATCGTTTGTTCATCGCCGACACCAGGAATCATCGCATCCGCGTGGTGGCCTCCGGTGTCGTCTCTACCGTGGCCGGTTCCGGCGCGATCGGCTTTCAAGGCGATGGTCCCGATGCGACGAAGGTGGCGCTGTCGTCGCCCGGTGCGGTAGTCGTCGATGCTGCCGGCAACATAGTCTTAGCCGACGCCGACAGTCACCGAATTCGTATAGTCACGCCCGATGGCGCAATCCAAACGCTCGCAGGTACTGGTGAGCGCGGGTTCAGCGGAGACAACGGCCCGGCTTTCATCGCTCAAATCAACGGACCGCAGGATATCGCGGTTGAGCCCTCCGGGAATCTCCTGTCGGCCGAAGCGGGCAACGTGCGCATCCGCCGTCTGACGCCTCCGGCTCCTCCGACCCTGCCGGTGATTTCCGAAGGCCCGCTGAATTGGGCTGACGGCTCGGGGCGCTTGGCCCCTGGCACGGTCTTTCGCTTACGCGGCTCCGATCTGGCGGTTAGGACGGTTTCCCGAGTCGACGCGCCGTGGCCGCTTGACCTCGGCGACGTGCAGGTGACCTTGAACGGTGTTCCTCTGCCCCTGTCGTCCGTAGGCCCCGAAGAGATTATCGGCCTCCTCCCGTTTGACGCGCCATTAGGCGCCGGTTCGCTTCGCGTGGTTAGCGAAGAGGCGCCGGGCAGGGAAGTGATCGTGACGCTCGAACCCACCGCGCCCGCGCTGTTGTTGACCGAACCAGGCCGTGCGCTGGCAGCCAACGAAGGCGGCGCCGCCAACTCATCCACCCAGCCCGCCGGGCCCGGCAGCGTCCTCACCGTCTACTTTACCGGCGTTGGTTTAACCGAAAATCCGCCGTTGCGTGGAGCGGGCGCAGGCGAGGAATCGAAGCCGTTGTTGCCCGTCCTCGTCCGGTTTGGTGAAATCACCCTTGAGCCCGCGCTTGTCCGCTTAAGCCCTGGCCGGGTCGGTATCGCCGAAGCGCAATTCAAGGTGCCGGTGAATGAAGCCGGCGACTATCCGGTATCGGTGCGAGTGGGCGACGGACTAAGCGCCTCGGCATTGGTGTCTGTCGGCAACCTGGAGTAAGTAGTAAATGGACCGGTTGCGCGCGTGGGCGGTGGAGAATAATTTCTCGCGCTGCCTTCCACTGGCGGAGGCTGTCGGTCAACTCGGCTTTGTGCAGGCCGATCCGATCCGTTCACCGGCGCGCGCGCAGGATTTGATTCTCCGGCAACGTTCGCCCGGGTACCGAACGGGCGATCTCGAGGCGGCTTATCCCGGTCTCGACCTGGAAGAGGATTTTCTCTATGCATACGGCTTTCTGCCGAGGCCTACCTGGAGCCTGTTACATCCCAAGAAATCCGCAGCATTGAAACCGATCGAGCGCCGCGTTCGCGACTTAGTGCTCGAACTCGGCGAAGCGCATCCGGCAACCGTCGCCGCCCATCTGGGTAAGCGCCGCACCGTGAATGCCTGGGGAGGCTATTCAACCGCTTCTACGCGCGCACTCCAAAGCTTGCACTGGTATGGCTTGCTGCGCGTCGCACGGCGCGAAGGCGGTACGCGAGTGTACATGCCGCCGCACCCGAATCCTGGGCCGGTGACGCCTGAATCGGACCGCCTGCGCCGGATCGTGATGTTAGTGGCGCGTATCTTTGCGCCGGTGCCCGAGGCGAGTCTCCGGCAGATGTTGAACCATTTGACTTACTGTCACTTGCCGCCGGTGCGCACAAGGCCGCTGATCGCCGAATTGCTCAAGAGTGGTGAGTTGGTTTCAGGGCACGTGGACGGGCTGTCCTACCTATGGCCAGCGGACTTCTCCCCGGTTCCCCCCGCCGCACCGGACCGCGTCCGCTTCCTCGCGCCCTTCGATCCACTCGTCTGGGATCGCCGCCGCTTTGAGCATTTATGGGGTTGGGCATACCGGTTTGAAGCCTATACACCTGCGGCAAAACGTACGCTTGGTTATTATGCGATGCCGATGTTATGGCGCGACCGCGTGGTGGGCTGGGTAAATGCTTCGGTCGACTGCGGTGAGTTGAGCGTCGAACCAGGCTTTGCCAACGAGCGTCCCCGGGAACGCGCTTTTCGTCAGGCCTACGACGAGGAAGTCGCGAGCCTTTCGCGGTCGTTACTGTAGTCGAGGTTGGCGTCAGAGCTGTTAGTCGACGTTAGCATGAATCAAGGGCATGAATGGTCTTCGGTTGATTTCGTTGTCGGCCCTTGGCAAAACACTCTGTCCACCCGATCTCAACCGTCACCGCCGCTTCGCGTTTTCGATCTCCTCGGCGGCTTGCGGATCGACGTTCAGGTGATTGCCAGGGGAACAGGATCGGTACAGCACGAAGGCGATCAGGAGCGCTGTGAGAGATGCAAGGACGAGGAAGGTACGATTCATTGGCTCAACAACCGTACTTCAGCCGTGAGCCGTGTTCGGCCTCGGAACCGATGATCCGACCAAGCGACGGACCGATCGTTTCAGTGCGTGGATAGATTCTTACATCTTCAATCGTAAACAGAAATACTTCAACAAATCTCAAGTCAAGCGGCCTCCAGTAGTTGGATGATGTTACGAATGGATGCGTCAGCTTTGTGATACGCGGCTTCCAGCTTGCTGTTCGGCCGGGCGTCGCTGTTGGGTTGGTGATGAAAGAGACTGTTTGCCAGGGGGCCGCATAAACGCTGGTGGAACAGCACA
>JAYUSQ010000119.1:0-21084 GCA_043755595.1 Acidobacteriota bacterium | reverse complement strand
GCCGCCAAAATCGAAGGCGATGTCAGCGGCAAACATAAGGAACAGGAGTTCAAGTTCAGGCGGGTTGCCGACCTGGGACGACCCGATCGTTTCGGCTCAGATGTGCCAGTCGAAAAATGAGGCTGACTCGGTTCGAGCAGAGGGATTCATGCCGCAAGAGTTCTAAATGCGTCCATCACGGGGAGCCAAGATCTTGCAGCTTATCGCTCAGCCAGATCGGCGCCCAACTTGGATGCCGCGAGCGGCTTGGCTCCCCGCCCCCGGGAGTCAAGGTTGGCCTTGCGAAGGGTTGGGGCTCGGCATCAAATTCGAATCCCGTTGGATCAGGGCGATTCTCACGTTTAACTTAGTTCGGAAAATTTCGACCGCCATGGGTGTCCAATTGCATCGCGATCCTAAGGTCGCGGTTCTTTCCTCCAATCTTTGCGCTGCTGCAAGCGCTGCGCCATCTCGGATAATCACCTATATAGCTTCGGTCAGTCGTCAGTTTTCGGCCTCGATTTCCCAGCGTACGTCGCTGCGACGGTAATCTACTCTTTGGTCAATTGGTCTCCCAGTTGTGTGGATGCGCTTACGACGCCGCGCGGCCACACCATAAGTACCAGCTTCGTTCTACCTCTTTGGTTTTTCGTGCGCCTAAGCATTGGACGGCTTGCACGATGTCGTTGGCGGCAAGGGGCGGCGAGACCTGCAAACCCGTGCTTGGCGAGGCTCGGCCTTATTCCGTTACCTACCGATGCTTCTATTCAGTGTTCTTGGATTCCCGCTGTCGGATCTTGGGACATCAGTTCGGTTGGCCGGAATTGCGTTTTGGTTTCTGTACGTGGCCGCGCTTGCCGCCGAGCGTTTGCGCACGTGACCATTCAAACGCGTCCCTTCACTTCACTTGAACGAGTGCGTAGAGTGAATCAAGATCTCTTACGTGTCCAACGTGGCGGGGCGCCGGGGCGCCCCCCTCGGTTGACTTCGGCGGATGCCTCGGCTATAGTTCTGAAGTACAAGCATAATCATGGAGTTGACGTGTCTCGGTCAGGGCACTCCTCCTTGAAATCGTTGGCATTCGGAGACTCGGCCATGTCGAGCAACCAAGAAGACGAACTTTGGCCCGGTTCACCTGCTGCGGGTGAGACGGAGAATTTCGAGCAGCTCCTTGACGAGTCCTTGCAGGCGCCCACGCACGGGCACGGCGAGGTCATGCAGGGGATTGTCTTTAAGGTTACGCCGAAGGGTGTCTTCGTCGACGTCGGGATAAAAACCGAAGGCGTCATTCCCCGCTCCGAATTTGAGCTTCCCGATGGCACGATCACGGTCAAGCCCGGCGATGAGCTGGATTGTGTCGTTGACCGGACCGGCGAGACTCTAGAAGGATACCTGCCGTTGTCGCATCTGAAAGCGGCGCGGATGAAAAGCTGGGACACGCTGGAAACGGCGTTCCGCAGCGGGTTGTTGGTATCGGGCCGGGTCGTGGGCCGGACCAAGGGCGGACTGGACGTGGACGTTGGCGTACCGGCGTTTATGCCGGGATCGCAGATCGACGTCCGGCCTTACACGAATCCCGATACGCTGTTTGGACACGACATCGCCGTCAAAATCGTCAAGCTCAATCGCCGCCGCGGCAACGTGGTTGTTTCGCGCAAAGCCGCGATGGAAGACGAGTATGGGAACCTCAAGCACGAGACGCTGGCGCAGTTGGAAGAGGGCGCAATCGTCACCGGCGTCGTCAAGAATCTGACCGACTACGGGGCCTTTGTCGACCTCGGCGGTATTGACGGCCTGCTGCACGTTACCGATATTTCGCACGGCCGGATTGCGCACCCGTCCGAAGTGCTGCAAGTGGGCGATCCGGTTTCCGTCAAAGTGCTCAAGCTGGATCGGGAGAAAGAACGCATTTCGCTCGGGCTCAAGCAGGTCACACCGGACCCGTGGAGTTCGGTGGTGGAGCGGTATCCGCCGGGCGCGCGCGTTTCCGGACGGGTCGTCAGTATCACCGACTACGGCGCCTTCGTGGAACTGGAAGCGGGCGTCGAAGGCCTCATTCATATTTCGGAAATGACCTGGTCGCGCCGGATGCGGCACCCTTCGAAAGTGGTCAAGGCCGGCGATCTAATTCAGGCGATCGTGCTGGAAGTGAAGTCCGATCAGCATCGCGTATCGCTAGGTATTAAGCAAATGGAAGCCGACCCTTGGACAACGGTGGCGCAACGCTACAGCGTCGGGTCGGTGGTGGAAGGCCGCGTGCGCAAACTGAGCGACTTCGGCGCCTTCATCGAGATCGAAGAAGGAATCGATGGACTGGTGCATGTGTCCGATCTCAGTTGGACCAAGCGCGTCAAGAATCCATCGGAGCTGCTGAAGAAGGGGCAAGTGACGCAAGCCGTCATTCTGGCTATCGATGCTGCGAATCGCCGCCTATCGCTGGGAGTAAAACAATTACAGCCCGATGCGTGGGAGTCGTTTTTCCATTCGCACAACCCTGGCGACATTGTGCGTGGCACGGTCACACGCGCCGCCAAGTTCGGCGTCTTTGTGGAATTGGCGCCAGGCGTGGAAGGACTTTGCCACCAATCCGAAACGCCGTCTTCGGCAAACCGCAGCAAAGACGATGCTGTCCTGCCGATCGGCGCGGAGATGGATTTTAAGATCATCAAGATGATTGAGTCCGATCATAAGATTGGACTCAGCGCGAAGGCCGTTGCCGACGACGAAGAGCGCGGTCGGCTGACCGAGTATCATCGGCACGCAGCGGCGGCTTCGGTCGGTTTCGAGGGCGCTGTTCGAGGTCCGGAGCCGCCGGAAGAAAGCTAGTCGCCCAAGGCGTGGTAAGATAAGGGCTTAACTGCAGGTCAGGAGATTCAAACACCGTGGCGACGATGACGAAGGCCGATCTGATCGAGGAAGTATCCCGGGTAGTTGAAATGACCCGGAAGGATTCCGAAGTGATCGTCGAGGCCATTTTCGACAGCATCGTCCGATCTTTGAAGACGGACGACAAGATCGAAATTCGGGGCTTTGGCAGTTTTCGCACACGTCAGCGCCAAGCGCGGATCGGGCGGAACCCCAAGACCGGCACTCGCGTGGAAGTTCCGGCCAAGCGAATTCCTTACTTCAAACCCAGCAAGGAACTCAAAGATCTGGTGAACGGCGATTCGGGCGGGGCTGCTGCGACGCTTCCGCCAACTCCGGCACTGTAACCGGCGGCCGCGCTATGGACCGCCTTTGGACTCCCTGGCGTTATCAGTACATCACCAAGTCCGCCCCTTTGCCGGCAGGCTGCATTTTCTGCAGCAAGACTGCTGCCGATAACAAAACCGACGACGAGAATCTAGTCGTCCATCGCGGTTCCCGAAATCTGGTTCTGCTGAATCTCTTCCCCTATTCCTGCGGCCATTTGCTGATTGCGCCATACAGCCATGTCGACACACTGGCGGGCGCAGACGAAGAGACGGTGACCGACATGATGGCCCTGGCGCGTAAGGCCGATCGCGTATTGCGCGAGGTTTATCGTTGTGCTGGATTGAATCTGGGTATGAACCTGGGAGAGTGCGCGGGGGCCGGGGTGGCCGGACATATTCATATGCATGTGGTGCCGCGCTGGCCCGGCGACGGCAACTTCATGACCACGACGGCAGAGACGCGCGTGCTACCGGAAGATCTTTCGGTGACGTTGGTCCGAGTACGCAAGGGGTGGAACGCGTGACCGAATCATGCTACTGCCGCTGATTTTACTGGCGGCCGCCGCCGCTACACCGCAGACCGACGCGCGGGCGCTATTTGAGCAAGGGCTGGAGCGTCAACGCGCAGGCGACACGCAAGCGGCTTTAGCACTCTTTGAATCGGCGGCCAAACTGGCGCCGGGCCACGCGGCTATTCTTGGCAACCTTGGCGTGATGCGAGCCCAGGCGGGCGATCTTGTTGGGGCCGTGGCGGCTTATACGCAAGCGCTGCGGGCGAACCCGGCCGCTCATCGCCTCCGCCTCAACATCGCCATCGCCTGGGTGCGCGCCGGCCAATTTGTAAAAGCGATCGAGCCGCTCGATTCCTTCCTGACACATGAAGCAACCAACCGCCAGGCGCTGGAACTGCGCGCGCTTTGCGACTATCAGACCGGGCGTTTTGCCGCCGCCGGGCAGCGCTATGATTCGCTGATCGCGGCGCATGGGGAGCAACTCAGCCTGCTCTACGGCTTGGGCGAGAGCCGGGGACGCGCAGGCGACATGGCCGGGGCCGAGCAGGCCTACGGGCGGCTGTTTCAACTCTACCCGGAAGCGCCGCAGACCAAGCTTTTACTGGCGCAGAAGTTACTCGGAGAAGGCAGGGCCGACGACGCAGTGGCGGCGCTCCGAGCGCTCTCACACGATCTGCCGGGTGTCGACTTATGGCTCGGGATCGCACTGGAGCGGGCGGGCCGCCATGACGACGCGCTTACAGCGTATCGCGCCGAAATCGCCGCTTCGGGCGATCTGCTGGCCCATTACGGAGCGGGCGTCATCGAGTCGCGTTCCGGGGCGCCGCAGCAAGCGATCCGTCATCTGGAAGCGGCGTTGCCCTTGGATGGAGATCGTTACAACGCCAGCTTCCACTTGGCCAGCCTGTATACACGCACGGGTGAACCGGCGAGAGCACTCCCGTTGGCGCTAGCCGTCGTGAAGCGCGATCCTCAAGCTGAGCCCGCACACTACCTGCTGATGCAGATCTATCAAAAGCTGGGACGACAAGCGGAAGCGCGCCGTCAGGCCGCGTTGATCCGCGATCTGAAGGCGCGCGAGTTGCAGCGCGATATCAAGAAAGTCGCCGGCAAAGAGGCGGCGGGAGCAGCTAGAAGCGGAGCCGGAGCCCCACTTCGATAATACGCATCGGCAGCGTGCTGAGCAGATTCACGTGCCCGAAGCCGGTGCGGTATTGGTTGTACTGTTCAAGGGCGGTAGCGTTTGGACGCCGTTCGAGCAGGTTCTTCACCAGTTGGTCGGGCGAGTTGAACAACGTGAAACCGTCTTCGTAACGAGGGCCCCTCGCCTTGAACGTCGCGCCGGTATTGAGTGAGTCGCGCCGCACCATATTGAACGGATTGAACAAGCTGGTGCGCAGCTCGAAGCTCCGCCGTTCGCCCACTTTCCATTGCTTCGAGATATTGATGTCGTTGGAGTGGTTGTGCGGCATCAGGATATAATTGCGCGAACCGTATCCGGGGTTGTAACCCGGCACGGTGAACTTGGTCGGATCGAAGAACTGATTCAGCGAGCCGCCGCCGTTGGGGTTTCCCACGGGACTGATGCGTGGGCCGTAGTCGCCAGAGCCGGTGAAGATGGCGTTCAAGCCGCCCACGGGATTGGTGGTGTTGGCTTCCTGAATGCCGAAGCCGGGCGACACGAGGCGTCCAGAGTAGAAATTCATCAGGTGGGCAATGCTCCAGTCGTTGAGAATGAAGCGGCCGGCGCGGTTGTTCATGCCCAGTTTTTCAGACAACCGTCCCACCTCATAGGTGTAGTTGATTCCCAGCGTGTGACGCCGGTCCTGATCGGCCACGAAGCCCGTATAGGCTTTCCAGTCCGAATAGAAGTGACCGACATTCTCGGACTGCGTGCGCAGGTAACCGTAGGTGTAAACCGTCTGGAAGGAGAATCCGCGGCTGAAGCGCTTGGAGACTTGCGCCTGCATCGAGTTGTACACCGCATTGGCGACATTGGCGGTCATATTGAGGTTGCCAAGGCCCGGGAAAGGCCGCAGCAAAGAGGCATCCACCAATTGCGTCCCAGGGAGCGGATTCGGGTTGGACGCCGAAACAGGACCGGCAAAATTCGCGCCGGCCAGGCGGGGATCGATGAACCTGTTGTTATAGGCGGCGCCCGGCAGCACGTTGTTGATGTTGAACTGGACGTTCTGATGGCGCTGCACGTTGCCGATGTAGGCGAGGTCAACCACCATGTTACCGGCAAACTGGCGCTGCACCGAAACCGAGTAATCGTAGACGGTGGGGAGTTGGCCGTTGGGATCGCGCGCGCCGAAGTTCTGCGGTGAGATCCGGCGCAAGAGCGCGGTGTTGGAGGCTCCCAAGGCGGCCAGCGAAGTCTGGCGGATGTCGACCTGATCGGCTAATCCGTTTTCGAAGTTATTCACGGCCTGCCCGATCGCGATGCGGTTGTAGGTCCAGCCAAAGCCGCCGCGGATCACGGTTTTGGGTGTGGTGCTCCAGGCGAAGCCGCCGCGCGGCGCAAACAGCAGGTACGGCGGATTGAGTACGCCACTGTTGCCGGAGCCTTGCTGGCCCAACGGCCGCACGCCGTTGCGGATGTCGCCCGAGCCAGGCACGATCGAGAAGCGCAGGGCGTTGGCTACGTTGGCCGGCAGCGGCTCATTCGGCCTGGCTGGATCGATCACGAGATTACGGTTGTTCGGGTCCGGCACGTAGAAGCGCGGAGCCTTCGCGGGATCCCAACTGCCGGGAGTGAAGACAGCGTCCAGCGTCTTCTCGGGGTATCGATTGAATTCGGTTGGCATGTGCGAGACACGCAGGCCGTAGTCAAGGGTGAAGTTTGAGCGAACCTTCCAGGTGTCTTGCGCGAAGAAGTGAACGTCCTGATAGAGCGAGTCCTTCTGCATGATGGCCGAGACCTGCCGGAATTGATTCACGGCCCCCACAACCATGTTGGCTTGGGCATAACCGGTGTCGAAGTCCGACGCCGTATTAACGCCGAAGTTGAAGAAGCCCTTCTCCACCGAGCCGTCGATTTCGGCCTTGGTGTTGCGTAAATAGGTGCCGCCGAATTTGAAGACGTGCGAACCCTTGGTTTTGGTCCACGTGCTGGAAAACTGATATTCGTTGGCGCGGGCAAACACGGGGAAGCGATTGAAATTGAAACCGGGGTATTGGCCGCCGGGGTCGATCTGAGGCAGGATGTTGCCATTCGTTGTTTTGAAGAACGACGGCAGATCGCTCAGGCCCACCTTGGTGCGATCGATCTTGGAGAAGTCGAGCGAATCTTCGATGCTGGAATTCGGGAAATCGAACGACCAGGAGAAAAGTGTCTCGCTGACCAGCGTGGGGGAAAAAATCCGGGTGACGTTAGCGGCCATGGCGCGGTCTGGCCGGTGCAGTTTGGTGATGGCAAACGGCACGTCGCCCGCGGCGGTCCAGCCAATGTTGTCCTGCACGGTGCCCCAATCCTGGGACCAGCGCACATAGGCTCGGGTTTTGTCGTCGATGTTCCAATCCATTTTCGCCACTGTGGTGTAGCGGGGATTGATGCGGGCGTACTGCAACAGGTAGTTGTTGACCGGATCGTTGTTGAAGTTGGGCTCCGGATACAGCGCGAGGATCGATTGACCCAAGGTGCTGCGGAGTTGCGCCGGGATGATGTTGTCCGGAATCAATTGCGGATTGCCGGAAGCTTGAGTCCCGGGTTGGAAGATCCGAGGCCGCGTTCCGTCGGCGTTGATGGTTTGCGAAAAATCACCGCGCCGCTCGGCCACGGTGGGCACGCGGACCAAGCGCTGAATCGTCGGCGTGTCTTGCTTGAGGTTTTCAAAATTGCCGAAGAAGAAGATTTTGTTCTTCTTGATCGGCCCGCCGAGGTTGCCGCCAAAATAATTGAAACGATAACGCTGGCGCGCCACGCCAAGATAGTTATTGCCCCAGGTGTTGGCGTTAAGCGCTTCGTTGCGAATGTAGTTCCAGGCCGTGCCGTTGAAATTATTGGAGCCGGACTTGGTCACCACGTTAATGACCGCGCCGGAGCGGAGGCCGTTTTCGGCGGTGAAATTGTTGGTGAGGACCGAAACTTCCTGAATGGATTCAAGCGAGGGCGACACCGTGGTCTTGGAGTCGTTGCCGTGGTCCACCAATGATCCGCCGTCGAGGTTCACCTGCGTCTGATTGGGGTTTTTGCCGTTGATGCGGAAGTCGGCGTAGCCGTCGTAAGAGGCTTCGCGACCGGAAATGGCGTTGTTGTTGCGCGGGGCCGAACCGGGGATGATTTTGAGTAGCGTACTCCAGTTGCGGCCGTTGAGCGGCATGTCGGTCACTTGTTTGGACTGAATGGCGTCGTAGCGGACCGCGCTTTCAGTTAACAACGGTTGTTGCGCGTCGGCGGTGACGCTGACCGAGGTCGCGGCGTCGCCTACTTCCAGAGTCAAACGCCCCAAGCCCAAGGTTTGACCGGCGTTCAGCACCACTTCCAGCTTCTTCTCTTTGAAGCCGGGCGCGGTGATCGAGACACTGTAGCGGCTGGCCGACAATGAAGGGAGCACGAATAGGCCCGTTTCGTTGGAAACGCCGGCTCGCTCAGTGCTGGTAGATAGTTGAATAATTTTGACCTTGGCAGCCGGCACGGCAGAGTCCGAGGCGTCGACGATCACCCCTTGAATCGAGCCGAGCCCGGTCTGACCAAACAAAACAGGGGCGGTCAGACAAATTGCGGCGGTTACCCTGAAAATGGCAGAGTTCATTCAGTCGAGCTTATCACGGCGACGCCAGAGAACGCAGACTATTGAAAGTGAACCGTCGTGCCGCTGTAGCTCTCCCAAACGATAGAACCATGGTCGAGCCCAGTCGCTGCAAAGCGGGCTGGCAGCGTGAAGTGTTGGACAAGCAGGCTCCCGGTGGGAGTGTTCTGTGGCCCGAAGACGGCGCTCGGGACCATGGAGGCCAGCACATCGCGCGGCACGGTGTAACGGCCCGCTTCCACCGCTTCCGTGCAACCAAAGGCGGTGAAAATCTCCGCATTGGGCCCCGAAAACGAGCCGCCTTGGATGACGACAAATCCGCCGGGAGTGCCACCGCGCCAAGTTACGGTGAGGGGCTGCGACCGGCTCACCGTCGAGATCGTGGTGTGCTCATTCCAGACCATCGGGTTGTCGGCGGCGATTGGAGCGTCGGCTGCCCCGATGTCCTCGCCCCCGGGAGCGCGGAATCGGAACGGGCCGCCAGCGGCAGGGATAAATAACTGCGCGCCCGGCGTGGCGTCGCTAACCGAGAACGAATAATTGGAGATGCCCTGCTTGATTAACGTGCGGGTTGTCCCGTCGGGCAATGTCAGAGTAACCGATGGCCCGGCATCCAGACGTTTGACGATCGGCGCGGAAAACGGCTGCTGAGTGCGAAACACCGTAACTACGCAACCGGGGTTGGCAAACCCGCCCACCGAACCCCAGTTACTCGAATCAAACGGCGTGTTCCGCAAGAACTGTGCCGTTGCCGAGTCCTGAGTAACCATCCGGGCCGGCTGCCCGGCGGCGCTCGGCGTGTAGGAGAGGAACCGCACAAGGTAGAACCACCCGAGGTTGACCTCCGTCTTCCCCGATCCCAAGAGGCGCTGCACGTCCGCGCTCGACGAAAACCAATCGGTACAGACACGCCCGGAAGCCGCCACCGGGATCGACACAAAGTTACTCATGAAGTTGCCCGTTTTGGCGTACACCGACGCGTAACAACCCGAGACGCCTGCGGGGACTTCGACGACGATCTGGTCCAGGCCCGGGAAAGTCGACCGGCCATGATAAATAACTCTCGCCGGTTTGTTGGCGATGTAGAATTCGAAGGGCAGACTCGAGAGATTCTGCGGCGCTGAGATCAGGCGGGTTTCGTCGTTGGGATCGGGCCCCTGGCCGGTGCCCCAGAACGTAATGAGCTGACCCGGGTTCGCAGCATTGGTGGGCGTGATGGTGTTGAAATCGAGATCATACGCTGCGGCATTGCCGAGCCCGTTCCCACCGAGCGTCAAAATCCCGAAGGCGCTTTGCACCACCGTCAAAGGAAAGGCTGGGCTGGCCTGGCCGTTGTAAGTCACGGTCATCGACCCGGTTCCCACAGGCGTCGCCGACGGAAGAATCGCCGCCAGCACGCCCGGCGACACATAGTAAGGAATCGCCTCCGTCGTGGTCGTGCCGACGGTGATCTTCACCGAGACGCCCCCCAGGTTGCGGTTCAGAGCGGGGCTGAAGCCTTGTTGCAACAGGCCGGCCGGCGCCATGTTCGAACCGTACAAGGCGAAGATTGAGCCTTGGGCGATGGCGTAGTTTGGCGTGCCTGGTAATAGATAGCTGTAGTTGTTCTGGATCCCCGCAATGCGAGGCTGAGCGATGGCGAGTCCAGTAAAAGCAAGGGAAGCGAGAGTCAGCAGGGTAAAGCGGGTCATTGGTTCTCCGGTTGCGATTAGTGTACTCCAATCGCGCATCGGCTGCAGGGGGACCTCGGATCTTTTGCGGCAGCCAGAAATGTAATAGGATAATGCCAGGGGAACGTCTATTGAAAAAGCGCTTGGCCATCGTTATCTTCGTTGCCGGTAGCGTACCGGTATTTCCGCAAGCGACGCCTTTTGGATCGGGCCTCTTCCAGGTGTTCGAAAAAGCCGAGTGCCGCTCGTGTCACACCGCGGACGGCGTTGCCTCAGCCACGCGTCTTCACTTTCCCGAACCCGGAGCCGCCCCAGAGCGCATTGAAGCTTTCGGGCGCTCGCTGATCAACTTGATTGACCGCGATCGTCCGGACGCCTCCTTACTGCTGAACAAGCCGGTCAACCGCATCGCGCACGCCGGTGGAGAACGCATCAAGCCGGGCGGCGCCGATGAAGCTGCGCTCAAGCAATGGGTCACCAGACTGACGGAGTTGTCCGGCGTCGAGTTGGCTTCGGCCTTAAAGTACCGCGAAGAAGAATCGTCCGGAGCCGGGCATGCCATTCAGCGTGTGGAGCTTCGGCGTCTCACGCACAGCCAGTACAACCATACGGTGCGCGATCTGCTGGGCGACCAGACTTCGCCGGCCAATCAGTTTCCACCCGAAGACTTCGTCAATGGCTTCCGCAATCAGTCGCAGGCGCAGAATCTTTCCCCGCTGCTGATTGAAGCGTACAGCGCCGCAGCCGAAAAGCTGGCGCGCAATGCGTTTCGAGGCGGCGATACACACGGGCTGATTCCTTGCAAAGCCGCTGCGCCGGTCTGCCGCGCGCGGTTCGTGCGGGAGTTTGGTCTCAAGGCGTTCCGCCGGCCGCTTGAGCCCGCCGAACAAAAGCGATATGAAGCGCTGATGACCAAACAAACGGATCTGGTCAAGGGCGCGCAACTGGCGGTTGAAGCGATGCTTCAGTCGACGAATTTTCTATTTCGTCTCGACGAAAGCGCCGATCCGAAGTGGCGTCCTTACGTGGTGGCGAGCCGCTTGGCTTATGCAATCTGGGACAGTGCGCCGGATGCCGAGCTCTACGCCTCGGCCGCGCGTGGCGATCTGAATACGCCGCCGGGCGTCGAAAAGGCTGCGCGGCGAATGCTGGATCACACGCGCGCCCGCGAGTCGCTCAGTGAATTCGTCAGCCAATGGATGCGCTTCGATCGCATTCTGACGGCCCCGAAAGACCGGCGCAAGTTTCCGCAGTTTACGCGCGAAACGGCGGTGGCGATGACCGAAGAAGCCCGCCTGTTCATCGGCGACTTAGTGTGGAATGACCGCAACTTCATGGATCTGTTCACGGCCAACTACGGCTACGCGAATGCCGATCTGGCCGCGATCTATAAGGTTCCTCCGCCGACGAAGGAGTTCGACCGGGTGGAGTTCCCGGCGGGTTCCGAACGCGCCGGATTACTGGGCCAAACGCTGTTTCTGGCGCTCACCGCCAAGCCGGAAGATTCCTCGCCCACCGCACGCGGGCTCTTCGTCCGCGAACAATTCCTCTGCCAGCATGTACCGGAGCCGCCGGCCGGAGTGAATACGAATCTGCCGGCAGTCACCGAAGAGAAGCCGCAGACCAATCGCGACCGCATGTCCGAACACGCGACCAATCCAAGCTGCGCCACCTGTCACCGCCTGGTCGATCCGATCGGCTTCGGCCTGGAGCGGTTTGATGCGATCGGGGCCAAGCGCGATAAGTTCCAACTGCAATTCACGGCCAGCCGGACCGCTCCAGACGGAGGCCGCCGCCGGGGGGCTCTCAAGACGGTGGAACTGGACATCGATCCCGCCGGTTACGTCGCCGGCATCAAGGACTCCGGGTTCAACTCGCCGTCGCAACTCGGCGCGGTGCTCGCCAAGAGCGCGCAATGCCAGGAGTGCCTGGTGAAGCAGTATTTTCGTTATACGCTAGGCCGTATGGAGACGCCTGCGGATCGGCCGATGATTCGCCAGGTGCTCGAGGATTTTCGCAATTCGCAATTTCGCTTCAAGGAATTGATTGTCGCCTTGATGCGCGCCCGAGGGTTTTCAGATTCAGGAGAGGCTCTTCATGTCGCAAGTGATCGCAAAACGCGTTAGGTTTTCGCGCCGGTCCTTATTACAAGGGTTGACCGCAGCGGGTGCGCCGGTCATCGTCGGACTGCCGCCGTTGGTGGCGATGTTCAACTCGCACGGCACGGCCTACGCAGCGCCTGCCCCCGGCGCGGTCGAGAAAGCCATCGAGAGCCGCTTCATTCTCTGGTTCAACGGCAACGGTATCCCCGAACGCTATTGGATTCCTTCCGAAGAAGGCGCGAACTACGCCATGACGCCGTGCCTTTCACCGCTGGCGCCATACCGGGGCGACTTCCACGTGCTCAGCGGCGTCGACAACGCGGCCGCAAGAGGCATGGGCAACGGCCACACCAATTCGATGAGCGGATTGATGACGGGCACACCATTCACCGGCCGCGGCCCGAGCGGTCCATCTTTCGATCAGGTGATCGCCGCGAAGCTCGGTGACGATTCGCGTTTCCGCTCGCTGCAGATCGGCGTCTCGCAGGAATCGTTCGGCGAGAGCATGCAGCGCAACATGAGTTGGTCCGGCTACGAACGCGCTCTGCCGCCCGAGATGATTCCGCACCGGCTGTTTGACCGGCTCTTTGGCGCGCGCGAAGAAGGTTGGGTGAACCGCAAACGCAGCATCCTCGATGCCGTGCGCGAAGACGCCACGCTGCTGAAGAAGAAGCTGCCCGCCGACGATCGGGCGCGTGTGGACGAGCACCTTTCCGGCATCCGCGATCTGGAACGTTCCATCGCCGGGCTGCCGCCCGAATACAAGCGCGTCGAAGCGCCGGATTTCGACGGCGACATGAAGGACTGGCCGCGTATCGCCAAGCTCCAAAGCGATCTATTGGTGCAGGCTCTCTCGACGCGCCAGACCCGCGTGGCTTCGTACATGCTGACCAAGTGCCAGGGCCTTTCGCGATTTCCTTGGCTCGGCTATACCTCCGCGCGGCATCATGACTACACGCACGCCGATGGGAAGGCTCCGGGCGCCGATGGCGTGGAAGGACAGCGCGTGCTGCGCGATATCTGCAAGTGGCACGTCGAGGAATTCTCCTATCTCGTGGCGAAGCTGAAGTCGATTCCCGAAGGCGATGGCACGGTGTTCGATCGCACGTGTCTCGCCTACGTGCATGAACACGCCGAAGCGAATCCGCACAAAAACAGCGGCCTCGCGATGATCGTAGCCGGCGGCATGAGCAAGCTGGCCAAGGGCCGGCACACAAGAATTACGGGTACGGTGGGCGATGTGTATCTGACTCTCGCCGACGAAGTACTCGGCGCTGGTATTGGCAAGTTCCCGACTGCGACCCGTAAGCTCGGCAAGCTGTTGGCCTGATCGCGAGAGGGCGGCGCTAAAAGCCTTTCATCAGAGCAACCAGTTGCTCGAAAGGCCTTGCCCCACCCGGAATGAAATCCCATGTCCTCGTGTTTTTTTCGGGATTCCGGATCGGCGTGGATCACCAGGGCCGAGTATCTGGTTCCACCGCTCCCGTGCTCGGCTAGTGAGATGACCGCCGTGAAGGCGAGCCCGAGTCCGTCGCCCGCCGCCTGGATGGGCCGGTAGCCCGGAGCGTGAGCACTGGTTCAAACAAGCTTCTGGTTCTCGACGATCTCGAGATAGCAGCCAGCGTTTGGAAAGATCTCGCCTTCCGGTGAGCGCATAACCGTACGAAAGATGCCGCCTGGCCGGAGATCGATTTCGCAGTCCACGGTTTTCCATGGCGCGGGCGTGAACCACTTCTTGATGCGATCGGGAGTCGTCCACGCCGCCCACACCTGCTCTCTCGAAACATCCGTTACTCGTTCGAGCAAGAGATCGAGAGTTGGGTCGGGCTGATGAATCATATCATCGGGGTTATCGTTTCTGTTCCTTTAGGTCAACCAGGAATGCATCCAATTGGTTGAGACGATTGTTCCAATGCGCGCGCCGGCCTTGCAGCCAGGACTCCACCAATTCCAGCCGCTTCGGCACGATTCGAAACGTCCGCACACGGCCGGTTTTGCGGGAGCTGACCAAGCCCGCTTTCTCTAACACGCCTAGATGTTGGGTAAATGAGGGCAGACTCATTTTGAACGGGCCCGCCAGTTCCTTGACAGGGGCAGGCCCGGCGCTCAACCGTTCGAGCACGGCCCGGCGGGTCGAATCGGCCAAGCCTTGAAAGACCAGATCGAGCTGCACTAATTGGTTAGGCATTCACCTTGGTATACGCAGCTTGAAAACTTAGGTCAACACCTTTGTTTTATTTTTTGTCCTCAAACTTGAACCATGACCGCAACGGCTTGTCGCGATACTCACGGGTGCAGGTTCGATCGCGCTGGGCGATTCTACCGGACGCAGTGGTAACAGTTAAGGGAAAACCTTCCGGTTCTTGATCGCGGGTTTTCCGATCGGCGTGCAACCGATCCAGACTTGCGAGGGTCAGGCTCAAGCCGTTGCCCGGATATCTGGGAAGAAACGGGAGGCACACCGAACTTCACCGCAGGCGTAGCCGGTCTTCTTCCGAATAGATTACAGCCCCGCCGCCGCCCTGGCCGACAGATACTGCTGAACTGTCATCAATTGAGTGCCGTCACCGGCGACTAGCGGTGGCGCATTCGCATTGACTCTAGCGATTAGATAATAGTTCCACACACTCAACGTTACTTGGCACGACGGGACCGGAGGATTGGAACCGCAAGCCAAGGACTGTAACTGGCCCTCCCAAAGGGAAGTCGTGTCGGGACCGGCATTCTGGCGCCGGGTATGAGTCCGGATCACAAAGATACCGCCCGCGACAATCACGCTGGGATCTCTCTGCGCGTCCATGATCGTAGTGGCGATGAGCCGTCCGTCTTTGTCGACCGCCCCGGTAACGATGAAATCATCCGACGCGGACGCCGTCGTGCCATCGGCCCGAGTAACGACACGGGTGATCGTACCCGTACCGTTGCAGTTCACCGTATAGGTTCCCGTGCTATTCACGCTGGTGATCGTTCTGGCGCCAGTCGCGGATCCCGCCGTGGGCTGGTTGTTGATCCCGGTTCGGGTCAGGTTACCCTTGCCATCCAGGAATTCCGGCTGCAGGCCGAGCGCGACGTTCGCGCCATAGTTGACGATCACTCCGTAGGAACCCTGAAGGCTGTCCAACGTATAGCATCTGGAACTCTCGACACTAGGGCGGCGAGTATGAACCCGCGTCAGAAAAACTCCGCCAGGCAGGATCACGCTAGGATCTCGCTGGACGTCCACAAACGTGGTGGCAATGAGCCGCCCGCCTTGCTCCGCCGCCTCGGTGATCAGGATGTCGTCTGACGCGGCTGCCGTGCTGCCATCGGGCCGCGTGACAATGCGGGTGATCGTGCCGGCGCCATTGCAATTCACGGTGTACGTTCCGTTGCTCGTGACCGTTCCTACGGTTCGTTCTCCCGTCGTCGATCCAGCCGTTGGCTGATTGAGAATGCCCGTTCGCGTCAGACCACCCTTTCCGTCCAACTCCTCCGCCTGGAGTCCGAGTGCAACGTTGGCGCCATAAGTATTGGCAACCGCATAAGAACCCTGAAGACTTTCCAGGGTGTAGCATCCCGTGCTCTGGGCTTCAGCGATGGACCCTCCAATAGTAATGGCGGCCATCGGCGCAGCTTGGACAAACAATCTTTTGATATTGAACACCGTAATGAATTCCTCTCAGATCTTCCGGGCGAAGGCCTGGATTCTTTTACTTAGCATCGGCTATCCACGTACGTGCCTCAATGCTCTGGACATCATCCCTGGATCACGGCGGAAACCCTAGAAAATAATGGACTAGGGCCTATGGCTGCCTGTGGCGGCAAGTGTTACACTACTCAGTGCATTGAAGGATTTGGGGGTGCCCTACGTCGAGTCGACCATCCAAAAACACGGTCCGGTTTGCTGCGTTTGAGGTCGATCCTCAAAGGGGCGAACTCCGCAAGCACGGACTGAGGATCAGGCTACAGGACCAGCCATTTAAGATCCTCATCGCGCTGCTTGAGAAGCAGGGCGAGGTGGTCAGCCGCGACGAATTGCGGGAGCGAATTTGGGGCAGTGAGACGTTTGTCGATTTCAACCACGGCTTGAGCGCAGCCGTGAATCGGTTGCGGGATGCCCTGGGCGATTCAGCCGACAATCCTCGCTACGTCGAAACTGTGGCGCGGCGTGGCTACTGTTTTATTGCGCCGGTCGAAGGGATGCCAACTCCGGTGTCTCCAGCGTCCGTTGAGTGCCCTCCCGTGATCGAGCCGATTGAGCCAAGCCCCGCCACAAGCCCAATCGCCGCGTCTGGCGGTGGAATCTCTTCGCGGGTGCTTTGGACGGCCATGGCGGTGTTGACTGCGGCGGGAATAGCGGGCATAGGGCTTTGGTGGGCACTGACGCGTTCGGCCGGGCCTCCCCCTCGGTTGGTGCAAATAACTTCGCTCTCCGGCAGCGAAACGATGCCCACTTTCTCGCCCGATGGTGCGCAGATAGCGTTCGTCTGGAATGGAGAGAAGGAAAGCAACGCAGACATCTACGTCAAGTTACTGGGGAGCGAATCGGCTCTTCGGCTGACAAACGATGCGGGTGCGGATTTACTCCCCTCTTGGTCACCGGATGGGCGTAACATCGCATTTGTCCGCATCCATGGGGCCACTGGAATCTATCTGGTCTCTCCGCTAGGTGGTCCCGAACGGAGGCTGTTGGAATTTTCCGGCTTGGACCGCCGTCCTCCGGGGCCAGAGACAAGAATAGTGGGAGATTTGCTTTATCCCATCGTGAATCGGCCTTCGTGGTCGGCTGACGGAAAATTTCTAGCGGTAGCCAAGCGCAGTGAGCCGCCTGAGCCTGGCGATGGATCCGTGCTGCTTGTGCCCGTGGACGGTGGCGAGCAGCGCACGCTGTTGGCGGCAAGGTCCGGGACTTGGTACTCGCATCCCACGTTTTCGCCCGAAGGCCGCAGGCTGGCAGTTTCAGTCTGTCATGGAGTCAACGGGGGACGCCAACAGTGTAAGCTCCAGATCGTGAATCTGACTTCTCAGTTACAACCGCAGGGTGAGCCGCGAACAATCCTATCCGATTGCAAGAACCTCCGGGGCGTGGCATGGATGCCCGATGGCGAATCCTTGATTGTAAGTGGATTTAATCTTCCGCATTACTACGCTTGGCGCGTGTCCGCAGGCAAGGAGGAGCAACCGGCCCGCATCGAATTGGCGGGAGCCGAAGCGCTTTGGCCGACGGTCAGTCCCACCGGCGGACGGCTCGCGTTCACGCGGTCGATTTTACAGGCCGATCTTTGGAGATTGGAACTAGGAGGGCAACCTGCTCCTTTCCTTTCGTCCACCGCTAGAGATACCTTTCCCCAGTTTTCGCCCGATGGCAGACGCATAGCCTTTCAATCGGCCCGTGGTGGCGAAAATGAAATCTGGCTGGCCGGCGCCGATGGCACGGGCTTGGTCCAGATCACCAGGAATGCCGGTGAGGATAAGGCTTCGCCCCGGTGGTCGCCAGACGGCCAGTCGCTCGCGTTCCACTCAACCGGAAAAGATGGCCGCAGGGATGTTTGGATAGTTGAAGCCAGTGGCGGGCTTCCGCGCCAGTTGACCCGCGAGCAGGGGGACAACGGTGGCCCAAGCTGGTCTGGAACGGGGAAGAGCGTTTACTTCTCATCCGATCGTTCCGGACGAAACGAAATCTGGCGCCTGCCCACTGCCGGAGGAGCCGCGGAACAGATCACCCGACGCGGAGGTCACACGGCTTTGGAATCCATGGACGGCAAGGCTCTCTACTATACGAAGAGGGGTGATGGGGCTGAGGGGCTCTATTCTCTAACGCTGTCAGGCGGCAACGAAACGCTGGTGTTCCCGGATCCAATTATTCGGACCGCTTTCGACGTCGTTCACGACGGAATCTACTACGTCACTCCGCGCGACGAGAACCTCTGCGACATCCGGTTTCACGAATTCGCCACCGCACGCAGCCGGGTGATCGCCGTGATTGAAAGACCCGTCGCTTTCGGCTTGTCGGTCTCGCCCGACCGGAAGACGTTTCTCTTTTCCAGGCCCGTCACCGGATCCGATCTGATGATGGTCGAGAACTTTCGTTGACCGCCAACGCTTTCAGTTTTGTCATCGAATTGACACATTACAGAAACCTGTTTGCAACCGGCGACTGGCACAATGGGCCCATAGAATGCCTTGCTTACAGAAGATCGTCGCGCTCGCTGTGTGTCTTTGCGGTGTACTTACGGCTCAAGTGGATCGGGCGTCGCTGAACGGCACGGTTACGGATGTCTCCGGCGCATTGCTGCCGGAAGCGGCGGTCACGGTTGAATCCACTTCCACGGGCGGCCGCCGCGAGGGACGCACCTCGGCGTTGGGCAGCTACCAGCTTCCGGGTCTGCCAGTTGGTATTTATTCAGTCACGATCGCCAAAACCGGCTTCAACACAATCCGTTTCGACAGCGTGGTCCTGACCGTTGGTCAATCGCGCACGCTCGACGCGCAGTTGGCGGTTGGCAATCTGGCAACGGCGGTTGAGATCACCGCAGCCGTGACGCCGCTTGAGCAGACCAGCGCTGAGATCGGCGCCGTGATTGGCGAACGGCAGATTCGCAACATCCCCTTGAACGGGCGGCACTGGGCGTCGCTCATGGCGCTCGCACCCGGCGCGGTGAACACGGGCGAAGGCAATCAAAATTCGATTCGCTTCTTCGGGCGTCCGCGCGACGACAACAATTGGACGTTCGACGGCGTCGATGCGACGGGCATTAAAGATCCCCGGCAGGAAGGCAACCTCCGGCTGGTGATCTCCACCGATTCGCTCGCTGAATTCCGAGTCAACTCCTTGCCGTTTACCGCTGAAGGCGGCGTGGGCGGCGGCGCGCAGATCAATCTGGTGTCGCGCTCCGGCAGCAACCAGTTTCACGGGTCGGCCTATGAGTTCCTCCGTAACAGCGCACTCGACGCGCGGCGCCCTTTCGATGGAGCCAACCCGCCGCCGTTCCGCCTGAACCAGTTTGGCGCGAACCTCGGCGGACCCATCGTCAAGAACAAGACGTTTTTCTTTGCCAACTACGAAGGGCTGGTGCAACGCCTCAGCATCACACGCGCGGACGGACTGGTGCCCAGCGCCAGTTTCCGCGCAGCCACGCCACAGGCTCTGCGCAGTGTCGTCGACGCGTTCCCCTTCGGCACGTCATCGGGTCCAAACGCCAATGTGGATCGCCTGGTCGCGACGACGCCCGAGCGGCGCAACGAACATAGCGGCATGGCGCGCATCGATCAACGGATCAACGACCGTCATAGCCTGTTCTTCCGTTTTGCCATGACCGACGGCCTGATTAGCGAGATTCGCAACGGGTTGCTGGAGACTCGCGATTCGTCCGTGCGGCCGAGCAACATAACCACGCAATGGCAACAGGTCTGGAGTCCGCAAGTGGTGAACGAAGCCAAGTTCGGGTTCAACCGTTCCGCCCTCACACGCAATGACGTGGGACGGCTGAATGAAGGATTCACGATACCCGGCTTCAGTTCCACGCAAGCCACCACGTTCATCATCGAGAAACCCAGCACTTTTTCGCTTGTGGACAATCTGTCATGGATTCGCGGCCGCCACACGATCAAGACGGGCGGCGAGCTTCGGCGCATTCGCATGAACGTCGGCAATGGCGCGGCTACCACACTCAACTTCGCCAGCCTCGACGCGTTCCAACGCAACGCGCTTGACCGTGTGCAGGTGGGAGGCCGCCTCGAGACAGTTGGCGTGCGCCGCACGTTCTACTCTGGCTACCTGCAGGACGAGATCCGGATGAGTTCGTCGCTCACCGTAAACTTCGGCCTCCGCTATGAGAAGTACTCGGTTTCAAAAGACGTGTATGGACGCGGACGCGTTTTCGATGCCGTCCGTTGCCAGGGCTTCTGCGCTGCTGGCACGCCTTGGTTCTTCGGCGACAACAACAACATAGCCCCGCGATTTTCGCTCGCTTGGTCGCCCAAATTTCTGGGCGGCAAAACGGTGATCCGCACGGGCTATGGGCGCTATTTCGGACCCGGCCAGAACGACGACGTGACAGCCGCGATCGACAGCTTGCCCGAGAATTTTTCGCTCAGCGCCGCCGACGCGCCGGGGTTGACGTATCCGCCTACGGCTTTCCTCGGACAATTGCGTGGGCAAGGGCAGACGCCGCGGAGCGTGCAGCGCGACCGGCATGAGCCGGAGTCGCATCAGTGGACGGTATCGGTGCAGCGTGAATTACCGGGCAGCATGGTGGCGCAGGTGGCGTATGTCGGGAATGTGGGACGCAATCAGTTGACTCGCACTTATGTGAACACGCTGGACCCGGTGACCAAGCGCCGCGCGTTGGCGGCTTTCGGGCAGATCGACGAGAAGCGCTTCGACGGCAACACGAACTTCAACGGCTTGCAATCTTCTCTGCAACGGGCATTCTCGAAAGGCTTGCTTTTCCAGGCCCAGTATATGTGGGGTAACGCGATTTCGGACAACGCCGGTTCAGGCGAGGGCGGGCAGATCCAGGACGTGGCTTGCCGCGCGTGCGATCGTGGTCCGGCCGACTACGACATCCGCCAAACCTTCACGGCGAACACCGTCTATCAGCTTCCCTTCGCGCGCAATCGCTGGTTTGGCGGCTGGGACGTGAGCGGCATCTTCACAGCTCGCACGAGCCGCGCTTTCACTGTGCTCGTTACGCGAGCGTCGGGCGTGGTGCCGACGGGGCAGACGCAAGTGCAGCGCGCCAACTATGTGGGCGGAGTGAATCCCTATGTGTCCTCCCCGGGACCAGATCAATGGCTGAACCCGGCGGCGTTTGCGATACCGGCGTCGGGGACCTTCGGCAATTCCGGGCGAAATGGCTTTCGTGGGCCGGGCTTGTGGCAGACCGACATCG
>JAYUSQ010000118.1:0-53688 GCA_043755595.1 Acidobacteriota bacterium | reverse complement strand
ATTTGCTATCGTGCCGAGACGGCCATGGCCTCCCTGGTGCGCCCGGCTCTGGCCCGCACCGATGATGCTCGATCCTTGCTTCGTCAGATCTACACCACTGAGGCCGATCTCTTCCCTGATTATCAGGCCAATACTCTCACCGTCCAGCTTCACCATCTCACCCACCAAGCTCATGACCACGCCGCCCGCGCTCTTTGCGCCGAACTCAACCAAACCGAGACCCTCTTCCCAGGGACTGCTCTCAGGCTTGTCTACCGAATCGGTTCGGCGTAATTTCCTCCGAGATCAGGAGTTCTGAGCTTCGCGCCACACTGGTAGTGCTACTGCTTGTGTTCCGGCCAAGACGGTTTGCGGCAGCTGCCCAACGGCAATAAAGCAGTCGGGTAGCTGGATGGTAGCCAATCGTTGCTGGTAGGCCGGCCGGATCATTTCGAAACGGCGTTACTGAGCGCCCCAAACCGCCGCCGGCGAGCGATGTTCCAGATACACCAGCACCGCTTCCCAATCGAGCGGACGGCAGAAGTGGTAACCCTGCGCGAACTCACACCCCATGCGCGCCACCTGTTCGGCGTCGTTCGCCGTTTCCACACCCTCAGCCACAACCTTGATCCGCAAAGCATGCGCCAGTTGGACGACCGCTTTGACGATTTCGAAGTTCTCACAACCGTCGCGGGTATTGCGCAGAAACGAGCGGTCCAGCTTTAGCGTGTCAAACGGAAACTGGTGCAGGTAACTGAGCGATGAATAGCCGGTTCCAAAGTCATCAATGCTCAACCGCACGCCCATTTCCCTGAGGGCCTGAAGCGAACGCAAGGCGCCTTCCCCATCCTTCATCATCGAGGTCTCGGTGATTTCAATGACAAGAAACCCCGGCGCGAGCCCTGTCTCAGCCAATACCGCGCGCACCAGCTCCGGAAATTCGCCTGTCGCAAACTGTACACCCGAAGCATTGACGTGGATGCTGAGCCCATCGGACCAGCCCGGCGCCTCCTGCAACAGCCGCATCCGCCGGCAGCTCTCGCGAAGCACCCAGCGATCGACCTGAACGATCATGCCGGTTTCCTCGGCAATGCCAATCAACTCTTGCGTGGAACAGTGCCCGGGCGGCCACCGCAGCAGCGCTTCAAACCCCATCAACCCGCCGTCCGCCAGGCTGACGATTGGCTGGAACGCCAACGTGAAGTCGTTATTAGCGACCGAGTCGCGCAAATAATTACTCAACTGCAGGCGCCGGAGGGCCTGGTGATGCATCTCGGCGGTGAACGCCACGGCGCGGTTCTTGCCCGAAGCCTTGGCAAAGTACATCGCCGTGTCAGCGTCGCGGAGCAACTCATGTGGGCTGGTGTAGCGAGGCTGGTAGTTGGCAATCCCCAAGCTGGCGGTCACGTAGACTGAATTCCGTTCGATCGGGAAAGGCTCGGAAAAACTGGCCAGAATGCGTTCAGCCTCATCGGCCCCGCTCCCGCCGTCCTCCACGATCACTGCGAATTCGTCGCCGCCCAGGCGTGCGACGACCGGCGCCTCTGGCCGGGTGCCTCCGCGCGCAGCCAGACCCTGACGGAGGCAGTTAGCGACTACGACCAGCAGTTCATCACCAGCTGCGTGCCCCAGACTATCGTTGACATATTTGAAGCCATCAAGGTCAAGAAATAAGACGGCCAAGGGCGCGCCGGTTCGCTTCGAGCGCTCTAGCGCCACGGTGAGCCGTTCCAGCAGGTAAGTCCGATTCGCCAGGCCAGTCAAAGGGTCGGCGAACTTCGATGCCGTAATGTCGGTCAGCGAGCCAGTGATGTGAGTATCGGGATCGCCCGGTTCGGTCACAGCGCGGCAGCGATTGCGGACCCACCGGTAGGAGCCGTCCTGGTGCCGAAGCCGGTACTCGATTTCGAGGTTCGCTTCCTCTTGTTTTTGATGAACCGCGACACATTCGTCAATGGCGGCATGGAGCCGCAACAGATCGAGTGGATGCACTCGTTCGAACCAGTCCTGAATCGAGCGTTCATGAGCCGTTTCCTGCAGCCCAAGCATTTGATTCCAGCGCGGCGACAGGTACACTTCCCCTGAGCCGAGCGACCAATCGATCACGACGTCGTTGGCAGCCTCCGCCGCTAAGGCATAACGCCGCTCACTTTGGCGCAATTTTCGCTGCATCTGGAACCGCTCCAGATGGGCTTTGACGCGCGCCAGGACTACCGGAAAATCCACTGGCTTCGTGACATAATCGTTGGCCCCGGCAGCCAACGCTTCCAATACCGCGTGGCCGTGCGCTTCGGCGGTCACCATGACGACGGGAAGCCCCTCCAGCGCCGCCCGGCTCCTGATCTCCTTCAGTACCTCCATGCCGCTCATGCGGGGCATCGAACGGTCAAGCAGAACCAGATCGAATTCGGTATTCGTCAAACGGTCGAGCGCTTCACGCCCGCTCATAGCGGTTTCGACCAAGATATCGGCGCGTTCCAGACGCTGCGCCAGCATCTCACGGCTGCCCTCATCGTCGTCCACTACCAGGACGCGGCCCAGCGCGGCCCTGACCGGCATCAGGCGTCCACCATTCTTGGGATTACAGATGGTTTCGCGATCCGCGCAAGTTCGCTTACCAGATCCTGCATCGGAAGCGCGCCTTTCTGATAAACCCACTTGGCCGACTCCAGCCTCACGCGGTCATCCCCAGCCAATTCCTTGTTGGTGAGCACCACCACGGGCAGGTCTTTGGTCGCCGCCTCGCGCCGCAACTCCTCCAGGAATGCAAAGCCGTCCATGCGCGGCATCATCAGATCCAGGACAACCGTGGTAGGCCGGATCCGCTTGATCGCGGCCAATCCCTCCAAGCCGTCACGCGCGATCGTGGTCTGCCAGCCTTGCCTTTCAGCCACGATAGCCAGCAATTCGCCCAAGGCGATGTCATCCTCAACGATTAACAGGTGAGCGGCCGATGACGGTCCGGACCTTACCAGTTGAAGGCCGTCCAGCGCCTTGATCAACCGTCCCTGGTCGAGCGGCTTGGAGAGGAATTCAACTGCGCCAAGCTGGAACGCCTTCCCGCGGCCGTCGTCGGTCACGGTCAACACCAACACCGGTATTCCAGCTACCTGATCGTCGGCCTTGAGCGCGGCCAGCACCGACCAGCCGGAAAAGTCCGGCAAAAGCACGTCGAGCACGATCGCTTGCGGCCGTAATTCGCCCGCCAGGCGCAACCCTTCGGCGCCGTTGGCGGCTAGCACGCAACGATACTGGTGCTGATCGAGCATTCGCATCACCAACTCACCGACATCGCGGTCGTCATCGATGACGAGAATCACATCCGAAGACTCGCCCGCTGCCGCAATCGCTCGCGAAAGGGCGGGCAACTGATCCGGCGCCGGCTCAACCGGCAATCCAGCGGGCAGCATGACCCTGAAAGTGCTGCCGGCCCCAGGCGAGCTCTCGACGTGGATTTCCCCGTCGAGCATGGTACAGAAATGTTTGGTGATCGCCAGTCCAAGGCCGGACCCTCCATACAGCCGCGTGGTCGAGGCATCGGCTTGTGAGAAGGGCTGGAACAACCTCGCGATCACCTCGGGCTCCATGCCAATTCCCGAGTCGGTAACAACGAACTCCAGGGCGCCTCCGGCCAGCCGCCGGGCGGCAAGCGTCACCAATCCGCCGTGCGTGAACTTGCAGGCGTTCGCGAGCAGGTTGTAGAGAATCTGTCGAACCTTCGTGATATCGCTTTCGACGAAGCCCAGATTCGGATCGAGCATCGACTCAAGCCGGTTGCCGTTTGAGCGCGCCAGCGGCTCGACATTGCTCATGACGTCGGCAGCCAGGACGGACGCGTCGAACCTCTCGTTCAACACCTCGATGCGCCCGGCCTCGATCTTTGAGATATCGAGGATATCGTTGACCAGGATCAACTGGTGGCGCCCGGCGGCCCGAATCCTTTCCAGATTCCGGACGGCAGCCGAGTGGTTCAGCGCCTTCATATCGTCGATCAACATATCGCTAAAGCCGATGATCACGTTCAGCGGAGTGCGCAACTCATGGCTCATGTTCGCCAGGAACGTGCTCTTGGCGCGGTTGGCATCCTCTGCCGCCCCGCGCGCCGCCTCCAACTCAACCGCGCGCGCGCTCAACAGCCTGGCGTCGTTCAGATTGCGTCGATAATTTCCGTATTCGGTAGCCGCCTGCTGAAGGAGGAACGCCAGGAAAAGCCCGTACACAGTGATCATTGAGATTCCTCGCGACCCGCCTTGATACAGGTGGGCGCCAAACGAGGGCGTCAGCAACAAAACCAGGAACCATTGGCTCAGTCTTAAGTTGTGGGCGTGGGTAGGCACACTGCCGGCCGCTGTCGCACTGATGCAAAGCATCAAGACTACCGACGGCCAGCTCTCGTACCCGAACAAAGCGACCGTCGCAGCCAAAAACAAACCATAAACCAGGCCGGTTGCGAGGACACAAAATTGCAGCTTACGGGCGATGTCCGCGTGCGCGGAATTTTCAATCAGATGATAGCGATAGGCGCTCAGGAAAAGGGTTATCACCGCCACCGAATGGATAATCCCAGGATGCGAGGCAGAATAGTCCGAACTCAGATAGAGCACGGCTAGAAAAATCGGATAGACCAGAACCGCGTGTAGCAGGCGTCTATGAAGTTGGTTTTCCGTGCCTGTCATCCCCGTTTAGTCAGTTCCCGAGCCAAGGCAAACGTGGTCACACTACGGACACGCCGTGGCTAAGTCGTTGATCGGTGGGCAAAAGCGGGAACTTTAGGGCTTAGGTACAACTCGCCGGGGACTCTCCGGGATAGCCGCTCCGTCGCCTCTAGGGTCTGAGGCGGCGAAGTTTACGCGCGTGGAGGAATCGTGCATGACAGCTTGTCCGGTCCCTGTGTACATGATGTTATACGGGCCGAGCTCGTCGATCTTGTGACCGCGTTCAGTCAGAGCGCCCCTCACCTCGGCTGGCACGCGGGTTTCCATACCCACTTCGCACCCTTCGAGTTTGCGGCCGTTGCCTCGCGCCTCGACGAAGCGCGGCGCTTCGATTGCCGCCTGCAGGTTCATGCCGTGGTCGACGATGTTCGAGATGAATTGAGCGTGCGAAAGCGGCTGCACCGGACCGCCCATGATGCCGAAGCCAATGCGCCGGCCGTCTTTCTCGGCAAATCCGGGAATGATTGTGTGGAACGGGCGCTTGCGCGGCAACAGAGCGTTGGCGTGTTGGGCGTCGAGCTTGAATCCTCCCCCGCGATTGTGCAAATGAAAGCCGAAGCCTGGAACGGCGACAGCCGATCCCCACAGACCGGAGACGCTTTGGATCCACGAGGCGATGTTGCCTTCTGTATCGACCGTTGCAAGGTAGGTGGTGTTGCCGGCGCCGCCGATATCGCCGGGTTCAGTTTTGCAATTGGCTCGTTTGGGATCGATGCCGGCAGCGCGCCGCTTGGCGTATTCCTTGGAGAGCATCTGATCGACCGGCACTTTGACAAAACGCGGGTCGGAAACATATTTGCGCAGGTCGGTGTAGGCGATTCGCATGGACTCGATCTTCCAGTGCAGCGCCTCGGCGCTCATCGCCGCATGATCGGAAAGCTTGGTCTGCTCCATCAAATTGAGCATTTCAAGCGCGCCGATGCCCTGACCGTTGGGAGGCAATTCAAAGACGCGCCAGCCGCGGTAGGTGGTGGAGATGGGCTCTACCCATTCCGGTTCCCATTGGGCGAGATCGTCCGCCTCCATGGCGCCGCCTAATTGCCGCTCGACCGCCAGGATCGATTTCGAGATCGCACCGCGGTAGAACACATCGGCCCCCTCGACCGCAATCAGCGTGTACGCGCGTGCCAGCGCGGGGTTGCGAAATACCTGGCCTTGGACGGGGGCTTCGCCATTGGGCAGAAAGATTTCAGGAGCCCCTTCCTTGAGGCTCAACCGCTTGATGTTGGCCGCGCCGCCCCACGATGCGGCAATTCGCTCGGTAACCGGGAAGCCTTCGGTAGCGTAATGAATCGCGGGTTCAAACAGAGTTCGCCACGGAAGCTTGCCAAAGCGCTTATGGATCGCAGCCCATCCACCGACGCAGCCCGGCACGGTCGCGCTATCGATGCCTGAGCCGGGCATGGTCTGGACGCCCTTCTTGACGTAGTAATCCAGCGTCATTCCCTTTGGCGTCCAGCCGCTGGCGTTCAGCCCGTACAACTTACCGGATTTTGCATCCCAATAGAGGGAGAACAGGTCACCGCCGATCCCGTCCATCATCGGCTCGACCAAACCGAGCACGGCGTTGGCGGCAATCGCCGCGTCCGCCGCCGAACCTCCTCGCGCCAGCATCTCGGCGCCCGCTTGCGACGCCAAAATTTGCGATGTCGCCGCGATCCCGTGCCGCGTGATGGTCATCGATCGGCCATAGTCGCGTGTGATGTCGCTCTGCGCGCCGAGTGGGGACAGCAGGATCGTGGCGATAAATAGTAGTCTCATTTGAATAGACAATTCTATACCGGATCTTCTCAACGGAGTGGTTATGATAAGGTCGAAAGTATGAGCGATGCTGCTGCTGAAATGGTGACCGTTTTCCGATCTGCCGACGCCGGTGCGACCGAAGAGGCCTCGGCCATCCTCGACCTGCTCGCCGACGCAGGATTGAATGCCATGCTGCTGACGGACGAGTACCCGGGCGTGCTGCAAGGGACCACGGAGGTCCGTGTGCCGGCAGAGGAAGAAGAAGCGGCCCTCGATGCGATCGATGCGGCCAACGGCGGAGCAGTCGAAGGCTCACCATCTCATGGGTATGACTTGGTGGAGTTGTATCGGGGCCAAGGCACCACTGGCGAGGTGGAGGCCATGTCGATTCGCGCCGTGCTCGACGCCAATCATGTTCCCAGCGTTTTGATCGGTTCCACGCAGTTGCCAAACCTCCCGTTTCGGGTCATGGTGCCTCAAATTTTCGTCGAGACTGCCCAGCAGGTTTTGGATGAAGCCGAGGGTGCGGGGCCTGCGGCGGCCGAGCAGGCTGCAGCAGCAACGGAGTAATGTTGCATCAATATGATGCTAAAGTGTTGATTTCTGCTTCATTTCAGGCTACGATATTTCCAAATGGCTACACCAGCTATGCCATTGGCGGCGGACAAAAGGCGCACTACGGTAACTTTACCGACAGTTCTCCTATTGGAGGCTGAGGAATTAGCCGCCAAGTGGAACACAAGCGTAAGCACGATCATCGCTCAGGCAACGGAAATCGGCATGGGGTCAATCCGTCGCAAAGAGCAATCAAAGCAGGCCTATCTACAGCTCCGGTCGGCTCTCACGGACTTCACCGAAGATGAGCAGCTCCTCGTCGATGGCATACATATGTCACCGCTCTCCGCCGCCGAATGAGCGGGGACGATCCGCAGGGCCCGTTTGTTTTCGATACAAGCGCCGAAAGCTGGCTGGCTCGCGCCACCGCGCCTGGGGTTGTCGAATGGCTCCAGGGTTACATGGAGTTGCACCCTGTCTACGTATCCGCTGCAACGGTGATAGAGCGGCTCAACGGTTACAACCTATTGCTGCTGCATGGTCCACGTTCGGAACGAGACAGAGTATTGCGCCGCCGGAACGAATATGTGGGCGACCCCGACCGCGTTCTGCCAATTGATGTAGCTGTGGCTGCGGCGTCGGCTGAGCTACTCGCCCTTTTGCCTGACCCGCCGTCGCCACCCAGGCGTTCCCACAAAGCGGCTGAGTCGCGTTCAGACCGGTTGGTTCGCTGGCGATTCGACACTTTGGTAGCAGCGACGGCGCTGGTCAACCGCATGCCTGTCCTGCACAACAACCCCGAGGACTTCGAGGCGCTCCGGATGGCGATCGAAATCCATCCGGAACGGCTGGGAGGCTTAGGGCCGTTGGAATTGTATCGGTGTACAAGGCTCGGGGCGCGTGTACGTACCGCCAGTGGCCGCTAGCTTTTCCTGACGTGGTTGTGGGGGGCGAATACAGAGCCGCAACTGGGACACTTGACCATCTCAACGGTGTGCGGGTCCTTGGGCTCAGAAGAAGGATTCTGCACATTTCCCAAACCCTTGGAGAACAGCCCAATCGTGGACCGCAAAAGAGTAATGGCGATGATGGCCGCGAACAAAATCAGAACGGTGCGCATCATTGCCAGTTGCTCCTATTTGATGACCCGCTGAAGAGCAGCGGCTACTTCTTCTTGGCCGGAGACTTCTTCTTCGCGTCCGGGTTCTCGTACTTGGTCGACAGGGTCGTCTCCATCGTCGCCAGCATCCCCTTGGCGGCGTCGGCGAATTGACCGGTTGGGCTGGCGTCCAAGTAGGCTTGGAAAGCTTCGCGCGTGCCCTGGGGCATGATGACCTTGCCGTCCGCGGCGGTGCTAGCCTTCGAAGTCAGATAAACACCGTATTGGAATTGCGCGTCCGCGTGCTTGGGATTCGCGTCGATCGCCTTCTTAAAGGCGGCCCCGGCGGGTTCCAACTGGCCGCGGTTGGTCAGGATCGCGCCGAGGTTGTAGAAGTAAGTGGCAGCCTTCGGCGGATCGAGCGCGGCCGCCTTGTTTAGTTCTTCCTCAGCTTCCTTATACTTCTTGGCGTCGACCAGTAGGAGCGCATAGTTGTTGTGATACCCGGCATCGTCCGGCTTCAGTTCCAGCGCCTTGGCCCACGATTCGTTAGCCTTCGTGATGATGGCGGCTTGCTCGTCGGTCGTCTTGCCGATGGCCTGTCCCTTGTATGACTCGGCGAGATTGGCCCAAATCACATGCTGTTTGGGGTCGAACGTGGAGCCCTTCAAGAAGGCCTCGACGGCCGCATCCCACTGCTTGGCGCCCAACGCGGTCATGCCGGCATTGAAAGCGTCATTCAGTTCCTTGTTCTTCTTCATCGCGTCGGACTGGGCCTTAACCTGTTTTTCGAGGGCGGCCTTCTGCTCTGGCGTCATTTCGCGAGCCAGGTCTTTGTCAATCTCACCGGTCTCAGCCGCCTTCGCCATCTTGGCCTGCGTCTGCTGTTGGCGGGCAGCCTGCTGAGCCAGGTCAAAGTCGATTTCGGTTGGATCGCCGAGACGGGTACGCACACCCTTCATCGAGTCGGCGGCCGCGCCGTCGATTTCGCACACGACGTTGTAGGTGCCCAGCGGCAGCCCGGCGTGGAAATATTCGCCTTTTTTGTTGGTCTTTACCTTGTAGTTGCCCTTGATGTCGGTGCGCTCAATCTTGATCCAGGCATCTTTAACGGGCTGCCCATCAGGGCCTTTGACCTTACCGGCAATCGCGCCAGTCTGCGCAAACGCGGCAGTGGACGCGAAAAGCAAGAGAGCGAACGAGCCGATCGAGCGGCCGAACCGTGATAAGTAATTCATTTCGAGGAACCTCCCAACAATGGAGAAAACTGGGCCTAGCCTTACTCAGGATACTATACCTGCGATCTCCATACGAGGAATGAGACGCTGCCGGTGCGAAGAATGTTTCTACCACCAGGGCGGGAGCGGGCGACTCAGTCAACCTTTTGGGCGGCAGCCGAAATCTTGGCCGCAGCCGAAACAGCTCATCGGCCGTCTTGTGGGGGGCGACATCCTTCTCTTGGCAGGAATTCACCGGTGGAAAGCGTGAGCCTCGCCTGGCGGGGCCGAACACTTGGCTGAAGACTCGGTGCTTCTGTCTTGTTCTCGCGTTCAAGAAACGAAAAACAGGTGCAAATTCAATCCGACTCAAAAAGTCCCCACAATACGCCAACCTTCCTCAAACTTGTGCAGCTTGAACCGTATACGCAATTTCTCATTCTTCTGCTCACCTCCAGATCGAGCCAAAGCTGTCAGCATCACTGGAACCTCGGATTCGTCGCCATTCACTTTGGCCCTGTATACCTGCACTTCCTGCAATATCACATCAGCGCCAAGGTCTTCGCGGAGCAGTTGGTAGAGGCCCGGTAGGATTTCAAGAAGATCCTCAACAGGGAGGGTGCCACCGGTAAATTTCTCAACCAATCGGAATGACGCCCTGAACATTCTCTCCTGCTTGGGGTCGATGCAGGAAAGCAAGTTGCTCACATCCTTATCGTTGACAGTCTGGATGAAGCGTTCGACAACCGGTTCCGGGCCTTGCTCGCCAGTGCAAGCTTGCAACAGGAGCAGCATCATCGCGAGACATGCCGTGCCTAGCCGCAGCATTGGCAACTTCCGCGATTGGCACACTCCGTGTTTGGAA
Source organism: Acidobacteriota bacterium (assembly GCA_043755595.1). Classification (GTDB taxonomy): domain Bacteria; phylum Acidobacteriota; class Terriglobia; order Bryobacterales; family Bryobacteraceae; genus VFZP01. Next base: position 43,515 of record JAYUSQ010000118.1, on the reverse strand, counting down.
ACTTGTTTATTCAATACGTGATCGCCGCCGTGTGGTCAGCGCAATGCGGTCTCAGGCTTCAAGTCAGCATCACGCGCTCGAATTGCAGTCAAGGCTTGCTGAAACTCTGGACCCGCCTTGTCCGCCGTCAAGATCGCAAAAGTTATATAGTTTTCCAAGGCGACGTCATGGTCGGTGGCTCGCTTGGCCAGTTCAAGGTAGTTCCGCGCCACATTTCGAATTGCAGTGGCTGCTTGGGTCTGAGCCTGACTCGTGACCTGTTCCGCCATCTGAAAGAGCCGGGATTCCCTAGGTATATCGGGACACTCGACGTTCGCGGGGATCTGAACACGCTGATTTGCCGTCGCCATACCTTGCGCTATGCCACTCAAGAGGCCTCTCAAACCCGAGCCACTCGATCCGGCGGAGGGACTGGCGGTCCTTGTGTTTTGACCGTAATCGTTCTCCCGGACGCCACGTCTGGCAACACAAGGGTCGTTGATGCTGCCTGACGCCTCTCCCACTGGCCGGGTGCCGCGCAGGATACTGTCGTCCACTTGGAGTGTCAGGCGCATCTGGCCGGTGGCAGTGAACGTCTGCTCTTCGTATGTGTAATCCGTATAGAGCACCTGTGGTGTGTTGGCACGGCGGCTCCGCAATTGATCGCGGTAGTTTTTCTGTTGTACGCAAGCGGCTTCAGTGCTAGCGTCCTTGCACTGGTTGTAGTTCTGGCTGGCCTGCTGCTCTGCATGGTCGAGTTCCTGATAGGTTTGGTTGGGATGCCAAAGTTTAGATGGCACTTGTCTTCGCAGGTTGGTCACATTCATGGTGCAAGCGGTAATCTGACCGGAAACGATAGCTTGGTTCGTTCCGGCAATGGCGGAACCGATCCGCATCTGGCGCAACACGGTTTGAGCCTGATCCCTCGCTAATAACTGAATATTGGCGGATCCTCCTCCGACCAACGCCGATTCCACGGCTCCAGATACTTGCTGGGCAGCCTCGGCACAATCTTTGCTGATGCTGGTAATCACCACTCCCGCCTGAATTTGCGCCCTCTGCTGCACAGGCTCTCTCACTTGGGCCATCAAAGCGTCCAGATCAGTTCTATCGGCTTGATACGCCTCGGCCGCGTTCAAATTGAGAAGGGCTGTTGCGGACAGTTTCCGCAGCATAGCCTTTTTCGCCTGAGCGACGTGATAGTCCGCGAGCGAGACGTTGACGTCTGCCAGAAGCTTGATTTTTTCTTCAGACTGGCACAAGTCAACCGCCTGCGAAAGTTTCTGGCGTGCATCCACGAACGCCCCCTTCTCAGGCACGGTTAGTATGGCACGAACTCTGTAAGTAGGTACTGCCGGAGCCGGAGTGACGGCCACTTCTGGGGCTTTCGAGGTTGCCGCCCCGGCCGCTGCGCCGACTCTTCCGGCAGCGACGGGCTTGGGGGATGGGGCTGGTTTCGCCGGTGACGCGACTTTGCGCGCTGTGGGGGCGATAGCTACGGTGGACAAGGCCCGAGCTTCGGCAAACAATTGCGCACTGCGTTCACAGTTCGCCTCGTTCAACTCCCCTGTAACCCTGGCATCTTCGCCATGTTCCGTGTTGGCCTTGAGCAAGACGTCCCGTGCCTTGCCTGGGTCTCTGGCGGTGCGGAATCGCCTAGCGTCTATCAGAGCGATATTAATGAGCGCTTCGCGACGGCCTTGGCGCGCTTTCTCGGAGGTTGGCCGCCGAATAAGCGCCACGTCGTACTCTTTCAGAGCCTGGCGAAATGGTGCGTCGCTACCGGGTTCGTAAGTGAGTCCACGGGTACCGCCGCCTTGAATAGCAGCGTTTGCCGCCACAATATGGGAATCGTGGCTTTTGGTCAGTGTTTCGGCATAAGCGTCACCGAAGTCTTTGAGCGATGGATCCTTCAAGTACCTGGTGATGGAGTCCCAGGCCGACAGTGCCTCATCCCACTTCTGTTCTCTGATGAGCTGCGTTCCGGTCCGAATCTGGTCCCTAATTTCCTGTTCTTCCTTCCGGATGCCGGCAAGGCGATCACTTGCGGGCCCGGTTCCACCGGACATTGCCACGAGTTTTTGCCCGTGATCCTTCGCTTCCTCAATGGCCTGGAACGACCCTCCACGAAACCGCTCCATGGCGCGATCAATGCACCCGGTTGTGGATTGAGCGAGACCGTCGCCCGCCTCTTTCACGCGGTGGCTCGGAACCTTACCAAGGTAAAAGGTCCATTGCCCGACCGACGCTTCTTGGTGCGCGTGCCGGAACAGCGCTTCCGCCTCGGTCAGAGAAGGAGTTAGAACAAACATCCTCCAAATCGACTTGACAGGGATCGCTTGCTTCTGCTTTGTACGCCCGTCGCGCGTCTCTCCCTCGAGAACCATGTCCAGGTACTGGGCGATAGATGTCTGTGCATTGCGCCCAGGCTCCACGTCGGGGACAGCCAGCATTTTCTGGCCGTCGCCCGCTGAAACGTACATCAGGCCGTTCTTCGTCTCCAATTCAACCAATTCTTTCAGTTTGAGTTTTTTCATTCTGTTAAACTCGTCGCGGCTGACTGACGAGCTCGCCGAGGCCTGCCCCAGCACTACACGGACTTCGTCCTTTCGCTGGATCTTGTAATCAAACACTGTGATAAGCCTTGGGTCGCCCCCTGTAGAGCATATATTGCTTTCGGCTGTTGCCGGACGAAGGAGTATGAGGATTTTATCCTGTGCATATGATGCACTGACAGCTAACAGGAAAACGACCGTGAAAATGAGCGGATTACGTTTGGCGCACATGGTTTTACCTTTTCACTTCTTCTTCGCAGGGGTTAGAGATTGATAACGCAACTGAACACCCATTGATTGGTGCGGATTTACCGGCTGCACCCTCAGCCGGACACGCATGAACCCATTTGCAGCGTTAGGGTTCTCAACGATTCCCACTAGAGTGCAATTGCGGCATTCAGGGACCACGCTGATCGGCGTGCCTGGAAAACTACCCTGAACTCGAGTAATCTGCCAAACGTTTTCGATAGTCTCCAGTTCTGTTTCGATAACACCAGACAGGCTGCCACCGCCGGATGCAGGGGATTCAAGCCAAACCTCTATGTTCGGCCCAATAGAATAGGCGCGTCGACGCATAGCGTCAGGCGCGATTGCCGCCGGCGGCTTCAGTTTGATTACGATGTCCTTGCGCGTCTCCATTCCACGGCTGTTCCGCGCAGTCACCGTCACGGTCACGGAGTCGCCTGCCTGCTGAGCCAACGGTCCAGGTGAGAAGGTTGCCGTGATCCCCCTTCCCTCAATACGACCGGCTGTTGTGGCCCACCGATACTCCAGGGGATCGGCGTTTGGATCCGACGCCGACACCCGCAATGTGACCACTTGACTTGGTTCCACTTCCGGGCGATCCGCAATCAGGTCGGCAATTTGAGGGCTCTCGGTGGCCGCAAACTGAACCGGTGGGCTATCGGCACGAGATCCGGGGTTAAAAACGAACCGCCCGACAACCTGCGAATAATACGCGGGCTGCTGCTGCCCTTTGGTGGCCTTGTCCACACGTTCGGTGACGAGTTCCGAAACTTCCGCCAAGCTCAGTCCCGGCTCCCGGAGTGTTTCCACTAGGTGCTTGGTGAAAATTCCGTTCTGTTCCGCCGGATTATCTTCAGCTTGCTGACCGGAGGCCGCACCGAAGATTATGGCGGAACCGCGGGCCGGGTCCATCGGCGCAAGGCCCCGCGCCGCAGAACGGCCCCGTCCCGCCTGATAGGGATTGTCGCGGCACGCGTCCAGGATCACCAGAGTGAGACGGGCCCCGGACTTCTCCATTGGCCTGACGACGTCATCGTCTACTCTCACTGAGGATCGCTTCAGGTTTAGTTCATCGAGGCCGCGTTCATCGTAGTCGACAGGGAGAATGTAATTGAGACCTTCGATCTGCACTCCGTGGCCGGCGTAGAAAAAGACTCCAACCGTGCCAGGTCCAAGCCGCCTCGTAAAGTCGCGGATCGCCTCGTCCATTTGCGACTGCTTTGCATCCAGTTTCGTGATCACGTCGAACTTTAGGCCGGTAAGAACCTGCGACATCAGGCGAGCGTCACTCGCGGGGTTTTTCAACGGCCTCCCCTTCGCCGAGTAGGCTGAATTGCCAATGACAAGAGCCACTCGCCGCTCGTTGCCGAATGGCCCTTGGCCTAGCGCCAGCAATTGAGCCAGTAGGCCCAAGACACCAACCCTAATCCATGTCGAATTCATGACTTCACCTGTGCTTCAATTGAATCTCCATAGCGACCGAACCTGGCATGGCCACAAACTGTGATCCTGCTTGAGCGTCCGTTTCGAGAATGAGGCCGCGTTTAGCGGTGAGAATATTTCGTGTTAGCTCCGTCGTCTCATCCACTCCGAGCGTGGTACCTGCCTTCATTTGTCTATCGCCGGAAGACGAGCCACCCGGATGGAGGAAAACCATAAGTCGATCCGTGCCGATTTCATTGTCGAAACGGAAATGCCCCGACGGAGGAACGGCAGTATCCACCTTCGCTTCAATCAAGTTGTCACCAGCGCTGACCCTGGAATCCGGGAACAGCACCTGAGATGATCCGTTCGGACGTATCTGAGCGATAGTCAATCGCCCTGCCACGTTGCTCTGGAAGTGGAGGCGGATGCTCTCGCCGCTACGGAAAACTTGATCGGTTGTGACGCGTTGCGTTTCACCACTGGGCTTAACGAGTTCTATCCAGTACATCATCGCGCTCATCCGAGTGCCAGACATAGATGAGACATTGATAATGCCCGTGGAAGGTTGTTGCGGCGGTGCCTTCTGGTTCGCTGTCGTCGGCTGCTTCGGTGCGGCTGGCGCTGCCTGCGGATTGGCAGCAGTCTGCTTAGGTGACGAAGCCGGGGGTTTCACCGCCGACACGTCCGTAGGACTCTCGCACGCTCCTGCGGGCGCAATCGCACCCTTCTCACCGAGGAAAATCGCCCTGGCGCTGGGGCGGCAGACGACGCTCTGGCCCCAAGCGATCAGGGATGTAACAGTTAGCCCAAGTATTAGTCTTGTCATTGTGGTATCTCCTAAAACACTCATTGGCACATTTTGTTTACTATCATGTCTTCGAAAGGTTTGTAACCTGAGAGCGACGCTAGATCCGGATCTTGGCGGAAGGTGGCTGGAGCCAGCCCCAACTGACAGGCCTGCTTGAGGTGGCTAACTGAGGCCTCCTTGTTCCCTCCGCGCGCATCAACGCAACCCAAGTTGTAGTGTATGTAAGGATCGTTAGGTTTTATAGTAATAGCTTTTTGCAGATATCCCCGAGCCTTCTCGATTTCGCCCAAGCCTAGCCACGCGGTACCAACGTTAACTAGCAGTGTCGGGTCGCTCGGAGTGTTTTTCAACGCCGCCTCGCCGGCCTTGACGATAGAAGCAAAATCACCGCTGCGGGCCGCATCGACATTAATTGGCTGGCTCCGAGGCGTATCCACTGGCGCTTCCGGGCGAGCGGATTTGAAAAAGCCAGTGATGCTGGCCAGTCTATTGAGCAACTGCGTCGCTGAGTTGGCCGCGCGGCTGAACTGCCAGAAGCTTAATCCAGCAGCCAGGAGCCCCACGATTCCCAAGCCAGCCAATGGGATTGGGTTAACGCCCAAGGTTTCCTTTGTTTTCGACGCGCAGATCGGACAGTGTTTCTTGAACGGAGGCAGTTGCTTTCGCTGAATGAAGTTTTCGCAGTTGGCGTCTTCAACTCCCGAGCACGTCGTGTGGGTAACTTTTTTGAAGATCACCCGGCAACCCCCTTTGTCGATTCCGCCGGTCCAGCTAGCACGCGATTAATGATCACCTGATCACCAACGTATTGAGGGTCATGGATTCCATTGGTATAGGACTCAGCGGCTTCCGTTAGGAAAGCATCGAAATGGGATGCCAACTCCCTTCGCGCTTGAGCATCACCTGCCAAGGATCTTCTGAACTGCCTGGCCTGTTCCGTCAAGCGTAGGCGTGCTTTGTGGACCTTTTCGTCCTCGACCGTTGATGCCGACGCATCCCGAACGAAGCGGTCAAACGCGACCCGCCAGTTGTTTCCCAACAGCACCGAGAACGTTCCGGCCATCCCCGGCTCCTTGTACTCGTATCGAATTTCTTTTTCCTCGCTCTTCTTGTTAACGACGATCACAAGCCACTCCTGAATCCGGGCGAGCAGAAAGACCTCCTCGGCTTCAAACGTCTGATTCCTTTGCTCGGCCGTCAGTGCGTAGAGCTCAAACAGTTCCGAAGCGAGGCGCTTGTCGATATGCAGAGCGTCCGGCCGCGGATAGGCTTCGTACATTTTCTTCAGCTCTCGAAGGATTTCAATGTAACGAAGGGGAAATACCTGACGTTCCTGAAGGAAAACGATACGCTCCGGGTCATCGCCGGGTTGCACCTGTCTTCTTTGAATTGCCTGGAGGTCCTTCTGTACCAGTGACTGAGTGGTCTCCTTGCCCACCATCTTTCCGGGATCGTTGGGGATGACTGTGACAGGTACATCGGCTGGCTGAACCCCACCAATATTGACTTGCTCCGGCGAGAAATGTAGGAACGGCGCCGAAAGCGCTTCGGCCTGCTTGAGGATCTCTTGACGCTGCTCAGGCGATGGAAACGCCTCCACGAACTTGCTGTACAGAGTGATCTTGCGGACATCCACGGGGCAAGCTGGGCTAAGGGCCCATTGATAGCCCGATTCGTAAATCAATTTGGCAATAGATTGTGTTTCACCCATTCCCAGCGACAGGAGGTCGAGTTGCTCCTGCCCAAGCCGTTGCCGCAATGAGTCTTCCACTGCGGTCAAGATAGCGCCGGGCATTGTTCCTGCCAACAGCCCATCTAGGCTCTGCGTGTTGAAAATAACTTTTCCGTTCTCGCGAGTTCCTTGCGCAAGTTCATCAAGCATCTTCTTCAACTGGGCGTCAATAGCCTCTCGAACCTCTGTAAACCGAACCTCCCAAAGCGCGAGATCGTTTTCCAATGCCTGCGCTTGGGGTATCGCCAAATCCAAAAACCTCGACGCGTATTTTGCCGCCTCGCCCGTGGAGAGCAGCTTCAGATAGGCTTTCAGGTCATCGCCAATGTTGGCACGGTCCTTCTCGAATGCGTTGGCGGTGTAAAGGAATTTTTGTTCGTTACTGCGAGTCTGGTTGACCGTGTCGGAAAAGTTACTCTGAAGGGTTCGTAAACGTTTCTCTGCGCTGGATACCGACTTGGTGGCCACGTCCTGCTTTGACCCGTTTAATATTGCGACCAGCTCACGAAGGTACTCGCGGGCAAATTGAAGGCCATGCTGCTGGCTCCGCAGCAGGGCGGTAATGCGAAAGCGTACCAACTGAAAAGCCTGTGTAACGGCACCGCCGCAATTGTCGACTTTTTGCTTGAAGAAACCCTGAATGCCTAACTCACGGAAACCGTCTTCGATTCGTTGGCGGACCTTGTCGGCAGAGCCTCCCAATTGCTTCTTTCTCAGCCCCTGAAGGTCCTGGTCAACCAAGTTGCCGATCTCAATTTCGTGCGGGGGATGATCCTTCTTACCAAATGAATCGGCGTCTCCCCACACGTGGGCAGCCGAAAGCAAAAGGCCATTCAGATCAGCGGTCACCGCCTGATGAATGTTCTTGGGATAATCTCTAGGTTGAAGCCAGCCCCTGACGACACCTCCGGCCTGCTGCCAAGCAAGACACTGCGCAACAGTTTCGCGGGGATAGCTTACACTTGACAGTCCAAAAGTTGAGAAGCACGTGGCATGCCGGCGTGTTGGATCGCCACCATCCAACTCTCCATGCCGATCCGCATTGTCCATGAGCGAGTCCGCGACGCTTGCTGCCACGCCGCCCTGGAGGTTGAGGAAGATTCTCTGCGCGATGAGGAGCGGGATGTTTTGAAGTCCTATCGATCGCCCATTGGCGTTGCGGGGTTCAACCAGGTAACAGTTCGAGTAGGGAAGCGGTTCGCTTTTTTGAAGAGCGTAGGAATTGAGTTCGCGCAAGAACGCGTATGCGTTTTGGTGGTAACGCGTGTGACGGTCACTTATTTGAAGGGGGGGAAGAACGAAAAAGCTATAAAACTGTTGTGTTTTGACTCCTTTGGAATGCAGGTGCCATCGGACTAAATCGAATGAGAGCGGCAAGGACATCCCCGAACCAGTTCCGCCACTCAAGCCCGCGATCAGGTAAATTCGCCAATCCCTCAGACCCGAGAAATCCCGGTCAAGTGCGTTATAGATGTCGGTGCAAGCTGAGCGGACTCTGGACTTATTGTCAGCGGATTCGTAGATCAATCGGCCGTAGGGGCGAATCCCCTTGGCACCATTGCCTGGATCTCCGATGAAGTCCTTGACAGGTGGAAGCCATGCATTGATAGCAGGAAAATTTTCAGGAGTGTCCACTACCGGCTTCAGTTTGTCGCCCGTAATATACACACATTCTGAAGGCTTCAGATTAATCTTCTTACCAAGCACGGTCCAGGAGTGATGGTCCACATCTCCTTCATCAGTGTCGACGTAAAGGAACCGAACCGCGGCTACTTCCGGAGATTCCAGTCCTGCTTCAAAACGCTCCGCAAGGAGGCGGCGAATCTCCCGAATAGTGCTTAGGCCGGTCCCGCCGATTCCGAGAATTAATGTTTTTTGGGGCATTTAGGTTGTTTGGGACATTGTCGTGGACCACTACTGGATAAGCGAACACACCGCACCCGAAGTTCCTGACAGAGGCTCCTACCTCGTAGAAAGTGATCCACCCCTCCTCGCTATAGTCAGAACATCCTCCACGAACAGGTCAGGAATTAAACATACACTCTTCGCCAATCGGTTGCAACGGGCCCCCAGCCCTCCAGCCCTCCATCTCTCCAGCCCTCCGCCCGAATTGTTCACCGATTCGTTGAATCCCGAGTCCATCGCATAACTCATTCCAAGGCGCCCCAGACAAATCCCGCAAGAGATGGCTTAGCCGGTGAACGCTCGACTCATAACGCATTTGGGCAAGCGCGTTCGTCACTCATGAATAGCCACCCTGTTATAGTGTAGGCAGATTGCGCCACTTCGCCCTTTGCCTGGCAATCCTGTTCCGGCTGCCGTTGCTGAGCGGCGAATCGGCGCGCGAACTCTATCAAAAGACTGAGTACCGGGCGGCGCTGGCATCTCTCCGCCTGACTCAATCGGCAGACCCTTCCGTCTGGCATTTGGCCGGCCGCGCGCATTTCCAACTCGGTGAATACACGAAGGCGCAAGTGTGGTTTGAAAAGGCCGCCCAGGCCGAACCGTCCAAGAGCGAGCATCGGCACTGGCTCGGCAAGACCCTTGGGCGGCGCGCCGAAAACGCTAGCTTCATCACGGCCCCGAAGTATGCGGTGGAGTGTCGAAAAGCGTTCGAGAAGGCGGTCGAGATCGATCCGAAAAACACGGAAGCCTGGAGCGATCTACTGGAATACTATCTCTCTGCGCCCGGGTTCCTGGGCGGAGGGATGGACAAGGCTTCGACAGCGGCTGAGCGAATTGGCCGGTTAGACCCCGTGGAGAAAGAATTCGCGCAAGCCCGGCTGGCGGAGAAGAAAGAAGACTGGACGGCTGCCGAACGGCACTGGCGGGCGGCGGCGGAGCTTGCCCCGAAGAATGGCGGACGGTGGGTCGACCTCGCCAAGTTCCTCGCCCGGCGAGGGCGGCTCGACGAAAGCGACAAAGCCTTCGAACGCGCTGCCGAAGCCGAGCCCGCCGCCCTGCCTAAAATCTGGTTTGCGCGCGCGGAAACCGAGCTTGAGCGAAAGCGAAATCTCGTGCAAGCGAAGGAATGGCTCACGCGGTACCTGGCCGCCCAACTTACGCCGGACGACCCATCCAAAGACGACGCCCGCCGGCTGCTGAAGAAGATCCCGTGACGCTGATAGACATTCTGGTCTCCAGCTATCAGGCGCTCACGGCCAACCGCGTGCGTACGTTTCTCACAGCCCTCGGTCTGGTGATTGGCAACGCGGCGGTGATCTGGGTGGTGACCATCTCGCAGCTTTCGCGCGAACTGATCCTGGAGCAGATTCGCGGCATCGGCTCTAACATGATCTACGCGTATCTTGAATCCGGCGAAATGACCGGGCGAAAGGTGGACTCCGACTATCTGAAAATGGCCGACGTCATCGCCGTACGCGAACAGTTGAGCGGGCGCATCGTCGCCGCTACCGGCGTCATGACTAACTACGACCGTCTGGTTCTGAACGGCAAAGAGGAAGATATCAAAGTGATCGGCTCGGACGATCAGTACGCGCCGGTGCGTAACCTTGTGTTGTTGGCCGGACGATTCCTGGACCCGAGCGACGTAGCGCTGCGTCAACGCGTGGTGCTGCTGACGGACCGGCTCGCGACGCGCTTGTACGGGAACCATTCGTCTTCGCTCGGGCAGATCATGAAGTTGTACGGCCTCCAGTTCACCGTGATCGGCGTGTTCAAGGAGAAGACCGACAGCTTCGGACAGACTGAACTCTCGCAAGAGACCGCGCTGATTCCCATTTCAGTGATACGCAACTTCGCGCCTGTCGAGCGCATTGACCCGCTATACGTGCAAGCGCGCACGCTGGAAGAAGTACGGCCGGTTACCGAGCAGGTGCGCACGATTCTACAGAGCCGTCATCGTCCAGGCGCCAAGTACACGGTGGAGAATCTGGCCGCGATTCTCGACACGGCTTCGCAGATCACCATGATATTGTCGATCGTGCTGGTCCTGGTGGCCGCCATCGCGTTGGTGATTTCCGGCATCGGCATCATGAACATCATGCTGGTGACGGTCACCGAGCGTACGCGCGAGATCGGCGTGCGGATGGCTGTTGGCGCCCCACGCGCCGCGGTGTTGATGCAGTTTCTGACGGAGGCGGTGTTGATCAGCTTGGCCGGCGGAGTGCTTGGGATCACGCTTGGCCTCGCCGTTCCGATCGCCGCGCGCGTGGTATCGGGCGTGGCCATTCCCGTGTCGTGGATCGCAGTGGCGGTGGCGTTTACGGTTTCTTTCCTCGAAGGGCTGATCTTCGGAATTCTTCCTGCCACGCGTGCCTCGCGGATGAACCCCACCGAAGCGATTCGCTACGAATAACATTGTGAACTACTTCCTACCGGCGGACAACCAATTCATGCTACGCCCAAAACCGCACGTAGGGTGGCGCTCCGGGCTGCGCCGCCGCGATCCGGCCGGACTCCGCTGAATTGGCGCAGTCTGGACCATCCGGATAGCGATAACGCGCCACGAACTCATCTTCCATCTCAAGCCCCCAGCCGGGCGCCGAAGGCAGCACATAGCGCCCGTCACGCACTTGCAGCGGATGCCGAAACACGCCCGACTGCAAGAACTCGAGATACTCAAGCAGCCTTCCTTCGCTGCCGAACCACGCTTGATCGAACACCGACATGGGGCCAACGAGTTGTCCTAGACCGATCCCGCCGCTGTGAGGACAGACGGGGACCTTGAACTTGGCGGCCATCGCGACGATCGAGAACAGTTCATTGACGCCGCCGACGCGGGCGCCGTTCGATCTGGCAATGAGTCAAGCCACTGCCAGCCAGAAGCTGCTTGAATTGAAAGTGATCGCATCGGGCGCTTGTTCGCCTCCGGCCACGCCGATACCTAACGAGGCTCCGCCTCAGACCGACGAGGTGTATTTCCGGTGACCCCGCAGGCTCGTGGATAATTTGAGAGTTGGCCACGGCCGAGCACGGAACCGGAAACCGGTTCCGTCATTGGACCGCCAAGCGGTAGTGGTCCCGAAGGACCGGTGTCAACCGGAGCCGAAAATGAGGGTACCACGCAGCGTTGCCGAAGTGCCGAAGTGCTGGCCAATCACGTCACCCTGGAGGTCGAAGAAATCGACCGGATGTACTTGAATGTGTACGTCCCACAGTCAGACACCCCCCGCGAAGCGGGTGACTTGATGAGTTGGGCCGCCTCAAAGGCGGTCGGTCAGTGGGTCTAGGCGTCGCGCGGTGCGCGCCTCATTGGGGATGTATTGGCGGACTTGTTCCAACTGGAATCCGACGGTGGACACCGCGTAGCTGCCCGCTCAGAAATGCTCTCCTGAGAAATTCCTCTCCTTCCCGCCCAACCGGGCGATAGCGATGGCACTTTTGCCTTTCAGAAACCCGATCACGGAAGCAACGGAATGCTTCGGCGGGATCTCGATACACATAGGCACATGTTTTGGCATCAGGGCCCTTCAATGATCTGGCATTCCTTCTGCTTGGCCAAGGAATGCAGAATCGGACCGAGTTGGCGGCGGATCGGGCCAAAAATGGCTTTCCGCCGTCACTTCGGGACGAACACGACGTGATATTTGCAGTCCCATTTGGAATGGGATAAGCTCTGATAAATCTCAGACATGGAATCCTCTCCTTACGTGGGTCATCAAGCCACTTGGAGGGGATTCTACACTCTGAAAGACTCCCGGAACGGTCAAACCCGTTCAAGTCTCACTGGTCGAACCAGTGGCTTACCAACATTCAGTTACAACGGGAGCAGGAGTGGCCACGTTCTTTCGCTTCCATCGCGCTAGGGCGGTTTCGGATATGCTGTAGACCGCCCCGTGGCCGTCGCGGCTCAATTAACGAGGCGCGCGCACGTAAGTAAGTAGATAAGTGCGTGCCTAAGTAAGTGCGAGTCTACGATTAGCCTGAAAATGTTCTAATGCCGGAAGTGGCGGACGCCGGTGAAGACCATGGCGAGGCCGAGCCGGTCCGCCGCGTCGATGACGTCCTGATCTTTCACGGAGCCGCCAGGTTGAATGGCTGCGGTGATGCCGTGGCTGGCGGCGGTTTCGAGCCCGTCGGGGAAAGGGAAGAACGCGTCGGATGCGACCACCGTGCCTTTGACTGGCAGCACGGCTTTGGCAGCGCCGAACTTGACTGAGTCGACCCGGCTCATCTGGCCCGCGCCCGAACCTACCAGTTGACCGGCGCGCGCATAGACGATCGCATTCGACTTGACGTGTTTGCAAACCTTCCAGCCGAATTCGAGTGCGGTCCACTCTGCTTCGGTGGGCGCGCGTTTGGTGCGAACCTTCGCTTCGGCACGAGTGAGTAAATGCCGGTCGGCCGACTGGGCGAGGAACCCTCCGCCGATCGACTTGACCACCAAGTTGTCGCCGGTGGCGGGGCCTACTTCGAGTAAGCGGAGGTTCTTTTTTGCGGCGAAGACGGCGACGGCTTCTTCGGTGAATCCGGGCGCGGCAACACATTCGGTGAAAATTTTCGTGGCTTCCTCGGCGGTCTCTCTGTCCACGACGCGATTGAAGGCCAGGACGCCACCGAAGGCCGAGATGGGATCGGCTTCCAACGCGCGCCGGTAGGCATCGGCGAGGTTGGCCTGTTCAGCGCACCCGCATGGATTGGTGTGCTTGACGACGGCGCAGGCAGGCGATGAAAATTCGAGAATCAATTGCCAGGCCGCGTCGAGATCGACGAAGTTGTTGTAGCTGAGTTCCTTGCCTTGTAGCTGGCGCCCGTTGGCGACGCCGCCATTGTCGGTGGCATACAGCGCGGCGCTTTGATGGGGATTCTCGCCGTAGCGCAGCGGGAGCGACCGATGAACTTGCACGTTCAGGAAGTGCGGTACCGCTTCGGGTGCGGCATCGGTGAGTTTGCCATCGACGACGTCGATACGCGCCAACCGTTCGGTGATTGCCGCATCGTAACGGGCGGTACGTTCGAAAGCAGCTTTGGCCAAACGCCAGTGGGTCGCCAGTGAAAGGGCGCCCGAGTTGGCCTGGAGTTCTGCGGCTAGCGCGGCATAGTCATCGGCGGAGGTGACCACGGCGACGTCCTGGAAATTTTTCGAGGCGGCGCGGATCATGGTGGGCCCGCCGATATCGATGTTCTCGATCAACTCTTCGGTGTGTACGCCTGGCTTGGCGGCGAATTTTTCGAAAGCATAGAGGTTGACGACGACCATGTCGATCTTCGGGATGCCGTGATCGGCCAGCGCTTTCATGTGATCGGCGTTGCCGCGAATGGCCAGCACGCCGCCCGCGACCATCGGGTGAATCGTCTTCACACGGCCATCCAGCATTTCGGGAAAGCCGGTGACTTCGGAGACGTCCTTAACGGCGAGGCCGGCTTCGCGCAACAGTTTGGCGGTGCCTCCGGTCGAGATCAGTTCCACTCCGAATCCAGAGAGGACGTTCGCGAAATCCGCGAGTCCGGTTTTGTCAGTGACGCTGAGCAGCGCCCGCTCAATTTTGGCCATGGGGAGCCTACTAGTTTAGCGGGCGCGCGGAGGCGTTGACGTTTCGAGGGCGTTTACCAGCGGCGGCCGTCTTCGCGGAGACTCCGCAAATCGTAGAGTCTTTGGCGGAGCAGTTGGCGGCCCTGGGGATGAATCTGATCGGCCTGCACAAGATCGCCCAGGTTGTCGATGGCGCGATCCAAGTGGCCATGATCGAATCTGCCACGCGCGGAATCGTTCTGGAATCGCTGGAGTGACTCGATCACCTTGCGGAAATGATCCCGTTCATGGCCGTCGACGCGGGAGCGGGACCAGACGTTTTGCACGTCGCGCAGGGCCAAGCCGACAGGATCGTAACTGCGGCCGTAGATGCCTGATTGACGCCCGCGGTCGCGCCGGTCATACCGGTCGTCGCCAAAACCCGCCGCCGCCAACGCCATCGCCGCTATTGTCAGAACCGCTATTCGTTTTCCCATTGCCGTTGAACCTTTCTGTTCATTCCGACGGAGGGACCGGGGCCGCGGTTTCATGAATTAGCGGAGTGCCTGGCTCACGCGGCGCGGAGCGCTTCGACGGGGTCTACGCGCGTGACGCGGCGGGCGGGGATGTAACTGGCTAACGCCGCGGCGGCGAGCAGGCCAAGTGCGACGGTTGAATATGTCAGAGGATCGACTGGGTTGATTTCGAAGAGCAGCGTGGACATCAGGCGCGACAGCAACGCGGAGGCGGTGAGTCCAACGGCGGCGCCCAAACCGGCCCACACGAGACCATGGCGGACGAATAACATTTTCAGCCCACCTTGCTGCGCGCCCAGCGCCAGACGGATGCCGATTTCGCGCGTGCGCTGCGCGACCGTGTAGGAGATCACGGCGTAGATACCTACAACCGCTAACAGCAGCGCCATCCCTCCGCTGATGGCGAGCAGGGTGAGGGTGAAGGCGGTACGCGACATGGACTTGTCATAGACCACTTGCATGGTTTGGATTTCAGTGATGGGGAGGCTGGCGTTGACCGCCCAGACGGCCTGGCGGATTTCGTGGGAGAGGCTTTCGGTTCCGGCGCGCGAGCCGCGCATCAAGAATGTCACCGAGTTGGACGACCGCAGTGGCCAGTAGACGGTAGAGGGGGCCTTCTTATCCGCGCCGTCGTGGCGGATGTCGGCTATGACGCCAATCACTTCGCTCCAGGCGTCGTTCGTGTTGGCGCGAATCTGTTTGCCGATCGAAGCTTGGGGAGAACCCCAGTATTCGCGGGCGAAATTTTCCGCTATCAGCGCCACGTCCCGCTTTTGATGAATGTCGGTCCAGGTGAAATCGCGGCCAGCGCGAAACGGAGTGCCGAGCGCTTGGAACGCGCCTGGGACGGCACGAATGAAGCGGCGTAGCGGCGGGATCTGATTGGCGGCATACGTATGATCGCTGGCGAAGATTGGATCCTCCGAGCTGAATCCGGTCATGGGCAGGCCGCCGATCAGGCTGGCCGAAGTGGTCCCGGGGATTGCGGCCAGGCGGTTCACCAGGTTCTGCTGCATGAGCAGGAGTTCAGGGTCTTTGGGCGCCGCACTCTTGGGAATTGAGATGCGCAAAGTTTGTAGCGTGGCTGGATCGTTGAAGCCCGGTTGCACGCGGCGCATCGATTGAAAGGTGCGAATCATCAGACCGGATCCGATCAAGAGCACGAGGGCGAGGGCCACTTGCACGACGGTCAAGATGTTCCGCGCGAAATTGCGGTCTCGCCCGGCACTGGCATTGCGGCCTCCGGCCCGGAGCGCGCCGGCGAGGCGGACACCGCCGTGTTTGAGAACGGGGATCGCGCCGAACGCCAGTCCAGCCATGAGCGAGATAGCGAGCGTGAACAGGAGCGCCGTGGAATCGACCGAAATCTGTTCGAAGCGTGGCAACTTCGCGGGCGTCATGGTCAAGACTAACTTCACCGCCACGATGGCGAAGCCGATGCCGAGAGCGCCGCCGGCTGCCGCCAAGGTGAGACTTTCTATCAATAGTTCACGGGCAATGCGGCCGCGGCCCGCGCCGAGTGCGGCTCGCACGGCTAGTTCCTGTGCGCGGCCTTCGGTACGGACCAAGAGGAGATTGGCGGCGTTCGCGCAGGCGATGAGCAGGACCATCCCGATCGTGGCCATGACGACCCAGAGGCTTCGGCCGATATCGCCGAGCAGATCGTCAATCAAGAGGCGGACGTTGGGGGCGAGGCGCGCGTCTTCCAGCATCTTCGCGCTGAATCCTTTGGGAAAGGGAAACTTGCGGAGTTCAATGTCGATCATGCGGGCGACGTCGGCATTGGCTTGTTGGATGGTTACTCCAGGGCGAAGCCGGGCGATGGCCTGGAAGTTGTAGCCCAAGAGCGGCACGTTGGCGCGGTCGAACCGTAAGGGCAAGACAAGATCCGTCTTCATGTCCATGAACCAGAAACCGAGCGGCAGCACGCCTATGATTTCGCGGGCTGTGCCGTCGGTCATAATGCGGCGGCCGATGACCTTGGGATCGCCACTGAACCGCCGCTGCCAGTAGGCGTGGCTGAGCATGACGACTTCGGGGCTGCCGTTGACGTTATCTTTCTCGGTGAAGGCGCGGCCAAGAATGGGACGAACGCCCAACATTGGCAATAGACGAAAAGTGGCGGCGATGCCGTCGACACGCTCGGGATCGGTGAACTCGGTGACGGTGACGGAGCGGCCGTTCCAGATCGCCACGTCGGCGAAGGTTTTTGAATCTTCGCGGTAGGTGATGTAGTCGGCGAGCGAGGCGTTGAGGTTTTTGATATTTACGCCGGGCGCGGTTTGCCAGACTCCGATCAGGCGGCTGGGATCGGAGAAGGGCAGGGGCTTGAGCAGCACGCTGTCGATCATGCTGAAGATGGCGGTGTTGGCGCCGATGCCGAGGGCGAGGGTGACGAGCGTGGCGAGGGTGAAAACCGGGGTACGGACGAGACGGCGGAGCGTGAACTTCAGGTCGCGAATCAGATCGTACACGGCGGGATTCTCCTTGATGGCTTAGTACGCAGCGGCGGTGAATTAGTTCCGTTAGATTTGTGGAACGCTCCCTCGCGGTCGCGGCTCGGAACGGCTCGGGCGGCTAGTCGCCGTGAGCGTCGGCGGTGGGCAACAGGATTGAAAAACGCGCGCCAGGCCCATCGGGGCAGTTGGCCGCTTCGACGCTGCCGCCGTATTGTTCGACAATGGTCTTGACGATATGCAGGCCAAGGCCGGACCGCTTGGCCCGCGTGGAAACACCGGGTTCGAACACGCGCGCGAGCACTTTCGGTGAGATGCCGGGTCCGTTGTCGCTGACCACGATTTCGATACCGCGAGGGGAGCGGGCCGCTTCGATCGCCACCATGCCGTCGCTTTCCACCGCCTGGGCGGCGTTCAGAAACAGGTTCATGAAGACGCGCTCCCAGGCCGTCGCATTGCCGCGCAGGCGGAGACCGTCTTCGATGTTGCGCGTGAACTCCAGCTTGATGCCGCGTTTGAGTTGTATAAAGTCTCGCGCGAAATCGGTGGCGCTGTCCAGAATGACGTCGAGTTCAAGCGACGCCTGCGATTGTTCGAAGTAGCTGGAGAGAATCCGGACACCTTGCGTGGCTCCGCGTTGGAGCGTGGCGGCGGTCTTCGTGTGTTTGGGATCGAGGGCGAGCAGTTCGGCATGCCGCAGAATCGTTTCAAACACATTGGTCAGGTCGTGGACCAACCCGTCGAGCGATAAATCTGTCGAGCCAGCGGTAGATTCGGCCATCGGCTTGGAGGGCGGCTACGCGGCGCGGAGCGCGTCCAAAGTGGCGTAGAACTCTGGGAATGATACGGACGCCGCGCCCGCGTTGTCAATGGTGGTTTCGCCGCCCTCGGCCGCCAAGCCGGCGACTGCGAACGCCATGGCGATGCGGTGATCGCCGAATGAATCGACTTGCGCGGCGCGGAAACGTTGGCCGCCGGGGATGTGGAAGCCATCCTCGGTGGTGGTAATTTCGATGCCCATGCGGTGCATGTTCTCGGCGACGGTGGCGATGCGATCGGTTTCCTTGACGCGCAATTCCTTAGCGTCGCGTACGGTGAGCCCGAGCTTTGAAACCGCGCCCAGAACGGCGAGGACGGGAATTTCGTCGATGAGCCCGGCGGCCATCGCGCCTTCAATCACGCCGCCTTGCATCGGCTTGCCTTCGACGAGAATCGAGCCGACTATCTCGCCGGCTCTCTGACCGGCATCGAGTACGCGAATTTGCGCGCCGGCCATCATGAGCCAATCGAGCAACTGGGTACGAGAGGGACTGAGGCCCACCCCCTCGATCGCGATGCGCGAGCCGGGAAACAAGTTGGCAGCGACAAGGAAAAAAGCGGCCGACGACAGGTCGCCCGGGACGGTGAGATTGCGGGCCTGGAGTTTGGGGCGGCCCTGAATCGAAAGCACCGGGCCTTCTTTGTCTACTTCGGCTCCGAACTCGCGCAGTGCGACTTCTGAATGATCCCTGGTGCCTACTCGCTCAACCACGCTGGTGACGCCTTCGGTATGAAGCCCGGCGAATAGGACGCAGGTCTTGACTTGAGCGCTCGCGACCGGCGGCTCATACTGGATCGGCTGCAATCGCGCGCCTTGAATTTCGAGCGGAGGATACTTGCCGTCACGCGCCTTCAACGTGGCGCCCATTAACGCGAGCGGCTTCATGATGCGCTCCATGGGCCGCGCGGAAAGCGACTCATCACCCGTGATGGAGGACGTGAACGGCTGCGCGGCGAGCATGCCGGATAACATGCGAATGGTGGAGCCGGAGTTGCCTGCGTCGAGCATGGCAGCCGGAGCGCGGAGCCCGTCCAGCCCGCGCCCGTGAATCGTCACGGTGCGATCCTGTTTTTCGATTTCGATGCCGAGGGCCCTCATGCAGCCAAGGGTCGATTGGCAGTCCGCGCCAGACGAATAGTTTTCAATTACGCTGACGCCTTCGGCGACCGAAGCGATCATGGCGTAGCGATGGGAAATGGACTTGTCGCCGGGCAGACGGACGGACCCTTTGAGGCCCGCGGCGGGCTTGATCGAATGTTGCATGGGAACTTTCTATTGTATCCGGCTCACTCTGAGCCGCGTGATTTACGACCGGTGAACAGGCCTTTGAGTTTTTTCCAATAGAGCCGTATCGCCGCGGCTCCGGCGAGGAGACCGCCGACCGCCATCTGGAACACCATGCTGCCGGACGATGGGTCAAGATAGGCGAGCGCGGGCGCGGGCATCGACAGCGCAACGAGAGTTACCAGCTTGACCGGCAAGAGTGAGTTATTCCTTCCAATAGTCGAGAATCGGAATCGCCGCAGCGATGGATCGATCGAGTCCGATCACATACACCTTGTTGAGATCGGCAGTGGGCGCGTCAGTTCGCCCGCCTATCTTACGCAGCAGAGAAAGCAAGCTGCCCTTGGTTGGATCGATGCTTACGGGCGGCTGCTTCTGTCCTGGCATGCGCACAGCCAACATGGTTGAGTATGAGTCTAACAGGGCGGGCCGTGTGAGATTTCCCGCGTAGGCTTGCACGGGATCCCGCTGTGCCGCTTCCATGTTGGGGGTGACAAGCACGCGTGCGCCGTGATCTCCATGAAGGAAAATTTGAGCGTTTCGCAGCAACCCCGCCTGTTGGAGCTCCCCGAAAAAGCCGTCCAACTGGTGCGCCAGGTGAGTCGATTGCGCGCAATAACCGCGGTATCTTCGCTCAGTGTCTTCCGGCGAAGAGGAAAGCGGGCGGGGCCAATCACGAAGCGGCAGGACTGCGCCCTTGGCATCGAAGACGTAAGGATAGTGCGGAGCCAGCAGGTATGCGTAGAACAACGTGGGGCGGTCGGCCGTGAAGATATCCTGGAGGAGCGTTTGCGGCCAGACTTTGCGCACCGACAAAGGGCCGATGCGGATCGACTCAGGCGCATGAGGAAAATATCTGCGGATGAAAACGCCGAGAGGCCGGTTGATCAGGCCGTACCAAATGGCGAGGTGGCGGGTCTTTTCGCTCCACGAAGCGGTGGTCGACAGCAACGCCGAGACGTCGTTTGGGTCGTACTCGCGTACCTGGCTGTAGCGGAAGCCCGGGTTATTGAAGCGCACATAATCCGATTGGTAGACGGCGAGGCCCATGCCAAGCGCAACGGCTTTGCCAAAGAGTACGTTGCCGGCGATCATTCCATTGCGCCGTTGAAACTGCGCTCCATCGCTGAGCAAGCTGTCGTTTAAGACGCTGGCCAGCGATTGCTGGGTCATGTTGTAATTGCTGTAGGCGTTGGGGTAGACAGTCAACCCGTGGCGGCTCATCGTGTCGAGCCAGGCGCGGGCCGCTTCGGCGCAGGCGGGGATCTCTTGCGGGAAGCCTGCGATGCCCGTTTGTTCGTCGAGCACCAGGTAGATGGCGTGGGGCAAGCCTGGGGTGGGCGGTAGCGCCGGAGGCTCAGAGAAGATCCGCCCCCCCACCGCGAGAAGCCCGGCTTCGGCGGCGAACATGCCTGTGAGGAGGATACCCATGAGCAGCGGGAAGCGCTCACGAAAGACCGCAATCCCGGCGCCGGTCAGCACGGTGAGGCCCGCAAACACCCACCACAATGAAACAGTAGGAACCAGATCCGCTTTGACGCCGCTGGTGGCGAAAAACGCTGCCCACGGCGCGAGCAGCGCGTAAAAACTCCACTTGCCGCCGGGCAGGAATGCCAGGGCGAGGCACGGTAGTGCGAACAGGGCCAGCAGCGCGAGGACTTCAGGACGCCATAATTCATAGTGCGCGCTCAGCAGGACCCGCAAGAGCGGGATGGCTAGCACGATATAGAAGGCGAGGAAGCGTCCGGTTCGAGCCGCCGGGTTCAGCCAGTTCATTGGGGAGCGCCTCGGAGCAGGTAGAGCGCGCGATCGTTGCCCGGCAGGCGTGTGACGCGCTCGATGTCGAAATGCGGGCGGAAGGCTTCGACGAACGCTTCTTCGTGGTAATCCGGGAACGTGTCGGGACGGGTGCCGAGCAACAGCGCGACCTTGGGATCGTGCTTGGGGACCCACTCGATCAGCAGCGTTTCGCCAAGCCTGGAGAAGTATTCGGCGATGCGGGCGAACGGCACATTAGCAGTGATTCGAAGGTGATGCACCAGGGCCAGTGCGAGCAGCAGATTGGCTTTCAGTCTCGACTCAAGGGCCATCCGTTCGCGTGAGGCAAAGCCCAGGCCGGGGGATGGATTGGAAAAATCCATGACCAGCGGCAGGAGCTTCGTGTCGCCGTCGCGCCGCGCTGCGAGGTAGTTGAGCTGGACGCAGGCGGGGTCCAGATCGAAGCTGACGCAATAGGCTCCGCGCCCAGTGGCAAGCCTTGAGTACACGCCGGTATTGCCTCCCAGGTCGTAGACCAGAGGCGGCTGGATCAGGTCGAGCGCTGCGATGACGGCGTCGCGTTTGGCCGCTTCGGCTTCGGTTGAGTAATGCTGCGACTCGGCGTAATAGCCAGTCCAGGCGGTGGCGCGCTTGGGCGGCTCAAGGCCTTCGACGGTGACACGGAGCGAATCGATAATCGCGGGCTTCGGATCGCGCGCCGTGCCGCCTGGCGGGCCAGGCGGGATCCTGGACGGGGGCGATTTGCGTTGACTGCGCGCATGCAGATGAATGTGGACAAGACAACCGAAGTGAAAATAGGTGCGCCAGGGGAGGGCGGCGGAAGTGAAGTCGAGCGGAAAACCATCGAGCGAAGCACGCAGCAACGCGGCCGCACCCGGCCATAGGTTGCCCATAAGCAGCAGCGGAGCAAGGAAGTGGCGGCAAAACTGGTTGTAGGCCGGCCACGCGCCGCGGCTGTTTTCTTCGAAGGAGAGCGTGTCGATAAAGACCGGCTGCACTCCACGAAACTGTACGTTAAACGCCGAGGCGTCTTTCAGGCTCATGCCATGCTCAGCGGCCAGTTCCTGAATGCGGAGCGTCAGCAGCGCGGCTGCTTTCAACTGGCCGAAACACCATTCATAGGGGTAGGAGATGAAGGGGACGATCTCCGGGAGCAACACCGCTTCGGTATCGTTGGG
Source organism: Acidobacteriota bacterium (assembly GCA_043755595.1). Taxonomy (GTDB): domain Bacteria; phylum Acidobacteriota; class Terriglobia; order Bryobacterales; family Bryobacteraceae; genus VFZP01. The sequence continues at coordinate 21,303 of JAYUSQ010000118.1, read as the reverse complement.
CCAAGACGCCGACCGCGGCTCTTCCTCATGCGGCACGATCAGGCCATCCTTGATCAAGCGAGCGTAAAGGCCCGAGGCGATGAGTTTGCGGTAGCCGTCGCGGCCATGGGCTGTGACGAGGCGCTTGAGGCGGCCGTCTTGCTCGAAAATGTAACCGGCTGGATCGCGGAAGGAGGCGTCGAGCACTTTCCGTTCGCTCATGCGCGGCCGTTAGTATAGCGAAGGGGTGAAACAGATCTCCTCGACCCGGTTCTATGGGCGAAAATAAGATCTTGTCACCAATCACGATTATCGGCGGCGGGCTGGCGGGAACCGAAGCGGCCTGGCAGATTGCGCGGGCCGGCGGAAGCGCCATGTTGTATGAGATGCGGCCCCAGCGGACTTCGCCGGCGCATCAAACGGACCGTTTGGCTGAATTGGTCTGCTCCAATTCGCTGAAGAGCGAGTCGGAGAATAGCGCGCCGTGGCTATTGAAGCGGGAACTGCGGCGGCTGGATTCTTTGCTGCTGCGGGTGGCGGCGGGGGCGCGCGTGCCGGCGGGTCATGCGCTGACGGTGGATCGCGATGTGTTTGCGCGCGAAGTGACGGCGGCGGTAGAGGCTCTGCCGCAAATCGAAATCCGCCGCGAAGAGATCACGCGATTGCCGGACGACGGGGTGGTAATCGTAGCCAGCGGTCCGCTCACTTCGGACGCTTTGGCAACCGACATTGCGCGGATTACGGGATCGAACCGATTGTTTTTTTACGACAGCATCAGCCCTATCGTGGAAGCGGACTCGGTTGACATGTCGATCGCCTTTCGCGCCTCGCGGTACGGCAAGTCGCTGGATGGCACCGACGACTACATTAACTGCCCATTCAACCGCGAGGAGTACGAGCGGTTTCTGGACGCCCTGCTGGAGGCGCAGAGCCATACGCCGCATATCCCGGATGACGTGCCGTATTTCGAAGCATGTCTGCCGGTGGAAGAATTGGCGCGGCGAGGTAGGGAAACGCTACGCTTCGGTCCGATGAAGCCGATGGGGCTGATCGACCCGCGCACGGGCCGGCGGCCCTGGGCCGTGGTGCAGATGCGGCAGGAGAATCTACGGTCATCCAGTTACAATCTGGTCGGCTTCCAGAATTATTTGAAGTACGGCGATCAGGCACGAGTCATGCGGCTGATTCCCGCATTGGCGAAGGCTGAGTTTTTGCGGTTTGGGCAGATTCACCGGAACACTTACATCAACGCTCCTTCGCTGTTGACGCCGACTCTGCAATTGCGGCGCGATCCGCGCATTCTGTTTGCCGGCCAGATTGCGGGCATCGAAGGTTACGTAGAATCGATTGCGACGGGGTTGCTGGCCGGGCGTCACGCGGCTGCGTTGGCGGTTGGGGGCGAACCGGTGGCGCCACCGCGCGCGACGGCGCTGGGTTCACTCTGCCATTACATTACCGGCGCCGACCCGGCTCATTATCAGCCTGCGAACATCACCTTCGACTTACTGCCTTCACTGGACGAACAAACGCGCGCCAGTTTCAAGAAGGACAAACACGCCCGTCACGCCGAAGTATGCCGCCGCGCAATCGCCGCGATGGATGAATATGTGGGGACGGCTTCAACTTGAGCGAACCATCGGAGCTGGAAACGTGGATCACGCGCTATCTTGACGAGCGGCGCCGGGAGAACGTCTCGCCGCATACGCTGCGGAACTACGGGGTCGATCTCCACCAGTTTCTTGCGTACTTCACGCCACCCGGCGCGGCGCCGCCGCCGATCGCCGATTTCGATGTGGCCGCGATTCGCGAATGGCTGGGCGATCTGTTTGCGCAGGACCTGGCCGCTGTATCGATGCGCCGGAAACTGGCCGCGCTACGGACTTTTTTCAAGTTTTTAGTCCGTGAAGGCGTGGCGGCGCGCAACATTCCTAAGCTGATGCGCACGCCGCGCGCGCCCAAGAAACTGCCGCAGGTGATGACCGCCGAACAGACCAACAACCTGATCGACGCGATCCCGGGCGCCGATCTGGAACGGCCTCATCCCGAGCGTGACCTTGCCATCTTTGAGACGCTCTATGGTTGCGGTCTGCGCGTGTCGGAAATGTGCGGACTCGACCTGGACGACATCGATTTCGCCGGCCGGTCGTTGCTGGTGCGAGGTAAGGGAAACAAGGAGAGGCTGGTGCCTTTCGGTGGCAAGGCGGACATCGCGATTCGCGCTTACATTGCCAAACGCGCGCCAGAGAGTCCGGCCGAACGCGCCGTATTTCTGAATCATCGCGGCAGGCGATTGGGCGACCGGTCAGTACGCGGCATCGTCAAGTTCTACTCCACTTATCTGGCTGGCGACAACTCACTTCACCCGCACGCATTACGCCATGCTTATGCCACGCACTTGCTGAGCGATGGGGCGGATTTGCGGTCGATTCAGGAGCTATTGGGCCATGCGCGGCTATCCACTACGCAGCGCTACACGCAGGTGTCGCTGGAGGATTTGATGGCGGTCTACGACAAATCCCACCCGAAGGCGTAAATAGTCCCTAGAACTTCAGGGCCCGGATACCAGTCCCACTCGAAACAGTACTTAGTCACTATTCCGGCTATCCGAGACGCATGGAAATATAGGGATGTCGCCAGCGATCCAGAAGAGCGCCGGTGAAGTAAACCAGGTTTGTAGTTGGAGCCTGCCGGGCGCTTACCGTTGAGGAGTGGGAAGCGCCTCCTTTTCTCTATGCCGATGTTGTAGAGTCGATTTGTGCGACTGGGATTCCTTCTCTTCCCGATTTTTTCAATCTCGCTGGCCTACGCTCAATCGGCCGCGCCGAAAGACTTCACGCTTACGATCCGGCCCGTGCTGGCCGAACATTGCGGCGCTTGTCACAACCCCGGCAATCCAAAAAACCGCATCGACTTTCTGAAAGCGCAAAGCGCCGCCGATATGGATTCACAGCGCGGCATGTGGCGCAATGTGGCCGCCCAGCTTCTCAATCGCACGATGCCTCCGATGGCGTCGAAGCTGGCTGAGGAGGATCGGTTGCGGGTTGCGGCCTGGATTGACGGCCGGCTGCGCGAGACCGCTTGTTCGGCGGGTGACTATGCCGGGCCCGCCGTCACGCGACGCCTGAATCGCCGCGAGTACCGCAACACGATTCGCGATCTTTTCGGCGTCGACTATGCGGTGACCGATATCTTTCCGGCGGACGGCACCGGCGGCGAGGGGTTCGATACAAATGCAGAGACCCTATTCCTTCCGCCGATCCTGATGGAGCGCTACCTGGAAGCGGCGCAACAAATTATGGATCGCGTGATCGTCACACCGCCGTTGAGCAAATCCATCGGTGCGGCGGAGCTTGAGCCTGCGCTCGCGGTGCGCGCGAACCGGCGGCTGGTATCTCCGGGCGACGAACTCTCGGCCAGGGTTTCCGTCTATGACGATGGCATTTACTCCGTGAAGCTTTCGGCGGACCGGCCCACGCAAGGCCCGGTGAAACTTACGCTTTTTACCGATGGCGTGCGCTCAGGAGTGCTGGACTTTGCACGGTATGAGTCGAAAGGGGGCGCCACGCGCGCGGCCAACGTACGGCTGGCGCGGGGCGAACATACGCTCACTTTGAAGGCGCAGGATGCGTTGCCGCTGGAGATCTACTATCTCGCCATCGATCAGCGAGCGCAGGAGCCTACGCCGGAGAAAAAGGCGCTGCACTACCGGCTATTCGGGCTTGAACCCGGAGAGACTCCCGTGGACGCCCGGGCCGCCGCCCGCCGCCTGATCGCCGGGTTGCTGCCGAAAGCCTTCCGCCGTCCGGTGACTGCGGCCGAGATCGAGAAGTATATGGCGATGTACGATCGCGTGGCCAAGCGCGACGATCCTTACGAAGAGCGCGTGAAGCTGGCGGTGAAGGCGATGCTGGTTTCGCCTGAATTCCTCTTTCATCTGACATCGAGCGCCAGCGAAGAACCGGGCATTCGTCCGCTCACCGATCACGAGACCGCCGCGAGGTTGTCCTATTTTTTGTGGTCAACCGCGCCCGATGACGATTTGCGGCGCCTGGCCGATCAAGGCCAGCTACGTAATCCAAAGACGATCGCCGGGCAGGTGGATAGATTGATCGACGATGCGCGTTCCCGCGCCTTTGCGAGCACTTTCGCCGGGCAATGGCTGGGCACTAAGGACTTGGGCGGGCGTGTGCAACCTACGATTAGCGAGGTTCAGGATTTTTATACGCCGGAAGTAGCGGTCGATTTGCGCGAGGAACCGGTCGTGCTGTTCCATCACATGCTCACCACAAATGCCAGCTTGATCGATCTGATCGACGGCAACTACACGTTCCTTAATGAACGGCTGGTGCGCTTCTATGAAATCGAAGGCAAAGTGCCACCGGTGCATGGCAGCCTTTTCCAACGCGTCGAGTGGCCCGATTCGCAGCGCGCCGGGATTCTGGGTTTGGGGAGCGTGCTGGCGATGACTTCGAATTTCAGGCAGACCAACCCGGTCTTGCGCGGGGCGTGGGTGCTGGAAAATCTGCTGGGCGTCAAAGTGCCATCGCCGCCGCCCGATGTTCCGCCGCTTGAAACCGAAGCCAATCGCAAGCTGAAACTCACCACGCGCCAGAAGCTGGAAAAACATCGGGAAAGCCCCGCCTGCGCGGCCTGCCACAATCTGATGGACCCGATCGGTTTTGGTCTCGAACACTTCGATGGGTATGGCCGTTGGCGCGATACCGACAACGGTTTGCCAGTGGATGCCTCGGGCGTCATGCCATCGGGCGAGAAATTCACGGGCGCGGTGGAGTTGCGCAATATCCTTTTGCAGCGGAAATCCGAGTTCGTGCGCATGCTCACCGGCAAGGTGCTTGGCTACGCCCTGGGGCGCGGCCTGCATGACGCCGATCACTGTACGGTGCAACGGATTGTGACGGCGCTGGAGAAGGACGGTTATCGCGCGCGCACGCTGATGCGCGAAGTGGCGCTCAGCATTCCTTTCCGCAATAGCCAGGGCGGTTTGGCCGTGGAGGCCTTGCCGGGCGCAAAGAAGCGCGAACGCCCGCTTTCGTTCAATAAATGATAGGCTGACAACGTGATTTCCCGTCGAACCCTTTTGCGCGGCGCTGGAGCCGCTGTCGCCGTGCCCTGGCTTGAAATTGTGCAGGGCGCGGAAAAGCTATCCGCGCCGCCGCTTCGTATGGCGTTCATGTTCATGCCGAACGGCGTGCGTCCAGACTATTGGACACCGGCGGGCGATGCTGAAACGGGCTTTGAACTGCCCGCGCATTTGAAGCCGCTGGAACGGCATCGGCAGGATTTTCTGTTGCTCGAGAATCTCTGGAACAAGAACAGCGTGGGACGCAACGGCCATTGGCCCAAGGTGCCCGCGTGGCTGCATGGCGGCTATGTGCAACGCTCCACTGGCCGCGATCTGGATGTCGGCGGCACTTCCGCCGATCAACTGGCGGCGCGGCACGTCGGAGCGAACACGCCGCTGCCTTCGCTGGAGCTAGGAATCGACGCGCCGCGGACCGGCATCGACAATATCGGCGGCGGCTTCGCGCGTATCTACGGCTCTTTCATTTCCTGGCGCGATCCACATACGCCCGTACCGAAGGAGATCGTGCCGCAACTCGCGTTTGACCGGTTGTTCCGCAACAATCGCGCGCCCGTGGTTTCGAGTCTCGATCCAAATCATCCGTCGGTACTGGCGTCGCTGCAGCGCGACGAGACCAGTGTGCTGGACCTGGTGCGCGAAGACGCCAAAGCGCTGCGCAATCGCGGCAGCATGGCGGACCGCGTGAAGCTGGATGAGTACTTCGAATCGCTCCGCTCGGTGGAGATCCGCCTGGAAGCCGCGATGCGCCCGCAGAAGCGTTGGATCAACGAAGGCAAGCCGCCGATGGAGCGGCCCACGGTCGCGCCCGCCTCGCATCAGGAGCATGTGCGGTTGATGCTCGACATCATGCTGCTTTCTTTTTGGACCGACACGACGCGCATTGCGACGTTCATGTTTGGCGATGCGCAGTCGGGGCAGGATTACTCGTGGCTTGACGGCGTGCGCGGGAGTTTCCATGGCTTGTCGCATCATCTGAACGAAGAGGAAAAGCGCGCGCAGTACGAGCGCATTATCAACTGGCACACGACGCAGATGGCGTGGTTCCTGGATCGCGCCAAGAGTATCGACGAAGGCGGCACGTCGCTGCTGGATAACTCGATGATCCTGTTTGGGTCGACGCTTAAGGATGGCAACCGGCATGATCCGGAGAATCTCCCGGTGTTGCTGGCGGGACGAGGCAAGGGGACGATTCGTCCGGGCCGGCGGGTGCGGGCGGCGGAGAAGACGCCGTTGTGCAACTTGTATCTGGCGATGCTGGAAAGGATGGGGGTCAAGGAGCAGGCGTTTGGCGATAGCACGGGCGTGCTTGCGGGCTTGAGTTAGTGCGGCTTTACCACGGAACATCGGAAGCGATTGCCCGAAAACTGGCGGCGAAACCCGCGTCTGTTTCGGTGCGGGTGGGAGGCGGTGAACTCGGGCGCGGGTTTTACGCCGGTGAGCACGTAGCTTTGGCTGCCGCTTGGGCGCGAGGACGAGGCAGGAATACTGGAGATCGATGTTCCCAACTCCCGATACGTTAAACTCGCGATTAAGGTCCTCAATTGGGCGCAAGTGGTGAGCACCTGGAATCAGTTGCGAGCGGCGAACACTACTCGAACTCACCTTTTCGGTTGGGACATCGTCCACGGACCGCTCGCAACACTGCAGCATGCGATTCAGCACAAGTTCGAGTCGTCTGAAGCCGAGTCCGTGCTACATCGGTCCCAATGGCGTATCCTGTGAGCAGGCTTATGGAGCGAATCCCCATCTTTCAGATGAAGCTCGGGATCGACGCACAATCCCGAGTTGGCTGGTATCTGGCGGACGAATTCGAGAGCTCAGGTTCCGCTCCTTGCTGGGCCATCCCGCACCTTGCCAGTCTGCTTGAAACGAATGAATTCGTAATGATGGGGGAGGACGTTCGTCAGCCAATCGAATTCTCCTTGAGGTTCAAAGGGAATTTGCTGGTAGACGAGGCGAACGGAATCAGGTTTTCGCTCAGCGATCCGGCGGCTCCACACGATTTCCGTGGCCTACCATTTGTCCAGAGCCTTTCGTACATTGGCGAAGCGGGAGCTGTCCTGGAAAAATACGGAGTCGCGCGCACTTCGAACTTTGTCGCTCTGACTCCGCTTGATTTGATCCGGATGGACGCCCTTTACCTTGAGAAACGGATAACGTTCGTGGGTGTCACCCGCTCATTCGGGCCCCGCGGGAATGCCGGATTTCGATGGCGGAATTCTGCGGTCAAAAGCCGGACTGCGAGGCAGCCAAGCGCTCACGCAGGGCTGCTCGGCGATCAGACCAAGCGCCGCGCTTGATCAATCGCATGACGCTTGAACACAATCCTACAAGCGCCGGATAGCAGCGGCGCCCAATAACTCCTCCAGCAACGGCGAGACCGGATAAGGGTGCATCCTGTAGTGCCGGAATCCTTCACCGAACGCGAGGCTGGCAAATTTACCTACTTTGGCCGACCACTCTTCCATCGTTTCGATAAAGTTATCCATGCCGTGATGCTCTTTGAGCCAGAGCCGCTGCGACTCATGCGCCGACAGCATCGCGCGCTTTTTGTCCATGACGGACGCGATGTCCACCACAAAATGAGGCACGGCGGGCCGGGAATCGCGATCGGTCCCTTCGGCGGGATCGGCGAAGTAGAGGTGTGGAATCGCCTTCATCGGCGGATCGCCGCCGGGCGCGTCGTAGTTGGGCGCGGGCGCGGCGAAACAGGCATCGCGCACTAGCCGTGAAGTGGCTTCGTGATCGCAATGATAGTCAATCGGCGACGCGGTAATGACCAGATCCGGTTGCGTCCGCCGAAGCACGGCGGTGACGCGGCGGCGCGCGCCGTCATCCTCAAAAATCGCCAGGTCGCGAAACTCGGCGCAGAAGTATTCGGCCCCGACGATCGCGGCGGCACGCGCTGCCTCAAGCCTGCGGATCGCCGCGATTTCGTCCGGCGAATGATGATGAGAGCCGCAATCGCCCGGTGTCATGGTGACGATCGTGACGTGGTGCCCTTTGGCCGCCAGCAGCGCGAGCGTGCCGCCGGAAAACAGTTCGGCGTCATCGGGATGAGCGTGAAGGTGGAGTATCCGCATCGGTGGCGCGCGCGTTAATGAATCGGTCCGCCGGCGGGTCCGTTAGGCACGACTGACGCTCCTGGCACGGGCTCAAGCCGGATCTCGCCGAACGCCGACTCATACTGGCTCACGTTCTGCTGTAGCAGGTTGGCTAGAGCCTTGGCCTGTTGCGGGCTCAAATAGACGCCCTGGAAATTCTGTAGCGTCACTTCATCCGGCAGCGTCTGCTGGATGGTGCCGAACATCAGGAAGAAGTCCCATAGGTTGACACGGACCTGCACGCTGTTCGCGTAGCCCTCGCGATATTCCTGCGTGTGCGTGAGATGAATCTTGGTTGGCTGCCCGATGGGATTGTTCATGTTGTTCCTGCGAGAAAACACCATTGTAGCCGCCGGGCGGCCAAGCTGCCCCACGGTCGCGAGCGAGCATATGCTCGGCTATGGTCGTTCGCCCTGCTCTCTACCGCCCAGCCGGGCACCGTTGCCCGGTATGACGCGTCCTCGATATCGCCTTTCGCCGAAATTGAGTGGTTAGATCGAATCGCAGGTCCCGGGTGTAAGTTGAACTCCGAACAGCTACAACGAGGAATGGCCACCATACCTCCTGCACTCGAGCCTCCAGCCAGATCGCCGGAGAGTATCATATAAAATCAATGACCCTTGCCCCCGGCGCAGTGCTCGGCCCATACCGCATCGAAGCGCCGATTGGTGCGGGCGGCATGGGGGCGGTGTGGAAGGCGCGGGATACGCGCCTCGATCGCACGGTGGCCATCAAGACGGTCGAAGGGCGATTCAACGAGCGGTTCGAGCGCGAAGCCAAGACGATCGCGAGCCTCAATCATCCCCACATCTGCACTCTGTTCGACGTGGGCGAGAACTATCTCGTCATGGAGTTCATCGACGGGCAACCGGTGAAAGGCCCGCTGCCGGTGGGGGAGGTCGTAAGGCTCGGCGCGCAGATCGCCGACGCACTCGACGCCGCGCATCGCAAGGGGATCACACATCGCGATCTGAAGCCGGGCAATGTCCTGGTTACAAAAGCGGGCGTCAAGGTAATCGACTTCGGGCTCGCGAAGGGCGGCTCGCCCGTTCGCGGAGAAGCCGATGTTACTCTCACCAAGCCGCTCACTGCCGAAGGCACGATCCTCGGCACAGTGCCGTACATGTCGCCGGAGCAGCTACAAGGCCACGAAGCCGACGCGCGCAGCGATATCTTCGCCCTCGGCTGCGTGCTGTACGAGATGCTCACCGGCAAGCGCGCCTTCGAAGGTAAATCGCAAGTCAGCATCATGGCCGCGATCCTGGAACACGAGCCCGCGCCGCTCACCGCGCCCGTGGTCCCCGCATGGCTCGACCGCATCATCCGCCGCTGCCTCCGCAAGAATCCGGAAGACCGCTGGCAATCGGCGCGCGACATCGCGATCGAACTCCGTGAACCCCACGATGATGAGCTGCGAAAACCGATGCCTCCTTCGCGATCCGCTTCGGCAAGGTGGGCGGTGTTGGCCGCCACGCTCGCCGTCGCGGCGTGCGCCGTCTTGTTCATCCTGATCATTCCCAGAGGAGACATATCCGGCCGGGGACTCGTGCTGACGCCGGTCGCCGTTGGCGAGGGCTCGCACAATACGCCCGTGTTTTCTCCAGACGGCAAATCGGTGGCCTACTTCCGGAGTCTGGAAGGGCGCCGGCAGCTTCTGGTGAAGGTGCTCGGCGCCGATGCCTCCACGGTGCTGGTCGACGCAGTGTCGGCGGGGCTGAGTCCGCTTTGGTCGCCCGATGGCGGACGGATTCTCTACGGCGATCATGGTGGGGTGTGGAGGATTGGAGTCGCTGGGGGGACGCCGGAGAAGGTGCTTGATCGCCTTTCTGGAGTGGCGGCATGGCTCCCAGGAGGAGATGGCCTCCTGATCCTTCCCCGTGGTCCAACCGCCCAAGCGATGTTCTCGGTCAGCCAACCCCTCGGTTCGAACGTGCGCCCACTCGATGCCGTTGAGCGACTGCAGGGCCTTCCCACCGGAATGCGCTTTTCGCCGGATGGGCGGAAGCTCGCCGTGGCTACCGGCGACGGGGTCTGGATTTGGCAGTGGCCCAACGGCGCCAGGCGTTTCTTCCCGGTGCGGTTGGGGCGCACGCCGCACTGGTTCCCGGACAGCCGGCACTTTCTGGTGGCCAGCTTTGTCCAGCGCCAGGTGCTGGCCTTCGATTCGGAATCGGACGCCGTCAATGTGATCCGGAGTAGTGAAGAGCGGATCCGGGAGGCAACACTCAGTGGAGATGGCTGGCGGATCGTTTACAATACCGGGCCGAGCCCGAACAACATTTATGAGTACGCGGCATCCTCCACGCAGGGGCCGTCATTGCTGGTTTTAGGCGACGCGAATTCCGGCCGCTGGACTCCCGACGGAAGCACCTACGTATTTCGCCGCCACAGCGAACCGGGCTTGACCGACCTGCTGGCGAGGGACGAGCGAACCGGCCAAATCCGGTCTTTGGTGAAGTTGGTGGCTTCTGAGAACGTGCCACTCACCCCCTCGCTCGATGGAAAGCGCATCGCCTACATCTCCGCAGGCAAATTGTGGACCGTCGCAACCACAGGGGGACCGCCGCTTGCCATCGCCGACTCCGAAGCCACCGCCGTTGCGTGGTCGCCCGACGGATCCTGGCTCGTGTTTCGTAGAACGCCCACGCTGGTTAAGGTCAGTTCGCAAGGCGGTGGCCCACCCGTTGTGATTTCCGGAACCGAGGGGGGAAGCGCCGGATTGGCGTGGACGAATGCCGGAATCTACTACCGGCGCGAGGCGAAGCTGGTTCGTGTGCCGCCGGCGGGTGGCGCGCCAGCGGTGGAGCTGGCTGACATGGCGGGATTTCTCGAACACGCGAGTCCCGATGGACGATTCCTCTATTCCACTAAGCTCGCGCCGCGCCCCGCGTTGGCAGTGCTTGACGCGGCGACCGGAATCGAAATCAGATCCATACCCATTCCCACCGACGGCGAATTGCGCAGACTCTCGGTCCACCCCAACGGCCAACGGATCGCCGCCGAAATTGCCGGCTCCCACTACGATCTTTGGATGATGGAAGGCTTTCCGGCGCCTGCGGTGGGCTGGGAACGGCTTTTCTGGCGTTGGCTCGAAAGGCCGGCTGCGCGATGACCCTCGGCCCCGGCACGACACTTGGCCCCTATCGAATCGAAGCGGCGATCGGCGCGGGCGGCATGGGTGCGGTGTGGAAGGCGCGGGACACGCGGCTCGATCGTACGGTGGCGATCAAGACGATTGAGGGTAAGTTCACCGAGCGCTTCGAGCGCGAAGCGAAGTCCATCGCGAGCCTGAATCATCCCCACATCTGCACCCTGCATGACGTGGGCGACAACTACCTCGTGATGGAGTTCATCGACGGGCAGCCCGTGAAGGGGCCGCTGCCGGTGGCCGAAGTCGTAAGGCTCGGCGCGCAGATCGCCGAGGCGATCGACGCCGCGCATCGCAAGGGGATCACGCATCGCGACCTGAAGCCTGGCAACGTATTGGTGACGAAGGCTGGCTCGGCAAAGGTGATCGACTTCGGGCTGGCGAAGGGCGGCTCGCCCGTTCGCGGCGAGGCGGACTTGACGCTCACCAAGCCGCTCACTGCCGAAGGCACGATCCTCGGCACAGTGCCGTACATGTCGCCGGAGCAGTTACAAGGCCAGGAAGCCGACGCGCGCAGCGACATCTTCGCCCTCGGCTGCGTACTGTATGAGATGCTCACCGGCAAACGGGCGTTCGAGGGTAAGTCGCAAGTAAGCATCATGGCGGCGATCCTCGAGCACGAGCCCGCGCCGCTCGCCGCACCCTTAGTCCCCGCGTGGCTCGACCGCCTCATCCGCCGCTGCCTCCGCAAGAATCCGGAAGACCGGTGGCAATCGGCGCGCGACATCGCCATCGAGCTACGTGAGCCGCACGATGCCGCCATGGCGACGGTTCACCGTGGGTGGCTCCCGTGGGCAGTCGCGGGGCTGTGCGCGGTTACGGCCGTGGGTGCATGGGTCGCGTGGCCGGGCAGTCCGAAATCGCCGCGGGAGCTTCCCACTTTTCAGATAGAAGTCTTCCCGCCGGAAGGAACCACGTTCCACGAGCTATCGCCCGGCCGCTACGCTATTTCGCCCGACGGCCAAACGCTGGCCGTAATCGCGCAAACCGCGCAGGGCACAAGCAGGCTCTATCTGCGTTCCCTTCGCGACGGGCGCTATCGCGCGATGGCGGGGACGGACGGCGCGACGTTTCCGTTCTGGTCGCCCGATAGCCGTTGGATCGGCTACAACGCCAACAGCACTCTGAACAAGATCGCCGCCGTGGGAGGCGCTCCGCAGCCGTTGGCGGAAGGCGGCGTCAGTACGTCGGGAACTTGGGGCGCCGGAGGCGTGATCGTCTTCGGGAAGGATGGCAAGCTGTGGCGTACTCCAGACGCGGCCGGCGCAGCCCCGGTGCTTGTTGAAGAAGGTCAGAGTTTTTCTCCTTGGTTCCTTCCGGACGGCCGGAGATTTCTCTACAGCAGGGCTGCGTCGGCCAAGGGTTACCGGACCGCCCTCGGTTCGCTGGATTCGTCAACCAGCCAGTCTGTGCCTCTGATTTTCTACGACGCCGTCTACGCTCCGGTTGGCGAACGCGAAGGGTACCTTCTCTACACCTCTGGCGGGCAACTATTTGCCCGCGCTTTCGATGCCGGCAGCGTTTCCTTTACCGGGCAAGAAACGCCTTTACTGGACGGCGCACCGGAGGGACCCGCGCTCTCGGCGTCCTGGAACGGCACGCTCGCGGTCCGGCGCTCCGATGGCATCAAGCGCCAGATGAAGTGGGTGGATCGGAACGGGAAGACTCTCTTCCAACTGGGAGAACCGGACTTGATTTCGAGCCCGGCTCTTTCGCCTGACGGCAGCCGCGTCGCGTACACGCTAGCGGCTGGCGTCAACACAGACATCTGGGTGATGGATGGCGAACGCGGCGTGGCCTCGCGCTTGACATCGGGCAACGAGCGTGAGCGCTCGCCCGTATGGTCTCCCGATGGGCGCGAAATAGCGTATGGCCGGAATCTGGCGTTGGCTCGTCAACCGTGGAATGGATCCGATGCGGCCGTGATCGCCCGGGAAGGATGTGCTGGCCCTTCTGCCTGGCTCGCCAAAGGCATCCTCTGCGGAAACGTACGGACCTTTTTCCCCCTCGATGGCGCCAAGCCCGTGGCGTTATCGCACGTCAACGCGAGGGAGTCTCATGGGCAGTTTAGCCGTTCGGGCCAGTGGCTCTCGTACACGTCGAGAGAGACGGGGCAGGAGGAGGTCTACGTCCGCTCGCTCCCGCAGTCATTGGGAGGCCCAGCCAACCCGGTCAAACACCGCGTCTCAACCGCGGGTGGATCGAGCGCTCGTTGGCGCGGCGATGGACGGGAGATTTTCTATCTGGCGGGCGACTCGCAGTTGATGGCGCTGCCGGTCGAGCCGTTGGCCGGCGGCCTGCGCATCGGAGTCTCCAAGCCGTTGTTCCGCATGCGCTCGCCTAGAACCTCGACGTCACTCTTTCCCTATGACGCCGCCGCCGATGGCCAGCGCTTCATCGTGTTGGACCCGTTGTCGGACGCCTCTGCCGTGCCGATCACCGTGATCGTGAACTGGCCCGGATTGCTCCAGGCCCGCCAGGGCGGCGAGTAACGCGAAAGCACTGCGTACCGTTTGAATCGGCGGTTGGTGCGTGGCGATGCTTCGTTCCTATACGGCTCAGTCGCACCGCCAGGCCCAAATGCCGGTCCGCCCGTGAGGGCATCATCGGAAGCTGAGGAGCCGCTGCGCTTTGGGTTATCATCATCGTGAGTCGAGGCCTACCCTCCGCGCTCCCATGAAAATCCTGATCTCAGCCGGAGAAGCGTCGGGCGACCTCTACGCCGCCGCCCTCGTGCGCGCCCTTCGCGCTCGGCTGCCCGCTGGCTCAGTGGATTTCTTTGGCTGCACCGGTCATCGCCTGCGGGAAGAAGGCGTGCGCACGGCGGTGGACGCGGCGCAACTCAACGTCGTCGGTTTGGTCGAGGTAATTCGCCATATCCCGCGTATCAAGGGTGAGTTCAACAAGCTGGTGGCCGCCGCCAAGCGCGAAAAGCCGGACCTTGCGATTCTGACCGACGCGCCCGATTTTCATCTGCGCCTCGCGCCCAAGCTCCGCGCCATGGGCATTCCCGTGGTCTATCTGATCGCGCCGCAAGTTTGGGCGTGGCGGAAAGGGCGGCTGCCGAAGATTCGCCGGTGCGTCAATCATCTGCTCTGCATTTTCCCTTTCGAAGAGGAATTCTTCCGTAACCACGGCGTCACGGCTACGTATATTGGCCATCCGCTCACCCGGCTGGTAGGGCCGCGCTTCAGTCGCGAGGAGTTTTTCCGCCGCAGCCAGATTCCTCCAGACCAACCGCTGCTGACGCTGTTGCCCGGTTCCCGTCCTGGCGAGATCGTCCGGCATCTTCCGGCGTTGACCGACGCGGCGATCCGGTTGCGCCAGGACGGCGGCCGGCCGGTATCGCTGCTCCTGGCGACGCCGAAAGGAGCCGCTGCGCGCTTGAACTTAACAACTTTTGCGGAACCATTACGCGCCGCATCCATCCAACACATAGAAGGCGAAACCTGGGATGCGATTGCCCATGCCGACGCTGCTTTGGCCGCCAGTGGTACCGTGACTATTGAGGCAGCGTTACTGGGCACCCCCCTCGCCGCCTTTTATAAGGTCAGTCCATGGAGCTGGTGGATGGGCCGATTCCTGGTCGACGTGCCATTTTACTCGATGGTAAATCTGGTCGCCGGCCGGATGGTGATACCCGAACTGATCCAGGAAGCTTGCACCGGTGAGCGGTTGGCGGCAGAGGCCAGGCGCTTGTTGGACGATCCGGCAGCCCGTCTCGCCGTTCAGATGGGCTTGCAAGAGGTCGCGCGAAAGCTGGCGAGCGACGAGGATCCCATGGAGAAGGCCGCGGAGATCGTTTTGAAAGTCGTTGCCAAGGAAAAGTGAGAATGTCCGCAGTCAAGTATTTTGTCGCGTCCTCTCTGATATTGATGTTGCCCGCCGCCGCCATGCGCCTGCAGGCGCAGGATAACCGGCGCCCGCGCATCGACGTCGAGCATTACCAGATCGAAGCGGAGATCAACCCGCGCAGCCAGAGTCTGGCGGCAAAGGCGGTGATCCGCTTAACCGCCATCGACGACAACATTAGCTACGCGGTGTTTGAGTTGAACAACGCGTTGCAGGTGACTAAGGCGGTGGATGGCGCGGGCAGGCCGCTGAACACCAACCGCAATCAGCCGGACTTCACGGTGCGCGTGAACTTCGCCGAGCCGCTAGGGAAGGGCAAGACCCTCACGATTATTCTCGACTACGACGGCCGCCTCACGGGCAACGAAGAGTCTCCCGTGTATGGCGTGCGGTTCGCTTCGATTCAGGCGGACTACGCTTATCTGCTCTACCCGGCGCGCTGGTTCCCGGTGAATGAATACACAGCGGACCGGTTTGCAGCCAATATCAAGGTCGGCGTGCCGGAAGGCTTCAAGGTGATAGCCAGCGGTCTCGATTCGAAACCCGTCGCCGCTCCCGATAAGTTGATCTACGAGTTCGATTCGCAGCGCGCGTCGTTCCCCGGCAGCTTGGCGGTGGTGAAGGGCGATGCTTATCGCGCGACGACCAGAGGGGTCACGACCCAGGTGTACTTCCGTGGGGCGAACGCTGCGGCGGCCGCTTCGCACACCTCAGAGATGGCCAAAGTGATGACCTTCCTGACGCCGATTTACGGCTTGGCTCCGCAGGCGAATTTGACACTGGTGGAGACCGAAGCCGGCGCGCCCAATGCGTACTCGGCGCCGGGGGTGATTTTCCTGGGCACGAAGGCGATTCAGAATCCGGCCAATTCAAGGCTGCTGGTGAACCAAACGGCGCGGCAGTGGTGGGGTCTGAATGTGTCGCCGGTTTCGCGCAATCATATTTGGCTGGCCAACGGCAATGCACGTTATGCGGAATTGCTGTGGGTGGAGAAGGAAACCAGCACGGCGGCATATGAGGCGGAACTCCGCGACGTCTATGTTGAAGCGCTCACGGTGGACGACCCGCCGATGACACAGGCGGCGCGGATGGAAGATTATTCGCCCGAGTATTGGGCGGTCACCGGGGCCAAGGGCACGGCCGTATTGGGTATGTTGCGGCAGGTGATGGGCGACGATAAATTCGG
This sequence comes from Acidobacteriota bacterium, assembly GCA_043755595.1. Classification (GTDB taxonomy): domain Bacteria; phylum Acidobacteriota; class Terriglobia; order Bryobacterales; family Bryobacteraceae; genus VFZP01. The sequence goes on along the minus strand of JAYUSQ010000118.1, from coordinate 4,930 downwards.
CGTCTTCCTGAAGGATTTCCTGGCTTCCAATGCCGGCAAGGGCGCCAGCACCGACGATTTTCGCAAGGCTGCCGAGAAGGCTTCCGGGCGAAGCTTGCAAGGGTTCTTCGTGCAGTGGAGCGAGTCGACCGGTTCGCCGGAATTCAAGCTTGAATACACGGTGCTGCGCACGCAGACCGGCTTTCGTGTCATGGGCAAAATTTCGCAGGATCTCGATACGTTCCGGATGCCGGTGGAGTTGAAGATCGAGACCGAAGGGAATCCCGAGTTCAAGACGGTCGACGTGGTGGGCACTTCCACCGAGTTCATCGCCGAGAGCTTTGGGCGGCCCAAGCGCGTGACGATCGATCCGAACAACCGCGTGCTGCGTTTCGACAACAGTATGCGGGTGGCGGTGGCGATCCGGCGCGGCGAGATGTTCGCCGAGATCAGCGAATTCGCCGACGCTCTGAAGGAATATCAGAAGGCGCTGGATGTGAACCGCAATAGCTCTTTGGCGCACTACCGCGTGGCGGAGTTGTTCTTTTTGCAGGGTAACTACCAGTCTGCGGCGAATGAGTTTCGGTCGGTGTTGAATGGCGACCTGGAGCCTAAGTGGACCGAGGTTTGGTCGCATATTAACTTGGGCAAGGTCTTCGATATTACCGACCAACGCGAGCGGGCGGTGAACGAATACAATCAAGCGATCCGGACCAAGGATAATACGCAGGGCGCGCAGGAAGAGGCGGCGAAGTATTTGAAGGAGCCGTACCAGAAGCCCGCGCGGAGTAACTAGCGCTTAGGAGGCGACATGACTGAGTTATTGCAGAAAGCTGTTGCCGCCGTCGAGACGTTGCCTGCCACCGATCTGGATCGATATGCCGCTGTTCTGCTCGCAGAACTGGAAGCCGAAGCCGCATGGACTGATGTATTGGCGCGCAATCCAGAGAAGACGCAACGCTTAGCGGAAGAGGCAATTGCTGAAATAGCAGCGGGCCGCACACTGCCGTTTCACGATCTTACTTAATACTCTCACGCGCCTCGCCAGCTTAATGGAAATGCTTTGAAGCGCTGGCGCCAGAAGCTCAACGGGCGGCAATGACGGCGTTTCGGCTCTTCCAACGTAACCCATCGTAGTGAGGTAGCTGCTTCGGGCGGCTTGAACCAGACGCCGTTGGTCTGGCTTTGCAAATCGGTGCCGGGCTTTCGCGCTCTTTGACGCGGAAGGGCTGGACGCCAGGTAACGGCGATGCCGCGAGGCGCATTCGCGATCTATCCGCGCCAATGCGGTTCTGCTCGAGGGATCTTTACCGCTGAGGGCTCCGAATTTCAGGAAATCTGGCCAGTAGGCGCCAACGATCCGCTCCATCGCCAGCGAACGACCGCATAGTCGCCTACGCTCAGCGGAACGGTGACTTCTCCGAAGGACCCGAAGTGTCCGAGGTCCTAAAAGAGCTCTTCCTCCGGAGAAGGCAACCTCAAAAAAAGGAAGAGCCGATTGTCGGGATTCTTCATGTGAAAAAGAATGGGCGTGAGCTCTCTGGCTGGCTCCGCATTAGAAGGATGCAGGAGAGGGCCCGTATCCGGAGGGGCATCGCGAAGCTCTGATTGGCCACTTGCCGGAGAGATTCCGCGGGGGACACTTCGATGCCTGGTTCTGGCGTCAGGTTGTGGTCGCAGTCCTGGTTGGCTCTCCCCGGTGGTCGGACATCTGGGTGGCTGCCGTCGGCACGGGCTTGATCTGGTGTTTTCCGTGGGCCGGGCTGTTCCCGACAGCGGAGAGGACCACATGGCTGAATTGGGGCGCACAAGCGCGATGGCTTGTCGTGATCGAGATCACGACGTTGGAGTTTCTACTTAATTTCAAGCGGCGGCAGCCCGAACCAAGTCAGAATCGGCGATTTGGAGGTCGAACGGGTCGAGGGATGTAGGTTGGGCTACTCGACGGACTGGGTTCCAAGACGACCGGGATCGTCCGATGCGCTTCCTCTCCGCGCCTTTCGTGGAGCCTGCGAACAATCGCGCCGAACGGATACTGCGTCCCTGCGGTCATCGCCCGGAAAGTGTCGCAATGCTCGAAGAATCAGGAGGGGGCCCATGCCTTCGCCGCCTTCGCCAGCATCGCCCAGACCGCCCTCATAAATGGAGCCCGTTCCGTTACCGCCACCTTCCGGCTCCTCTTTTCGCCACCTGGGCCGTCGCCGATTCAGTAGTTGGAATCGACCAGCCGCCAATCAACTACATCAACGCATTATTCGGTTGGGCGGCAATACCGGGTCTTCGGCAGATGTTCGCGCATCGTCATCGCGTGACAAAAGCGCTCTGCGAAACTACTGCCGCGTTTGGATCTGCACCAGCGGATCCTGATGTACGGTAGCTTCACTTACCTTACTCTTGATCGTCTGCTCGCCACGCCAGAAGTCCATCATCCCCGACTGATGTACGCAACTCACCGTGCAATACGGCGCGCAGCTTTTCTCAGTAAGATACTCGCGTTTCACATCCGCCGTCGTGTATTCCAGCAGCGGCGTGCCCGGATATCCACGTTGTTGAGAGCAGTAGTGAACTAATCCCTCTTCGCAGATGTACAAGTATCGCCCGCCCGCCCGGCATTTCCAGTTATTCGGCTTGCCATCGGCTATCGCTTCCTGAAAATGATTCAGCCGTGAGTAACTCGACTTTTCGTAGCCCCTGATTTCGGAGTAGATCGCCCGTTCACGCGGAGCCAGCGCCTGCACCTGCCCGCTGCCATCGTGAATGATCCCAACCGTCGAGGTAAACCCAAGCTCAACCGCCCGTTTGGCCACCACCAAAGCGTCATCCGGATTCTTGATGCCGCCGCCTACGACCGAATTGATGTTCACGTGAAACTCGGCGTGTTCGGCCAGTAGTTGCAGCTTCTTGTCCAGAACCTTCAAGCTCTTCTTTGAGACGTCGTCCGGATTGATGTTGTCGATCGAAATCTGCAAGTGATCGAGCCCGGCCGCATTCAGCTTGCGAATGCGGTCCGCCACCAGCAAATAGCCGTTGGTGATCATCCCGGCCAGCATGCCGCGTTTGCGAATCCGCGCGATGACGGCGTCCAGTTCGGGGTGCAGCAGAGGTTCGCCGCCGGAAATTGTGATGATCGTCGTGCCCAGGTCCGCCAGCTTGTCGATCCGGCCCAGCATCACCTCGATCGCCACCGGCTTTGAGAAATCGTCGTACTCGTTGCAATAGGTGCAAGAGAGGTTGCAGCGCCGCATCGGTATGATGTGCGCCAGAATCGGGTGGCTGGTCGAAATCAGGCCCTTGGCCACCATTCGAAGCTCACGCACGCGGCGCGTGGCGTCCAGCAGGGAACGGCGGAAACTGTTCTGAGCAGACATCGAAAAGAAGCTAACGTTCTTATTGAATCACAGGTTACAGGACACGGGCGACTGACTTGACGGCGTGCGGCTGAATTAAGGGGTTGAAGAGGAAAGGCCGCCGGTCGAACGGATCGACGGGCGGCCTTTGGATTCGCCTCGTTTTGTAACGGGCCTATTTTTTGGTCACGCGCATCGAAACCCGGCGGTTCTTGGCGCGGCCTTCTTCGGTCGCGTTGTCGGCCACAGGGTGCTCAATGCCATAGCCCTCGGATTCCAGACGAGCCTTGTCGACGCCCAACTTGGTCAATTCAGTCACGACGCTGGCGGCGCGGGCGCCCGAAAGCGCCAGATTCGCAGCCTTGTCGCCGGTGTTGTCGGTGTAGCCGCCGACTTTGATGTGTACGTTCGGGAAGGCCGCCAAAATCGCGGCGACGGTCTTGAGTTGCGCTTCCGACTCTGGCTTCAGGGTCGCTTTGCCGGTATCAAACAACAAGCGGTCGAAGTCGAACCAAGTGGTCTTGTCCACCGGTTTGGCGGCGTCTTCAATGAAAGCGATCAGGTTGTTCTCAACGCCTAGCTTCGGGATCTCGATCTCCACCCCGTTCGGCAGTTTGCGCTTGAAGAAATCACCAAGCGCGGCCCACGCGGCGTTGGCAAGGCTCGAGGCCGACGTAGCGGCATCCTTCACCGCTTCAGTCACCTTCGGCATCTCCGGGACTCCAACGGCCGGAGTTTCGCGATTACCCAGCAACCACCAGGCGGCGCCCAAACCAACCACACCCAGGATCAGCGGAACTGCCCAGCCCATACCACCGCTCGGAGCGTCCGGAACCTTCGGAAGGCTGGACATGGCCGATGAAGCCATTGAACTTACCGAGCCTAGCCCCGGCAACAAAGAGCCCAACCCTGCCGGCAGCAAGCCCTTCAGCGCCGAAGCTTCGCCACCCAACAAGGAAGCGAATGAGCTGGCGTTGAGCCCGCCCGACGAAACCTTCTGGCTAAGCATCCCGAGCACCATCGGCGCGGCCATCCCGATCAGGCTTTGTGCGGACGTTGTTTTCAAGCCGGAAGCGCCGGCAATCGCGCTGGCGACAGCCGATTGCTGCCCGCCCAGAACCATTCCCAGGAACTTCTGCCCCAATTCGCCGACCGCGCCGCTTGCTCCACCGGAAGCCAGCCCTGAGAGGTTGCCCAGAATACCACCTGCCGCTGGGCCGGTCACCAAGCTGAAAATCTGGCTCATGAAACCGGTGTCGGACGACTTGCCGGCGACCGAGGCCAAAATTGCGCCCGCAGCGCTCTGCAACCCGGAGCTGACCTTGCTTTCCGGTTCGCCGAGGCGCGAGGCTAACACTCCGATAATTTGTGGGCCAGCGAGGGACATGAGCGAATTGAGTAGAGGACTTGACATGCTAGATTTCTCCTTAAAATTTGCAAAGGCGCGTATGTGGCCATACAGGGCCTTGCCACCCACCGAACTCTAACATGTTTAACTCAGGCAATATAGACCCGTCCTAAGGGTATACCCCATGAAAGCGGGGACAAAGTCGATTCTTGTTGCTATATATACTAAGTATGATATATATAGAGTATGGCAATCC
>JAYUSQ010000117.1:0-103235 GCA_043755595.1 Acidobacteriota bacterium | reverse complement strand
TACAGCCTAAGCAGCCTAGATGAGAGACTAGATTGGTGCTACACTGGTGCCTGCAATGCCCTACGAGACCTTTTCGCGGACGGGAATCAGGGTTGACTCCCCGACACTGGCCATCACTCCTGATGGGCGCATTTCTCTGAACGCGGCCGCTTGCCGGATTCTGTTAGAACTTGGCGCCAAGCACATCTTGCTGCTATGGGACAAGGAGAATCTTAAAATGGCGTTGAAGGCTGTGACGAAGCCCGACAAGAATGCGTTTTCGGTGTCAATCACCTCGCACACGGGCAGCGCGCGAGCGAAGACGTTCTTCGATCACGTTGGTTGGAGCGCCCGGCAGCGGGAAACCCTGCCAGCGATCTGGAACCCAAAGGAAAGAATGTTTGAAGTTATCTTGCAAGCGAAGCACTTGGCGCACCGGGATCCAGCCATCTAGCTATGAAGCGAGTCGACTTAATCCGCCATTTGGAACGTTGTGGCTGTGAGTTGTCGCGAGAAGGCGGTAACCATAGCGTCTACGTAAACCGCAAAAAGGGCAAAAGCTCCTCTGTTCCGCGTCACCGTGAAATCGATGAGTTCTTAGCTCGGAAGATTTGCAGGGACTTGCAAATTTCACGCCCAACCTGAAACCTAGGCCGACAACAGGAAGGGCTCGCGAATAAGGTCACTTCCGTCCAGTGTCTCGTTGGCGAGTAGCCGGTTTGCTTCAAGCACCAGGGCAACGGCTTCCTTCAGGTTTTGGCGCGCTTCTTCCAGCGTTTTGCCTTGCGTGTTGGCTCCCGGCAGCTCTTCGACAAAGGCGACGTACCCTTTGGGTACCTTCTTGAATACCGCGGTGAGCTGCATACTCCAATTCTATCGTCAAACGTCTCCCGATCTTCAACCTTGATCGCGGCCCGAAACGTGAGGGCGCTCCGAGCATGGCGGCATCGGCGTGGATTGTTGATCTTCAGGAGATTTCGCTGTTCCGACAGGCGGTCGGGAAGATGGCTCGCGGGAAGTCGCGCAGTGTAGAAAGTTAGCAGTACTCGCCGCATCGCAGCACCAGACGCCCAGCCCCCGCGCCAAATAGCGTGCAAGTTCTTACGCAAAACAATTACAGAGTGACAGCAGTCCGAGCGCACGGAAGCCGCTTTCCATCTCATGAGGGCTTGATTCATGCTGCCACGTTCGGGCCGCGTCTTGATCGGCTTTCAGCCATCGGCCCCAAAACAGATTGTGCCGAACTCTAGCGAACCCGATTCATGACCGTGAAGATGCACGCCATACCAGGCAAGAGTGATGACGCACCGCATTCCACTCTTGCAAAGCCGCCCAGGATTCGTTCGACTCGTCTGCATTTCCACGAATCTGCCACTTTCATATCGCACACCCACAGCCGTTGTCCGCGCCCTTGTTTCTAGGCATCCTGCTAGACTGAAAAGCCATGATGACCCGCCGCCAACTGCTCGCCGGTGCGCTTCCCATGCTCGCCTCGAGCCAAACTCGCAGCGCCCAACCGAACATTCTGTTTATCATGACGGACGATCATGCCTCGCACGCCATCAGCGCCTACGGCAGCAAGATCAACCAAACACCGAACATCGACCGCATCGCGAGCGCAGGCGTCCGCCTCGACAATTGCTTCGTCACCAATTCCATCTGCACGCCCAGTCGCGGCGCAATCCTCACCGGCCAATATAGTCATCTGAACGGGGTCAAAACCCTGAACGATTCCATGGATCCAAAGAAGATCCATCTCGCTCATCTGATGCGCGACGCTGGCTATCAAACCGCCATGATCGGGAAATGGCACCTCCAAACCCAACCCCAGGGCTTCGACCAATGGCGCGTGCTTCCTGGCCAGGGCCTCTACTACAACCCTGAGTTCATCGAACCCGGCGGGCGCAAGAAGTACGAAGGCTACTGCACCGACATCATCGCCGACTTCTCGCTCGACTTCCTCAAGACTCGCGACAAAGCCAAACCGTTCTTCCTGATGTGCCACCACAAAGCGCCACACCGCGAATGGACGCCGCCGCTAAAATACAAAGACTGGCTAAAAGATGTCGACGTCCCGGAGCCTGACAACCTCTACGAAGACCTAACCAAGCGTTCCGCCGCCGCCCAACGCGCCACTCTCCGCGTCGGCGACGACATGACGCAAACCGATCTCAAAGTACCCAGACCGCCGGGCCTCGAGGGCCGTGAACTGCGTAAGTGGGCCTACCAGCTCTACATCAAGGACTATCTTCGTTGCGTGCGTAGCGTCGACGATAACATCGGCCGCCTGCTTGACTATCTTGACGCCGAAGGCCTTACCGAAAATACCCTGGTCGTCTACACCTCCGATCAGGGCTTCTTCCTCGGCGACCATGGTTGGTTCGACAAGCGCTTTATGTATGAAGAGACCATGCGCATGCCGTTCGTCGCCCGCTACCCAAAGGCCATCAAACCAGGCGCTGTCAATAAGGACATGATCCTCAACATCGACTTCGCTCCAACCTTCCTCGAACTGGCCGGCTCAAAGGCCCCTGCCTCAATGCAAGGCGAAAGTTTTGTCTCGAATCTAAAAGGCAAGACTGCCAAAAAATGGCGTAAATCGATGTACTACCGCTACTGGATGCATCTCGGAGGCGGCCACACGGTCACGGCCCACTACGGCGTCCGCACCCGCACTCACAAGCTGATTTACTACTACGGCCAAGCCCTCGGAGCCAAGGGCGCCGTCGATCAACCCACGCCGCCTGAATGGGAGATGTTTGACCTCGTAAAAGATCCTCGTGAAATGAAAAACGTCTACGGCGACCCCACTTACGCCAAAGTAACTGCCCAACTAACAACAGAACTCAGCCGCCTCCGCGAACAATACCAGGACAAGACGTGAACATCGCATCGTTGCCGGAAACCCTCCGCCAAATGGGCGTTGTAGGCGCTGGAGGCGCTGGCTTCCCCGCCGAAGTCAAAGCGGCCTCACGAGCGGAGTATCTCCTCGCCAATGGAGCCGAGTGTGAACCGTTGCTCCACAAAGACCTGGAAATCATGAACCACTACCCGGCGGAAATTTGCGCGGGCATGGAGTTAATGATGCGCTCGGTAGGGGCGGCGCATGGCAAGTTTGGCATCAAGGAAAAGAACCGATCCGCAGTCGCCGCCATTCAACCGGAAGCGAAGAAACGTGCCATAGACCTGGTCTTCCTGGGCGATTTCTATCCTTCCGGCGACGAGTACGAATTGGTCTACACCGCGACCGGGCGCTTGGTCCCACCCGCCGGTATCCCGCTCAACGTCGGTTGCGTGGTCAGTAACGTCGAAACGCTCTACAACGTCGAAAGCGCTTCGCGCGGCCTACCGGTCACCCGCAAATTCATTACAGTCACTGGAGCCGTCCGCAAGCCGCAGTCGTTCTGGACCCCCGTTGGCGTCACCTATCGCGAACTCATCGATCACGTGGGCGGAGCCACCACCCCTGACTTTGGCCTCTTCGTCTCCGGCATGATGATGGGCACGTTGTCATTCGACCTTGACGATGTCGTCACCAAAACCCTGGGTGGTCTCATTGTCCTGCCGCGCGATCACTACCTCATCGCGCGCAAGAGCAAGCCGCTCGAAGTCATGCACAAAATCGGCAAGTCGGCCTGTGACCAATGCTCATACTGTACTGAGTTCTGCCCGCGTTACCTGCTCGGCTACGACGTGCAGCCGCACAAAGTAATGCGCAGCCTTGGCTTCACGCTGACCGGAGCCAGCAACTGGAATCAATGGGGCGAACTCTGCTGTGCCTGCGGACTCTGCACGCTTTACGCCTGCCCGGAAGATCTCTTCCCTAAGGAAGCCTGCGATCAAGCCAAGCACGACCGCCGCGAAGAAGGGCTGCAATTCAAGCAGGAACGCCCGGTCGTCGTGCATCCGATGAAAGAGTATCGCCGCGTACCACTCTCGATGCTACGCAAGCGCCTCCACGTCGAAGAGTATGAATGTGACGCGCCGTTCAACTCTGCCGCGCTCACGCCCGCAAGCGTCAGAATCAAACTGAAACAGCACGCCGGCAAACCCGCCGCCACAGCCGTCTCCAAGGGCCAAATCGTCGCCGCCGGTGAGACAGTTGGACGAATGACCCCCGGCGATCTTGGAGCCGATGTCCACTCCAGCATCGCTGGCGTCGTCAAAGACGTCACTGAAACCTATATTGAAGTTCAAGGCTAAGGGATAAACGGATCTTATATGGCTGCCAAAAACTCCATCGGGCTTATCGAACTCGGCAGTATCGCCGCTGGCTATCAAGTCGCTGACGCCATGCTAAAAGCGGCCGACGTAACCCTGGTACTGGCCCGAACGATCTGTTCGGGAAAATACATGGTCCTCATTCGTGGAGACGTTGGCTCGATCGAAGCCGCCGTGAGCGCGGGCAAGGCATTGGCCGGCTACTCGATCATCGACACCTTTGTTATTCCCAACGTCCATGAGTCGATTTTTCCTGCCATTGGCGGGATAAGTAACGTGGGCGGCCTCGAAGCGCTGGGCATCATTGAGTCCTTCTCGGTCGCCTCGCTCATCGAAGGCGCCGACGCGATGGCCAAATGCGCAAAGGTGCAGTTGATCGAAGTGCGCTTGGCCATGGCTCTCGGCGGCAAAGCCTTCGCCTCCGTAACCGGATCGGTCGCAGCCGTGGCCGCCGCCGTCGAGGCAGGTGCGCACATGATCGGACGAAAAGGTCTACTGGTCAATAAGGTTGTCATCCCCCAACCTCGCCCGGAATTGCTCAACGAAATCATATAGAACATTGCCGCCCGCTTCCCAGCCGCCATCCGCAAGCATACGGTCTCCGCCCGCGCCTTCCCCAGTCACCAGTACTTCCCCCTAGCTTTTGCGATGGTACGGATGTTACCAAGGCACTGCCCAAAAGGACCAGACAATCCCATTGTCACTCTTCCAGTTTCCCCGTTAAGATCTGACTTGCCCGGAATGAACCGGGACAATTCGGTCGGTCGGAGGAATAGTGACTTCAAAGGAATTTAGAGTTGGCATCATCGGCCTGGGCCGGATTGGCGCGGCCCACGTCGAAGCCTGGGATTCTCTCGAAGGCGCACGGATGGTCGCCGCCTGCGATTCGAGCGAGGATGCTCGCACCGCCGCCGCCAAGCGAGGACTCGACGTCTATAGCGACGCCGCCTCGATGCTGAAATCGGCGAACCTCGATGCCGTCAGTATCTGCGCGCCGCCCAATCAGCATCAACCATTGGCCGAAATCTGTTTCGAAGCCGGCGTGCCGGTGCTCTGCGAAAAACCGCTGGCGGCCGACGGCGCGGCGGCCTCGCAGTTGGTGGAAAGCGCCCATCGCCATCGCTCCCGTTTCCAACTCGCTACCAAGTTTCGCCACGTTCCCGAACTCCAGTTGGCCAAGCAATTGATGCTCGACGGAGCCATCGGCAGCCCGCTGACTTACCGCATCGAATTCTCGGGCCCGGTTGACATGTCGCAGCGCTGGAATTCAAACCGCGCCATGTCGGGCGGCGGAGTCTTGATCGACAACGGCTCCCATGCACTCGACCTCAGCCGCTTCCTCTTCTCACGCATCGACAGTGTCATGGCCGTAAACCTGAAGGCTATGCAAAAGTTGGATGTCGAAGACTCGTCCCTCATTCTCGCGTCCACTGAGTGCGGCGTGACCGGCAAGATCATGCTCAGTTGGAGCATGAAGCCGGACGGACAAGACTACATGGTCGTCCAGGGCGCCAAAGGTCACATCGCAGTCGGCTGGAAAGAAGCCTGGCTCCGCGTCGACGGCAAGGCGCCGGAGAAGATTGGCAACGGCTACGACAAGAACGACGCGCATCGCCGAATGATGAGTATGTTCCGCGATTTCGCCAAAGGTGAAAACGCCGGCTGGATCAGCGAAGAAGAAGCTCTCTCTTCAGCGCTGGTAACTGACGCCGCCTACGAGTCGATCCGCAGTGGACGTTGGATCGAAGTCAAGGCCCCGCGCCTGGCCGGGCTCAAACGGCCCATTGATACCCAGGTGATCGAACGGCCCCTTCGTGTTGCCGGGGGCGGCCGTTGATTCAACACGCCCAGCCGAAAGGGGTGAGGATTCACCCCACCGCTATGATCGAGGACGGCGTGCGCATCGGGGCGCACTCCTCGGTCTGGGACAACGTACACATTCGGCACGGCGCCGTCATTGGTGAGCAGTGCATCGTGGGCGAGAAAAGCTATATCGCCTATGATGTCGTGATCGGCCACCGGGTCAAGATCAACGCCTTCGTCTATATCTGTGCGGCGGTGACGATCGAAGACGGCGTCATGATCGGCGCTGGCACGATCTTTACCAATGATCGGTTTCCCCGCGCCGCCACTCCGGATCTCAAACAGCTTCGTGACTCCGCGCCCGGCGAACACACGCTCCCGACTCTAGTCAAAGCGGGCGCAACCATCGGCGCCGGCTCGATTGTCGGCAATGACTTGTCGATTGGCCGGTTCGCCATGGTCGGCATGGGAACCGTTGTTACCAAGAGCGTGCCGGATTTCTATCTCGTCGTCGGTCAGCCCGCCCGTCCCATGGGTGTCGTGTGTAAGTGCGGACCGCTCGTGTACCGTTTCACCGGCGACCCGGCGGAGGCCAATGCCGATGCTGGGTGCGCTGAATGCGGCAGTAAGTACATGATTCGTTCTGGTGTTGTCACTCCGGCGGAGGAACCTTCGACGAATGTCGGCTAGACCGCAGGAATGGGCCATCGCCGGCGGCGGCATGCTCGGGTTAACGTTGGCCTCGCGGCTGGCGCGTGCTGGGCATCGGGTTACGGTGTTCGAAGCGGCGCCTGCAGTTGGCGGACTCGCCAGCGCGTGGGAAATCGCAGGCGCCGAGTGGGACAAGTTCTACCACGTCATCCTGGCATCCGACATTCATACGCGTCAGCTACTGCGGGAACTGCAACTTGAGAAAGACCTCCAATGGCGTGAAACGCGAACCGGATTCTACTCCGGCCGCGGGCTCCATTCAATGTCGTCCAGCCTGGACTTCCTCCGCTTCCCGTTAATCGGGCTGGTGGGAAAAGCCAGACTCGCCGCCACGATCATGTACGCTGCGCGCATCCGCGACTGGCGTTCGCTGGAGCGTATTCCTGTCGCCGAATGGCTCGAGAAGCTATCGGGCCGCGCCACCTTCCAACGCATTTGGCTGCCGTTGTTGCGCGCCAAGTTGGGAGAACGATATCGCGATACTTCAGCCGCCTTTATCTGGACCACGATCGCCCGAATGTATGCGGCGCGGCGCAACGGCATGAAGCGCGAGCGCTTCGGTTATGTCCGCGGTGGCTATCGCAGGATTCTAGAACGCCTGGCCGCCTCGCTCGTCGAAATGGGCGTCACAATCCGGACCGGCACGCCGGTGCAGAAGATTGAGCCGCTTCCCGGAGGCGGAGTAATCGTGCGCCACGCTAGCGGCGCGGATCGCTTCGACCAATGCATCGTCACCGCGGCCGCACCGCTGGCAGCCAAAATCTGCCCCGCGCTTACAGCCGGAGAGACGCAGCGCCTTGAATCTATCCCCTACCTCGGTGTGGTCTGCGCCTCAGTCGTGCTCAAGAAACCACTGGCCGGTTACTACGTAACGAATATTATCGACTCAACCATTCCGTTCACCGGAGTGATCGAAATGACAGCTTTAGTAGACCGCGATGAACTCGGTGGCCGTCACCTTGTCTACTTACCAAAATATGTCGACCCGTCGGATCCTTTGCTCGATGCCCCCGACGCTGACATCCAGGCGCTGTTTATTGAACAACTGCTGCGGATGTATCCACACCATATCACTCGCGACGACGTCGTCGCCTTCAAGGTCGCCCGCGCTCGCTATGTCGCAGCGCTCCCGACCTTGAACTATTCCGAGTTGGTTCCGCCGGTGCGAACTTCCGTGCCCGGCGTCTATCTGGTCAATTCCAGCCAGATTGTAAACGGAACTTTGAACATTAATGAGACTGTGCAATTGGCCAACGGAGCGGTCATGTCGCTGCTGCCCGAAGTCAGTGCCGTCAGGGAGAAAGCGGCATGAACGGGAAGCAGTTGGCCAGTCTATCGCTGGATCTAGACAATCAGTGGTCGTACATGAAAACTCATGGCGACAAGGGTTGGGAGGAATTCCCTTCTTACTTAGACCTGCTGATGCCGCGTGTCCTGGAATTTCTCGAATCTCATGGCACGACGATCACCTTTTTCGTGGTCGGCCAGGACGCGGCTCTGGATAAAAATCGCGAAGCGATCCAGTCGATTGCGGCCGCTGGTCATGAGATCGGCAATCACTCGTTCCGGCACGAGCCCTGGCTCCACCTTTACAGCGACGAGGAGTTACACCGCGAATTTGCGCAGGCCGAAGAAGCCATCGAGGCCGCTACCGGCCGTCAGCCGCGCGGCTTTCGCGGGCCCGGCTACAGTATTTCGCAAAGCACGCTGGAGACGCTTGCCAGCCGGGGTTATCGCTATGATGCGTCCACACTCCCGACTTTCATTGGACCGATCGCGCGTGCCTACTACTTCGCGACGGCTACCTTGTCGCGACGCGATCTGGATGACCGCCAGAAACTCTTCGGCGCCGTCCGCGACGGCTTGAGGCCGTTGAAGCCATATGTCTGGGAGTTGTCGCATGGCCGGATGCTGGAGATTCCAGTCACCACCATGCCGCTCTTTCGCGCCCCGATCCACTTCAGCTACTTACTGTATCTGGCTCGATTCTCCGAAGTGGCGGCGCGGACCTATTTTCGTGAGGCGATGCGGTGGTGCCGCTGGGCTGGTATCCAACCTTCGCTTCTGTTTCATCCGCTCGACTTTCTCGGCGGAGACGACGTCGGCAGTTTGGCCTTCTTTCCCGCCATGGATATGCCCGGCAAGAAGAAGGTTGATTTCCTCCATCGCGTAATGGAGGGAATGTTAGAGGAGTTTGAGGTTGTGACGATGGCCGAACATGCCCGCCGGATTGCGGAGCGGCCTTTGCCGGTTTTTGCCGGCCGGCTGGCCGGAGCGACGCAGCGCTAAGCGCGAGTCGCTGTATTTATCAGAGGAGGAAAGTGTAACTATATGGGAAAAGCATTTCATGTTCCAGTGATGCAACTGCCGTCGGATGTCGACGCCTCAGGGCGCGGCTTCGGCCAGGAAGAACTTGACTTCCTCAAGGAAGTCATCGATTCCGGAACGCTTAACTGCACCAAGGGTACGCAAGTCAAAGCGTTCGAAAAGGAGTTCGCCGCTCGCTACGGTGTGCCGTATTGCCGTGCGGTCACGTCCGGCACGGCCGCGATCCACACGGCGATCGCCGCCATAGACCCGGAGCCAGGTGATGAAATCATCACCTCGCCTGTCACCGATATGGGCGCCATCTCGCCCATCCTATATCAACAGGCGATTCCCATCTTTGCCGACGTCGACGTGGTTACTCTCAATGTAACTCCCGAAACCGTCAAGGCCCGAATTACCCCCCGGACCAAGGCGATTGTCATCACTCATCTATTCGGCTATCCCGCCGACATGGACGGAATCATGGCCGTGGCCAACGAACACGGCATCAAGGTCATCGAAGATTGCGCGCAGGCCTACCTCACGATGTACAAGGGCCGCATGCTCGGCACCATCGGCCACATCGGCGCCTTCAGCATGCAGCAGGGCAAGCATATGTCGACCGGCGAAGGCGGCATGGTCATTGGTTCGGACCCCGTTCTGAACCGTCGCATGACCTTGTTCTCCGACAAAGCCTGGGGCTACGGCGATCCGAAACCGGATCACTATTTCCTCGCGTTGAACTATCGCATGACTGAGTTACAAGGCGCCGTCGCCCGCGCTCAGTTACAGAAGGTCGATCACGTCGTGGCCCGCCGCCAGGTGACCGCCGCGATGATGAGTGACTTGATTAAGGATCTCCCCGGCCTCACGCTCCCCGTGCCGGCCGAAGGCATGACCCACGTCTATTGGAAGTACCCGCTCACCGTCGACCCCAAGGTGATTCAGGGTGGTTCCGACGCGCTAGGTAAAGCCCTCAAGGAACTCGGCATCATGAGCGCGCCGCGGTACATCCAGAAGCCGGCCTTCGAGTGCGAAGTGATGGCCGCGCAGAACACCTACGGCAAGAGCCGCAGCCCGTACTCGGACCGCGAAGCCCAGGATGGCGCGCGCATCGTCTACGACCGCAAAGAATATCCTGGGACCATCGAAGGCCTGGAACGTGTCGTCGTCCTTCCCTGGAACGAGAAGTACACAGCCGATCACGTAAGGTATATCGCCGACGCCGTCCGGTCGGCCGTGGAATCGCTCACTAAGTAAATGTAGACGGCCCTTTAATTCCGAGCCGCCATGCGCGAGCATGCGATCTGCACTAATCAAGTGATCGCTCACTAAGTAAATGTGGACAGCCCCTTAATTCCGAGCCGCTATGCGCAAGCATGCGGTCTACACCAATCAAGTGATCGCTCACTAAGTAGCGAATAGTCAACCCGCCCCGAGGCGCCCGCTAGAGGCGCCCGGAGCCAACCTTCTGCGTCTGCCCAAACTCCTCCGGGCAGGCGCTTTTTCCCGGCAATTATCTCCGATACTTCGGATGGTGACGCATAGCTTTGTGCATGTTCTTCCACTTTCGCTTCTCTTCCGCCGCTACCGTTTTGTTTGTAGTGCGCTCCAGATACCGCACTTCTCCCTGTAACTTCAAATAACTCGCCCACCGGCCGGGCTCAATTAGACCGCTGGCCAACGCCGCAGCCACCGCGCATCCCGGTTCCGCAACGTGCCCACAATCCCGATACCTGCAACCGGCGGCGATATTTGCGACATCGGCAAACGCCTCGTCCAACGCCGGTTGACTCGCCCACAAACCTAACTCCCGCAAGCCCGGCGTATCGATCAGCGCCCCGCCCCCTGGCAGCGGAAACATCATCCGATGGGTCGTCGCGTGTTGTCCGCGCGAATCGCTTTCTCGCACCGCGCGAGTTACTTGCCGCTCCTCGCCCAGCAGGCCGTTGACGATCGTCGACTTACCCACGCCCGACGAGCCCAGCAACACCACCGTGCCTCCTCCAATATGTTTCCGCAGAGGTTCCACCGACTCGATTGCCGACATCGCGACGCAATCGATCTGCGGCGCAATCGCCCCTATCTCTGCAATCTTCACGCCGGGATCCTCGCACAACTCAACCTTGTTGAGCGCAATAATCTTCGCCGCGCCACACTCCGCTGCCAGAACCAAATACCGTTCCAGCCGTCGAAGATTGAAGTCCCGATCGAGCGCCATGACAATCGCCACTAAGTCGACATTAGCCGCCAGCACCTGTTCGCCGTGCCCGCTCCCTGGTTGCTTGCGCGATATCGTGGTCGTCCGTTGACACACTGCTTCAATGACCGCCAATCGGCCGCCCGTCAAACGGACTTCAACCCGGTCACCAACGGCCGGCAACTCGCCATCCCAACGCAAACTTCCAGTAGGGACGGCATCATACTCAAGGCCGTTCAATAGAATGCGATAACGCTCTTGAGCCGCAAAGCACACGCGTGCTCGCAGTAAGCTCTGAAATTCCATTTTGGATTCGCTCCGAGTACAGACACACTTCGAGTGGATGGTGAATAAGCGTCTTCGGTTCCGGCGCGCTCGCGCCGGTTAGCGAACAATGGGAGGCAACAACAAACGACAAGTCTAGCGCAAGCTGGTCCTACGGCGTCGGCGGAGCCGTGTTAACCATCCACATCGAAAAGCCGCGCAGGAATTCTTTGAATCCCTCCAGGTGTTCGGGCGGGAATCCATACTTCGCCGGCGCATCGACCAGGATCGCCTCAAAACAATTCAACCAAACTTCGCGCGTCGCCGGGTCGATTGCAAACTTGGCGTGCCGCGCTCGCATCATCGGATTCCCATACCGCTCCTGAAAAAGCGGCGGGCCGCCAAGCAGCGTAACAAAGAACGCCGCCGACTTCTCCGACGCACCTCGCATGTCTTCCGGAAACATCGCGCGGATCGAAGACTGCTCAAGCGCTCCATAGAAATCGGCCAGCATCCGAAAAATATTCGCCTCGCCCATGACGGCGTAAACGGCACGGCTGGGCGATGGAATCTGACGGGGATCGATCGGGGGAATGTAGAACTCTCGGATGCTCACGAACTTTTTATTGTAGCCGCCCGTGCGAAACTGAAAGACTCGTTATGGCAAAAATAGCTTTAGTAACTGGTGGCGGCAGTGGCGTGGGGCGCGCCACCGCGCTCGTTCTGCAAGGCTCGGGTTTCGACGTCGCAGTGGCCGGCCGGCGTCTCGCCGAATTGGAGAAGACGTTGGCGATGGCCGCTCCCATTGGTGGTCGCATGATCGCGGTCTCAACCGACGTCGGCCAACCCGAAAGCGTGCG
Organism: Acidobacteriota bacterium; assembly: GCA_043755595.1. Classification (GTDB taxonomy): domain Bacteria; phylum Acidobacteriota; class Terriglobia; order Bryobacterales; family Bryobacteraceae; genus VFZP01. The sequence continues at coordinate 90,890 of JAYUSQ010000117.1, read as the reverse complement.
GGCATTGTTCGCGGCCGTCAAAGATCGCTTCGGCCGCCTGGACGTACTCTTCAACAACGCCGGCTCCGGTGCGCCCGCCATCCCAATGGAGGATCTCACGTACGAACAGTGGAGCGCGGTGGTCGCCGTAAATTTGACCGGCCCGTTTCTCTGCGCCCAGGAAGCCATGCGCATGATGAAGGAGCAGTCTCCCCGCGGCGGCCGCATCGTCAACAACGGTTCAATCTCGGCCCAGACTCCGCGCCCTTTCTCTGCCCCATACACAGCTACCAAGCACGCCATCACCGGTCTCACTAAGAGCATCGCGCTCGACGGACGGCCCTTCGATATTGCCTGCGGACAGATCGACATCGGAAATGCGGCCACCGAGATGACCGCGCGCATGACGCAAGGTGTGCCGCAGGCTGACGGCGCGATAAAGGTCGAGCCGCGCATGGATGTCCGCCACGTCGCCGAAGCCGTGCTCTACATGGCCAACCTTCCACTCGAAGCCAACGTTCTCACGATTACCGTGATGGCGACGCAAATGCCTCTGGTCGGCCGCGGATGAAATATCATAGTGATCCATCCCTATGAATCGGGTCACCGCCGCCGCGCTCTTGATGCTGGTCTCGTCTGCTCTCCTGCCTGCGCAGGAATGGCGCTACTACGGTGGCGATGCCGGCGGCCTGAAATATTCGCCACTCAAGCAAATCGATAAGTCGAACGTGGCTTCGCTAAAACTTGCCTGGACTTTTCACACGGGCGAAATCAGCGATGGCAAGACCTTACTCACGCGCACGGCTTTTGAAGCCACGCCGCTGGTGGTTGACGGTGTCATGTACGTCACAACGCCCTTCAATCGCCTCGTCGCGCTCGACCCCGAAACAGGCCGTCGGAAATGGGCGTTCGATCCCAAACTCGACAAGACTCGCCCCAATAACCTTTTCCTGAATCGGGGCTCTGCGTGGTGGAGCGACGGTCGCCGGAAGCGCCTGTTCTACGGCACTCTCGACGCACGGCTATTTTCTATCGATGCGGCCACCGGTGAGCCTGATCCTGCCTTCGGGACCAACGGCTCTGTAAACCTGCGGGAAGGTGTAGCCGACAAGTTTCCGGGTCGTGGCTACGGCATGACCTCACCTCCCGCGATCTACAAAAATCTGGTGATCTGCGGCGCCTTGGCTACCGATGGTGAACCCAAAGGCCCCTCGGGCGACGTTCGCGCCTTCGATGCCCGCACTGGCAAGCTTGTCTGGCAATTCCACTCCGTGCCTCACACCGGAGAGTTCGGTAACGACACTTGGGCCGCTGACTCATGGCGCGACCGCGGCGGCGTGAACGCCTGGTCGCTCCTCAGTGTCGACCATCGACGTGGTATCGTCTATCTCCCACTTACTTCGCCATCCACTGATCTATACGGTGGAGATCGCCACGGCGCGAATCTTTTCGGTAACTCGCTGGTCGCGCTCGATGCCGCCACTGGCAGGCGTATCTGGCACTTTCAGACCATCCATCATGATGTTTGGGATTACGATCTCCCGGCTCAACCCGTCCTTGCGACTGTTACTCGCGCAGGCAAACCGGTCCCGGCCGTCGCCCAGATTACCAAAACCGGTTTCGTATATCTGTTCGATCGCGTCACCGGCAAGCCGCTCTTCGACATTGAAGAACGGCCCGTTGCACAAAGCGAAGTGCCCGGCGAAGCGGCTTGGCCCACCCAGCCCTTCCCCGTCAAGCCGCTGCCATTTACTCGCCAAAGCATGAACATCGGCGAATTGAATGATCTTACTCCAGAGTCGAAGGAGTTCTGTTCCAAGTTAGTCGAAGGCGCGGTCTTCGGAAAATTGTTCACACCGATCGGATTGAAGCCGACGATCTTGTTTCCCTCAACCAACGGCGGCGCCAACTGGGGCGGGGCCTCATTTGACCCGGATACCCAGACTCTCTATGTCAACTCCATGGAAATCGGCTTCATTCAGCAAATGACGAAGCGCCCCGATGGCCAGGACACCGTACCTTACCGCGCCCGAGGCAAAGCTACGCCGAATTCCCGTTTCTGGGACAGCAAGCTCATTCCTTGTCAGAAACCGCCGTGGGGCTTCCTGACCGCTATCGATATGAACACGGGCGAATTCCGGTGGCGCAGTGTTCTAGGCGTAATCGATGACTTAATCGATCGAGGCATACCGCCCACCGGAACCGCGAATATCGGCGGCAGCATCGTCACCGCAGGTGGACTGATCTTCATTGGGGCGACCAATGACAACCGCCTTCGCGCCTTCGACAAGGACACCGGCCATGAACTCTGGACCACGCGCCTCAGCGCCAGCGCTCACGCCACACCGGCAACCTACATCGGCGCGAAAACCAGGAAGCAATTTGTCGTAGTCGCGGCCGGCGGTGGCAACAAATACAGCGACCGCTACGCCGACGAGTTAGTCGCTTACACACTACCGTAAAGGAGAGACGGAAAGGGCATGACGATCGATAGAAGGAAGTGGATGGCGGCCGCCGGTTCAGCGGCTCTGGCGGGCGCGCAGACCGAGCGCGAAAAACTTCGCATCATTGATCCGCACGTACACGTTTGGAGTCATGACCGCCGGTATCCGTTCGCCAAGGAGACAAAAAATCCACCGGTCGAAGAAGCCACCCCGGAGATGCTCCTTGATCTGATGGAGAAAAACGGCGTCTCCAAAACAGTCATCATCCAAGTCATTCACTATCGCTGGGACTGTTCTTACTTAGCCGCCGTCCTCAAGAAATACCCGGACAAGTTCCAAGGCGTAGCGCGCGTGAACCCGGAGGATCCCGCCGCGCCCGACGCGCTATCGAAGTTAGTCAAACAGGATGGGTTCCGAGGCGTCCGCTTGTCTCCAAATGAAAGCGCGGCTGGAGACTGGGTCCGCGGCCCGCTGATGCCGCCCCTGTGGAAGCGCTGCCGCGATCTCAAGGTCCCCATGACCATCCTCGCGCCCGCCACCCGCATGCCGGACATAGCGGCCCTATGCGAAAAGTTTCCCGACCTGACCGTTGTGATCGATCACATGGCCGACTGCCCCATCGACCGTCCCGACCTTCTATTGAAACTCACCGCTCTAAAACGTTACCCCAAGGTTTTCGTAAAGATCTCTCACACTTGGTCGCTTTCGAAGGAAGGCTTTCCGTTCCGCGACACCTTCCCGCTGGTACAAACTCTCTACGACGCCTTCGGCCCGCAACGCCTGATGTGGGGAACCGACTGGCCCGTGTCCCATCGCCACGCCAGTTATGCTCAAACGCTAGCCGTCGTACGGGACGCCATGACGTTTCTCAATCGCGACGACAAGCGCTGGCTGCTGAGTAAGACAATCGAGCGCGTCTGGCCGTTCAAAGCCTAAGCCTGCTTGATCGTTCTTACGATGGGCAAGAACGCCCCATTGCCCAGAGGCGCTTCGATTCGCTCAACCACCGAATATCCCCGCGCCCGGTATTGCTTCTCGCCCGTCAACGTCGCGCCCATCGGATTGAATAGGTCCTTACGTTCCAGCACCCATCGCCGCAACGCCGAACGCTAGAACAACTCCAACCGGCGAAATCCTCATCCCGTCAATATACGCGCAATCATGGCCCGCCGCGTGCTCAAAGCAACACTTCGAAGGGAGCACAGATATGGCGGCGAAACCCAGAGTAGTGGTCATCGGGGGCGGATTCGCGGGGTTGGAGAGTGCCTTCTACCTGCGTCACCGGCTACATGATCGGGTCGACATTACATTGATTTCCGGCAGCAATTACTTCGTGTTCAAGCCGAACTCGATCTACGTCCCATTCGGCGAAGATCCGGAGAAACTCAGGCTCGACCTGACTGAGCCCACCCGCCGCAAGCATATCGACTTTATCCGTGCCCGGGCTGAGCGAATTGACCCGGTACATGGGTTAGTTCACTTACCCCACATGGAAGTTGCCTTCGACTATCTGATCGTCGCCACCGGCGCCGCCATGCGCGCCGCCGAGATTCCCGGACTAGCTGAACACGCCGTCACCATCTGGACCTCTGACGACATGATGGCCCTTCGAAAACGCTACGCCGGGCTGGTGGAAGCCTCGCGGGCCGGACGCCGTAGCAAACTCCTCTTTCTCCTCCCGCCGGGCAACCAGTGCCCAGGGCCCTCTACGAAATGGCCTTGATGACCGACACGTGGCTTCGCGAACAAGGAGTGCGAGACAGCGTCGAAATTACTTGGTCGACCTTCGAAGAGAGGTACGTCCAGGCGTTCGGCCCGCGCCTCGGCTTGGTCTTGCACGAAGAGTTTGAAACCCGCGGGATCCACGGGTACAAAGGTTGCCCGGTCGAAAGTGTCGAGCCCGGTCAAGTCCACTATGCCAATGGCAAGACGCTTCCGTTCGACTTACTTGTGACCTTCCCCCCGCATGTCGCGGCCAATCCGTTCCCGTCACTACCCACCGATGAACGCGGCTTCATCCGGGTAGCCCAGGACAGCCGCCGGGTCGAAGGCTTCGAACGGATCTTCGCCGTCGGTGACGCAGCCGACTTCCCGGTCAAACAGGCCTTCCTCGCGCTTCTACAGGCCGATGCCGCAGCTGAGCATATCGCCGCCGGCATTCTGCAATGTGACCCCGAAATCGACTTTCATCCAATGAATATCTACGTCATGGAGCAACTCGACAAAGCCACCTTCGCGCAGACCCCGCTTCGCTACACGATCGATCCCGGCAAACCAGTCACTGTCGACCTGGAAGACGAAGACCACTACAAGATCGGGGTGTCTCCGGTCTGGCGCGCCGGCAAGAAGTTCGTCGGCGTCTATCTGCCCTGGCGGTTCCGCCAAGGTGAACCCTTCCACGCTGGGCTAGGCGCCGAGGCGATGAAGCTCGGCTTGAAGGTGGCGTCGAAAGTGATGGCCCGGTGAGCTAAAATCATAGATTCTCACCCCATGCCATTTCGTCTTGACAGAAAAATTGCCCTGATTACGGGCGGAGCCAGCGGTATCGGAGAGGCCACCTGCCGCGTCTTCGCGGAAGCCGGGGCTAGCGTGATTGTTTGCGATATCGACTCGGCACGAGCCGCCAACCTCGCCGCCGAACTGCCAGCCGGAGCCCGCGCCGCGGTCTGCGATATCGCGAACGAACAATCGGTGAAGGATCTGTTTCAAACAATCCCTAACCTTGATGTACTGGTAAACAACGCCGGCATCGGCCACGTCGGCGGCGTCGAAGACACCACCGTCGAAGACTTTGAGCGATTGATGAAGGTCAATGTCACTGGCCCGTTCCTAATGACCCGCGCCGCGATGCCACTCCTGATCGCCTCGCACGGCAACATCGTCAACATCGGCTCCGTGGCAGGCCTCGTCGGTGTGAAAAAGCGTTTCGGTTACTGCGCGACCAAGGGCGCGGTCGTCGCGATGACCCGCCAGCTCGCCGTCGACTACCCCACTCAGATTCGCGCCAATTGCATCTGCCCCGGCACCGTCGATTCTCCGTTCGTCGAAGGGTACTTGGAAAAATACCACAAGCACGAAAAAGAGGAAGTGCGCGCCCAGCTTAATCAGCGCCAGCCGATCGGCCGCCTCGGCAAGCCCCTCGAAATCGCCCATCTCGCGTTGTATCTCGCGTCCGACGAAGCCGCCTTTGTCAACGGCGGCATCCACGCCATCGATGGCGGCTGGACCGCAGCCTGATCGCTCATTAAAGCCGCTTGGCTAAATAAGCGCGGATCGCCGCCGACCCCAATACGACTGTCGCGTACGATAGCGCCATCCCGAGCGGAGCCGCGACCAACCAGCGAACCGATGCCAGCACCGCAGCGCCGGTCAGCAACGCCGCGCCCGCCAATCCCGGAGGCCCCGGCCATCGCCACCATGCCTCCGCCGTGATCGCGGCCCAACCCAAAACGAACAACGCCAGTACGGAAGCAGGCGCCGGTTCGGATGAAAATCGCGCAATCGCCGTCAACACGCACACGCCGCCCGCCGCGCCGGGCAACACGGACCCGGGCCGGCAGAGTTCCCAATAGATCAGCAGCAAACCGCCCGTAAGCAGAACCCACGCGGCGTTCACGTCCAGCCAGCCGATTGAGTGAATTCGCATCCGGTCAGGCGCCCAATCGGAAGTTGACTTCAACGGTCGTCACCGTCTCCATCGCCTTGCCGTTCAGCATCGTTGGTTGATAGACCCACTGCCGCACGGCCTGCTCGGCCGCACTCGCCAAATCCGCGTCCGCTCCGGGCAGCACCGTCACGTTCACGATCGTTCCGTCCACTCCCACTACGGCCCTCAGCGTCACGTTGCCTTCCCGTCCTTCGGCGCGCGCCGCTTCAGGATACGCAGCCTTGACCTGCTTCAGCAATCGCATCGGACTCACGAAGCCGCCGACTTGCACGCGTTGCGGTGGCCGCTGTTGGGGCCGCGCCTGTCCTTGCGCCGTCACCTCGACGGTCTCTTGTACTTCACCCAATTTCAGAATCGCGCTCACCGCCGTGCTCGAACTTTGTGCCAAACGGATGCCGCGCCGTTGGTGACGCGCAAAGCCTGGCATCGACACTTCCATCTCATAGTTGCCTGCGGGCAGGCCCTCCAATTTGTATTCGCCGGCCGGGCCGCTGGTCGCCTTGAACTCGGCCGCCGTCGACTGGTCGCGCAGCACCACTGCGGCCTTGGGCACGGTAGCGTTAGATGCGTCATAGACGCGGCCATAAACCTCGGCTGCCTGTGCTGTCGAAGCGGCCGCAAGAAGCGGAACAAACAATTTGCGATACATCGGAAGACTCCTGAGTTGGTGAATGGAAGGCGAACCAAACGCGGCCAGGGGACACAACAGACCGCAGCCCGCCGCCGCTAGTAAAGCGCGCTGCCGCCGGGAAGATGGACCTCGTGCCGTAGCCGTCGACAGCACCGCCTCGACCCGAGTCGAAAGATGAGAATGGCCAGCCATCGTCAGCCCCGCCAAAGGCGCAGGCTTGCCAATTGCCGACTGCGCACAAATCATCAAATGCGTTGCATAGTCCGAAGGGCGCACCCCGGCGGCCAGCACCGCATCGTCACAAGCGCGCTCCCGTTCAACATGCAGTTGACGCGCGGCCAGCCAAACTAGGGGGTGAAACCAATAGACGGCCCGCGTGACCTGCGTCAGCAGATTCCATAACGGATCGCGGCGCGAGATATGTGCCTGCTCATGCAGTTGGACCGATCGTAGTAACTCATCGCTCCATCTGGAGGCGCTCGCAGGCAGAACCACGCGCGGGCGGAATACGCCAACAGTCATCGGCACGAGCGGCTCACGCCACAACGAAAGCGCGTGCCCCAAGCCCGCCCGCAACAGCGCGAACAGAACGCCGGCCATCCAAATCATTTGTACCCAATCGCGTGGCTCACGCGGGGCCGTAGCGATTGCCATCGTAGGTTCACTGAACGTCGTCACTACCGTAGCTGCGATGGATGCCACACCCCAGCGCGGCAGTAGGATCTCAACCAAGGGCAGAGCCAGCAGTCCAGCCATTGCCGCCGCGAGCGTAGCAAACCGCAGCGCCGCCGAACCGCGCCGCATCAATTGCAAGGCCAGCAGCGCCGCCCCGAGCGGGACCGTAGCCTTCGCCGCCCATACGAGCGTCATCACCGGCCCTCCTTGCGAGCCTGCGCGATCAACCGGGAGATGCGATCAAGTTCGGGCTTAGCCAACTTCCCGTCACCGGCCTCCAGTAACGCGGAAACCGCCTGCTCCACAGAACCCTGAAAAAATGTTTCAGCCAAATGTGTCACCGCGCGTCTACGCGCCTGTGCCGCCGAAACCACTGGCGCATAAACATAGCGAAGCGCTTCTTCCCGGTGCCTGACATGGCCCTTCTCTTCCAGCGTTCGCAGCATCGCTCTCACCGCTGAGTATCCGGGCGCCTCAGGCATTGCCTTTTGAACGTCCGCAGCCGACAGTTCACCGTCGCGGTGCAGCAGGTCCATAATCTCGCGCTCGCGCCTGCTCAGTGGTGGTTTCATGCTATCTTTCTAGCGGCCTGCTAGAAAAATAGCACCATCGCGTTAACCTGTCAATACCGAACTTGCGCGCTGGAAGACCGCTCGCAACATCGGCTGCGTCAGGCGTCCGGTCGAAGTGTTCTGCTGGCTGGGGTGATACGAACTAATCAGCATCGGCCGCCCCGGTCCCAAATCATGCCGCCGGTCATGGCCAAACTCGTAACGGCTCTTCGACGCTCCCCACACTGCCAAACACGTATCGAAAGCGATCCGCCCCAGCGCCAACACCACTTGCACCCGGTCCAACAAGCGCACCTCTTCCTCAAGATACGGGCGGCACGTGCGAAGCTCTTCGGGCAAAGGCTTGTTATCTGGCGGCGCGCAACGTCCGGCGGCGGTGATATAACAATCGATCAGTGTCAGCCCATCGCCCCGATGCGTAGATGTAGGCTGCGACGCCCAACCCGTGGCATGCATCGCCGAGTAAAGAAAATCCCCCGAAGCATCGCCCGTAAACATCCGCCCGGTCCGATTAGCGCCGTGCGCGCCCGGAGCCAAACCGACAATCAGCAACCGTGCCCCAGGATCGCCGAAGGAAGGCACCGGCCGCCCCCAATACTCCTGATCGCGATAAGCCCGGCGCTTGACCTCAGCCACCTCCCGGCAATGCGCGCGCAACCTCGGACAAAGTTCGCAGGAAGCAATCCGCGCCTGAAGAACGTCGATCACAAAGACTCAACTCCCCAGCGCCCGATCAACCGCCTTCGGTTGACGGTCGATCACCAGCAAATACGCGCGGACCGCGGTATCCGGAGCCGAGCGGCCCTGCTCCCATTCCTGAAGGGTCCGTAGGCTGAAGCCGAATCGATCGGCAAACTGCGATTGCGACAAGCCGGTCTTCCGGCGGACGGCCGTTACATCGACATTTTCGGGAATGAGAATAGTGCGCGTGGAAAGCGTAATTTGTCCACGGAAATGGGCGATACCCTCCTCGAAGCTTTGCACAATTTCACGCGCGAGCGGAGATAGTTTAGGATCGGCCTTGCCGGATATTCGCTTTGAAACGCTCGACGACTTGACGGATTGCCTTTTTGTCGGCATCGGACAGATTCTCCCTTCTGTTCTTGGCGTACGCCATCACCATCAGAATGACCCCAGTGCCCAACGGATAGTAGTAGACGACCCGAATTCCACCGCGCTTACCCATCCCGGCTCGCGACCATCGCGCCTTTCGAACGCCGCCGGTACCGGGAACAATCGGATGCGCTTCGGGCCGGAAGGCAATACTGAATTCCAACTCAGCGCGGCCGTCTTCATCCAAAAGAGCGTCGATAGCGGCGGTCTAGGTCGCGGTTGCGATCAGAGTGACCACACTTAATTATCCGTGATTCACGTATTCATGTCAAGCAACGCTCAAACTCACCGGCACTGCAGTACGGCTAATTGGCGGCTAGAATGTGGTGTGGCACTCGACAAAATAACTATATCCCCCGATCTCGCGATCATCGACTCCAAAGACGATGCGCTCGGTCGAACTCGTTACGCTGAGTCCTGCGCCAGTGCAATCGCGGAATGGCGATTGATGTCGAGTCTGGTGATCGGAATTTTTGGCGATTGGGGATCGGGCAAAACCTCCCTGAAGAACCTCATAGTTCAGGCTCTCGAAAAACACCATAAGGATCGCGAAATTAGAGTGGTCGAATTCAATCCATGGCAGGTTGTGAGCCAGGACTGCCTCACCAAAGCCTTCTTCGATGAACTGGCCGAAGCGGCCGGAACGGATTCGACGACCGGCGATGCTACAGCCAACACAATCAAACAGTATTCAGACTACCTGTCTTTTGCCGGCAAACTCTTGGATCTAGCCAAGTGGATTCCCGGGGCTCCCGCAGGCGTGATCGATATGGCAAAGGGCGGCTTAGATAAGGGAGCCGAGATGGGCAAGACTGCGGCCGAAGCCCTCAACCGAAAAGCGAAGCCGCTGAGTGTCTTAAAGAAAGAGGCTGAAAAGGCACTTCGTGAGCTTGCGCATCCGATTCTCGTAGTCCTGGACGATCTTGATCGTTTGACCCAGCCAGAACTTCTCCTCTTGCTCCAATTGGTCAAGGCCAACGCCGACTTCCCGAACATCATGTACCTGCTATTGGCGCAACGCAGCAGCGTGGTTAACGCTCTGGAAACAATAGCGCCCGGAAAGGGAGACGAGTTCCTCGAGAAGATCATTCAGGTGCCGCTCAACCTGCCTCAGGTGGACCAAACAAGGGTCCATCGCGTCCTCGACCAAGGGCTTGAGCGACTCCTGAAGGACCCATCCGTCGCCAAACACTACGATGAAGCCCACGCTTCCAGACTCTTCAGGGCCGGCCTTGGACATTTCTTCGTTACGCTGCGGGATGTCAACCGATATCTCTCGACGTTGTCATTTCACATCGGCATCTTCAAGACCGGCGATGCCTTCGAGGTGAACCTCACCGATTTGTTTGCGCTTGAAGTCCTCCGCGTATTCTGTGAACCAGTGTACCGGGATTTGCCGGCTCTAAAGGAGTTCCTCACCGACGTTCCGCGCTTCGATTTGTTCACCGAGGAGAAGCTCCTCATCAAGGTCGGTAAAGAACGGTTGAACGATCTCATAGAGGCTGCACCGGCTGGAGACCGAAAGGCGGTGCGGGCGACGCTGGCGCTTCTGTTCCCGCCAGCAAGTTCCCTCTTGAGCGACGAGACAAGTGCATTGTGGGGTGATGGTAGATACGAAAAACCAACCAGCGACGATTCGGACGAATGGGTGCGCGGTTTGCACATTTGCTCTCATCAATACTTCGATACCTATTTCCAACTGTCCATTCCTGAAGCCGGTATCTCGAACTCGACGGTTGCCGCGCTATTGGCTGCATTTGGCAACCGGGAACTCTTCAGTCAAGAAATCGCACGCTTGACGAAAACCGAAGAACTACCGAAGGCGCTGTCCCGGCTCTATTCCCACCGGGGCCATCTTCCCAAAGTCGGAGCCCTCGCCGGTTCACTTTGCCTCGCCGATATTCCAGTAACCGGGGAAACGTTCCGTGTACTTCGCACTATCAACCATTGCCATTTATTGAACTACATTGATCAAGACCAGCGAAGAGAAGCATTGCTGTCGGCGGTCACAAAGGGACGATCATTGTTTGCTGCCGTAACAATTGCAGGCGCATTGCGCGAGGGCGGCGGGCCCGAAAATGTTCTGGTTGACGCGGATTCGGTCGCAGCGATCCGCCGCGCGGCCGCTGGCCGGATTTCCAGCGAAACTACTTGGTTGAAACATGAAGAGCCATCCGTCGCGTCGCCACTACTCATGGCTTGGCGATCGTGGGGCGATGCTGAGAGCTGTCGCCAAACCGTGGCCAACCTGATTGCGACGCCCGCTGGATTCCTCCGCTTTTTGCAAATCGTTAAGGACGGCCTAATTCTTGGCGAGAGTCTTTTTGACCGCCAAACGGTCCGTTATTTCCGGTTCTCGACCATCGAAATGTTTACGGATATCGAGTCGATTGAAGCCGCCTTGGTCCGCTCCCAGGCTGAGCCAATACCCTCAGAGAGCGCTCCGCTCTTCGCGGCGCTCAATAGAGCGTTGGATCGGCGCAAATCCGGGGAACCTGATTTTAACGGAACCGAGTTTGACCTCAATGACCCCGCCGCGCGCTAGTCCTCACCGCGCCCCAATCAACCCCTCATACTTAGCCCGCGCCTTCCCCAGTAACGCCAAAGCCTCCCGCTTATTCTCCGCCGTGGGAAACCTTGCGCGCTCCTCCGCCCACCGCTCCATGTAACTCAACTGCTCCAATAACACCCCCGCAGACTCACGCGCATCGGCCGGACGCCCAGCCATCTCCAAATACACCGGCGAACTATGAGCGAACACCGGCATCATCCACCAAGTCGCGCCATAAGGCAGCATCGTCCGCCCATGCGCCCGTGCCGCAATCCAACCGCCTCGCTCTACTTCAATCGACTCATCGATCACCGCCTCCCGCCGCCCGCCGTCAGCCGGCTTCGCACTCCGCACCACCTTGCCATTCACCAGAATCTCCAGCACGTCATACGGCTCCTGCGAAATCGCCCGCGCCCGCACCCGCAACTTGGCGCTCCTGGCGCCCAGAGTAACTACCGAACCAGCCTCCAGTCCGTTCACTGAAAACTCCAACAAAGGCCCGGTGCTGATAAACGTCCGCCCCGCCCGAATACCCTCCACCCATGACTCATAACTCAACGGCCCCCGCGTCTTCACGAAAGTGCGCGCACTCCCGATCGGCGGATTCAGCCCCATCTTATCTGACCCTGCCGACGCCGCCACCCGGAACCCACAGTTCAGATAGTGATAGTACATATCGATTGGCGAGCGCTTGTAAGCCGAAGGCCCCTGCATCTTGTAAATGTCCGTCAGGATCGGATGATGCTCGAATGGATCCCCCGTAGTCAGGATATCCAACGAATCGATCTTACCCAACGCTATATCGAGCGGAGCCTCCATCGAAGGATACGGCCAGTGCGCCCAAGTCACTACCGCACCCTGAGCATGAGCGTCGTCAGCCGCATGCGCCATCAGCGGCCAGTCATAACCATCCGTCCCGTTCTCGCGTAACTGCCCGACACTCACCGGCCAGACGATACTCCGCAAGTTCTGAAAAATCAGATGCGCCAGCAGCCCATGCCGGAACTCCTCGCCCACCTTCACGAAGTGCCGCGCATCGCTCACCGGATTCAGCCGCCCCGTAAAGTGTTCGACGTTTTGAAAATGCCCATTGCCCGGCTTCTCGGCGTCCTTGTAGCCGCCCTTCAACAACAGCAAACTACACACCCGCAACCCCTCGCATTCCATCTCGTAGCGCACGCCCGCCGGATCGGGAAAGTGCATGTGAGTGTCGCCCGGATACCAACCGCGCCCTTCGAAATCCGCAAAACGCTGCAGCGGAATCGACACCGCTTGAGCGTTCGCTTTGATCTCCACGGGCTGGTCCACGAACGAATACTCAAGCCCCTTACGCGCCTCGACGCGATAGCTCCCCGGCGGCAAATCGATTTCCGCGCCGTCATACACATACGCGTGCAGCCGTCGCGGACTCGTTTCGTCGTCGCCCAAAATCAAGTCCCCCGACATCCGCCGCGTTTGATCCACCTGCGGCAAATGCCCTAGCGGAGCCCAATACATCCCCTTCGAATCCGTCACGCGCAGCCGCACTCCCGTAGCACGGCCTGCCTCATCGCGAATAGCCAAACGCACCCGGACCTGTCCCGGGAACGGCGAGCGTGTCGGTAAGTCTGCAAAGATCAGCAGTCCGGCAAAAAGCGAAGCGATCGTTAATCGGCGCATGGCTCTACGATAGAACAATGAAGCTTACCGGAATTCCGCTCCTGCTATTACCGGCGATCTTAGCGGCAACCGAGTTATCCGAAGACCTCGCCGCTCGCCGCGCCAAACTGATGACTGCGCTCGGACCGCCAACCGTCCTCATCATTCAGAGCGCGCCCGAGCGCGTTTATTCGCGCGATGTCGAATACGAATACCGGCAGGACAGCGACTTCTACTACCTCACCGGAATCGATCAGCCCAACGCCACTTTGATTCTCATGCCCGGCAATTCCTCTCAGAGAGAAATCCTGTTCATCGAGCCTGCCAATCCCGCGCGCGAACACCGCGAAGGCCGCCGCCTCACACCCGGCCAAGCCACCGAAGCAAGCGCTGTCGCAAATGTCTATTCGAACGTCCAACTCAATTCGTTCCTCGAATCCGTCCTCGATGGCAGGCCCTTCATGCCCGTCCCAACCGCGGAGCGCCCGGCCGATTTCGACGTCTTCCTGCAAGCGGTCGACGCTGGCGACGCCAAACTCGCAATCGTCCTGAATCGGACCGCTAGCATCGAAGGCCCCGTCAGCCCAACCCTCGCCTTCGCCAATCGCCTGCGCGACCGCTTTCCCGGCCTCCGCCTCCGCAACGTCGCCCCGCTCGTACACGCGCTCCGCCAAGTAAAGACGCCGTACGAACGCAAGATCCTCACGCAAAGCGTCGACATCTCCGTCAAGGCTCAACTCGCCGGAATGCGCGCCGCTCGTCCAGGCGCGCACGAGTACGCCGTGAAAGCCGCCATCGAACAAGTCTTTCGCGATTCCGGCGCATCCGGTTGGGGGTATCCATCCATCACGGGCAGCGGTCCCAACGCGACGATTCTGCACTATGCCGCCGCCAACCGCCGCATGGACGCCGGAGACTTGATGCTTGTCGACGCTGCCGCCAACTATCGGTTCTACACCGGAGACATCACGCGCACCTATCCGGCCGGCGGCAAATACACGGAGCCGCAAAAGGAGATCTACCGCATCGTCATCGAAGCGCAAGAGGAGGCGATCAGAGTGGTCAAGCCCGGCGCGATGGTGCGCGACGTCCACCAGAAAACCGTCGACGTGATCAAGGCGGGCTTACTCCGCCTCGGACTGATTACCGACGCCAAGGGCGATCAATACCGTACCTGGTACACGCACGGCTCGGTTCACTACATCGGCATCGACGTGCATGACGTCGGCGATCGCTTCACGCCGCTCGCGCCCGGACACGCGTTCGTCATCGAGCCGGGAATTTACATCCGCGAGGATGGGCTCGCCTCGCTCGAAAAAACACCGGAGAATCTCGCCATGATCGACAAAGTGAAACCGGCGTTCGAAAGGTTCCGCGGCATCGGGATTCGCCTGGAAGATTCATTCCTCCTCACCGAAACCGGCCTCATCAATCTCTCCGCCAAAGTGCCGCGAACGATTGATGAGATTGAAACATTCCTCCGCCCTACTGCACGGTAGACAGCTCTAGCGCTCTAGTACGAGTGGTGCGGACTTGCGTACCAGAACCCACACACGATCAAGATCGGCTACAATAAAGTTCGGGTCCATCGTGCCTGGTGAAATTTTTTGCTGGATTCTGGGCGCGATCCGTGTTAGATAAATGGTAAGGCTGACGCTGGCTCGGAGCCAGAGGACGCCGGTCACTTCTCAGACAGCTTCCAAACCACCTCTCGAAGTACAATCCGGTACCAAGACGCAAGCGAGATGTGTATGGCGACCACTGTTCTTTTCAAATGTTAATCTGATTCCCGCACTGCCCTCGCGGCTGTGCAAACTAAGGAGTGATCCATCGCCATATGGACGATGATCGCAAGTACAAACAAAGGGGCTACCAGGACACAGGCGGCCGTGACTCGGGTGACCGTGGACGAGAAGATCGTTCGCGCCAGCCGCAGGGCCCTCGTCCTCCACTAGACATCACCGGACCTCGCCTGCCCCGCATGGTCCAAACGGTGACCGCCGCGCGTTGCTGGAACTGCGACACCACGCTACCCGCCAACGTTGATTTCAGCGCCAACTGTCCAAAATGCAGTTCAGCGCTTCACTGCTGCAAGCAATGCGCTCATTTTGAATCTTCCACACGCTTCCAGTGTTTGAAACCCATCCCGGAGCGGATTCCATACAAGGATCAAGCCAACCAATGCGCCTCCTTCTCCTCTCGCGTCACTGTGGCGCGCGAAGGGAATATGCCGATCGCCAACGGCGCCAATGGCGGTCCGCCCATCAGCGTTCCCCGTTCTTCGGCCGACGCCCGCTTGGCGTTTGATAACCTGTTCAAGAAGTAGGTTGCATCGGCGGCGAGTCTGAACTCGCGCGAATTGCCGCCTGCTCGGAACACCGCCGGGAGATCGCTTGATCACTGACCTCACACCCCTGCGCGAAGTCGTCGAGGCCGAAGGCCATCTGATTGACTCGCACATCATGGAACGTATCTTCGATACGGTCGTCGAATTCGAAGGCCGCTTCGAAGTCGAGCGCTTCCACATTGGCCGCACCAACTCTGAGCCTTCAAATCTGCGTCTGCGTATCGAAGCGCCTTCAGCGCGGGCGATGGACAAGATGCTCGGCCAGTTGCTTGGGTTAGGCTGCACGCCGGTCGACGCAATCGATGCCGTCCTTGAAACCATCGAGCGCGATTGCTGCGCGCCCGGCGATTTTTACTCCACCACCAATCACCGCACCATGGTGCGTCACAACGCCGTGTGGATCACCGCCGAAAACCAGCGCATGGATGCGATGGTCGTCGTCGACAGCGCCGCGGGCCGCGCCTGGTGCCGCCGCTTGCGCGATCTGCGCGTCGGAGACCGCGTCGTCACCGGCATGCGCGGCATCCGGGTGGTGCCCGAATCGAAGGAACGCGATCGCCTCCATTTCGCTTTCATGTCCAACGGCGTTTCTTCGGAGCGCCAAGTGGAAACCGCCGTCCGCCAAACCGCCGCCCTGCTCGAACAAGCGCGTCAACAAGGACAGCGCATTATCGTTGTCGCCGGACCAGTCGTTGTCCACACCGGCGGCGCGCGGCATCTGGCGGCCTTGATTCGCGCCGGTCTGGTCGACGCGGTTCTTGGAGGCAACGCCGTCGCCGTGCACGATATCGAGAGCGCGCGCCTTGGCACCTCGCTCGGCGTGCGCCTGGCCGATGG
The DNA here is from genome assembly GCA_043755595.1 of Acidobacteriota bacterium. Lineage (GTDB taxonomy): Bacteria > Acidobacteriota > Terriglobia > Bryobacterales > Bryobacteraceae > VFZP01. The sequence continues at coordinate 74,436 of JAYUSQ010000117.1, read as the reverse complement.
CCGTCAGGAAGAGCATGGCCACCGCAACCACATGCGCGCCATCAACGCCATCAATCACGCGGGCAGCATCAAGCAAGCCGTCGAAACCGGCAAGCTGACGTCGGGCATCTTCTACGAATGCGTGAAGGCCGGTGTCCCGTTTGTCCTCGCCGGCAGCCTGCGTGACGACGGGCCGCTGCCCGACACCATCACCGACATGAACGTCGCGCAGGATGCCTACGCCGCGCAGTTGCAGGGCGCCGGTCTCGTCCTCTGCCTCGGCTCGATGCTCCACTCCATCGCCACCGGCAACATGCTCCCAAGTTGGGTCCGCATCGTTTGCGTCGACATCAATCCCGCCGTCGCCACCAAGGTGAGCGATCGCGGCACCGGCCAAGCGGTCGGCGTGATCACCGACGTTGGATTGTTCCTGGAACTGTTGGTCCGCAATCTCCCATCCGTCGCTAAAGAGATCACAGCCGATGCCTGAGTACACCGAAGATCACGCGCGCGCCGGCGTCAAGGCCAAGCTCCCGGCCATCGAATGCTGGGAAAACCAATATCGCGGCTATGAGATCGTCATCTCCACACCCGAGTTCACCAGCGTCTGTCCACGCACCGGCCTGCCCGATCACGGCACGCTAACGATCACCTATGTGCCCGACAAACTCTGCCTGGAACTCAAGTCGCTCAAGATGTATTTACTCGAATACCGCAACCTCGGCATCTTCCAGGAAAACATCGTCAACCGCGTCTTGCGCGACATCGCCGCCGCCGCCAAACCGATCTCCGCCACCGTGCATTGCGAGTTCACCCCGCGCGGAGGCCTCTACTCAAAGATGACGGCCAGCTTCACCAAAAAGAGCAAGTCCCCGAATGCCCGCTAATCCAGCACGCCGCTCCATCCGCCCGCGCTCCATCCGCTGCGCCCACATCCGCTGCGCCCACATCCGCTGCGCCCACCTCCGCTCCACCCACCTCCGCTCCGCCCACCTCCGCTCCGCCCACATCCGCTCCGCCCACATCCGCTCCGTCCATATCCGCTCCGTCCATATCCGCTCCGTCCGCGTCCGCTCCGTCCGCTCCGTACCGAGCCGCGACCGCCAGGGAGCGGTCTCACGACGAACCAAAAATACCCCAGCCACCGCCAACCCCGTCGTAGGGCAAGCTTCAGCTTGCGCGAGGCTTCAGCCTCGCTCCGTCAGGAGCCGTCCCCATGCCCGCTAACGATCCCAAACTCGCCGAACTCACCGCCCTCATCGACGGCATTCGCGACACCGTGCGCCGCCGTCATCCCAACGAAGCCGTCGCCTCCGGCGTGCCCGTCGATCTTCCCGATCTCCTCCCCATTCTCCACGCGCGTGACGCCGCCTACGCCAAAGCCGCCGCCATCGGCCGAGTCAATCCGCGCCGCGGTGGCCCCGTCAACGCCATCATTCAATCGCTGAAGCAACTCGTCAGCCGCTCTCTGGGTTGGTTCGTCCGCGATCAAGTCGAATTCAACCGCGCCTCGGTTGCCTCCACCGAAGTGATCCTCGCCGCACTCCAGGAAAGCAACCGCGCCATGCGCGATCTCGCCGCCCGCATTCCTCACATCGCGCAATTTGACCACGCCGTCGAAGACCGCTTCGGCCCGCTCGAACGTAACCAGTCCGACCTCCAGGCCCACTGGGACGCCTGGCGCGGCGAGTGGGAGCGAAAACTCGCCACCAACGAGATGCAGTTCTTCCGCGGCCTCGCCGATCTCCAGGGCGCCTACCATCATCGAGCCACGCTAATCGAAGCCAACCACCGCGACATGGTGGCCGCGCAACACCGCGATTTTGAAGGTGCGCTCGAACGCGCCAATCTCGATCTCCAACGCCGCTTTTGGACCGACCTCGAGCGCATCCGCCTCGAATACGAAAGCATCATTCATGGCGAGCTCCGCGTCGTCCGCCAACGCGCCGGTCTCCTCGCGCCACTAGCCCCAGCTCGATCGACAGCGGTGCCACCGGCATCGTATACCGAATCGTTCGACACCTGGAAATTCGCCGAAAAATTCCGCGGCCCCGAAGAATACGTCCGCCGCAACCATGAGTATTACCTCCCTTACTTCACCGGCCGCAAAAACATCGTCGATCTCGGTTGTGGCCGAGGCGAATTCCTCACGTTGCTCCGCGAGCACGGCATCCCGGCCCAAGGCATCGAATACAGCGAAGAACTCGTCGCCTACTCCCAACGCAACCATCTCGCCGTCTCGCGCGCCGACATCTTCGACTTCCTCGCCGCCGCCCCCGATCAATCCTTCGACGCCATCTTCTGTTCGCAAGTAGTCGAGCATCTCGAACCCGCACGCATCCCCGAACTCATCCGCCTCGCCCATTCGCGCCTCGCCCCCGGCGGCGTCCTCATCGTCGAAACCCCTAACCCGGAGTGCCTGGCCATCTTCGCCACCCACTTCTATCTCGACCCCACGCACACGCGCCCCATCCCCCCCGCGCTGCTAGCTTTCTACTTTGAAGAATTCGGTTTCGGCCAACTCGAAATCCGCCGCTTCGCCCCAGCCACCGAAGCCACACCATCCCTTGCCTCACTCCCCGAAGACGTCCGCCAGGCGCTCTTCGGAGCGCAAGACTACGCCCTCATCGGCAAGCGCCTGAAATAGCTTGCGGCGTTCTCGCCAAACTTGCCTCTCCAGCTCGCAGGATTGAGCGCCGAGGCTGGCTCAACAACCCACCAATCCGATTGAATAGGAGGAGTTGGTACCGGCCTCACACCGTACTGGAAAACTCATCGCATCGCCGTTCATCGTGGGCTACACTGAAGCTCGTGTAACGCCGGAGGACGGAAATGACTCAGGATAGGGCACCGTTCGGCGGGCTCCTGCTGCCAATCCGCTAAGTGAGACTCCACAAGCAGCGCCGCCATCTGCTGGTCAAAGGGCCTCGAATTCAAAGCATCGCTCATGATCTTTCCTTGGGTTATCTGAAGTGGGTGACGCGCCCGATTCTAAAGCTTAAGCCATCGGCCCACTTCGCAGCATCACCGTCTACCGCAACGATCCGATAGCATCGGGAATGCCAGCCACTCCGCCTACGGCTAATGGAGAGGATGGGGCCGCGGTTGACGGCGTAGCCGGCGACGTTGAAGCGCCACTCCCAGTGGAGGGGCTTGCGGCGCGGGCGGGGAGCGCGAAGCCAGCAAGCTTGGCGAGGGTCGGAAACCAGTCGACACCAGAGACCACCGCAGAGGATTCGACGCGGCCGGACGGGCCTTGCCGGGCCAGCGCACGATGTCGGGGACGCGGACGCCGCCTTCGTAGAGACTGCGTTTGCGTCCACGGAATGGTCCCGGGGGCGCTTGACTGAAAGATCGCGCAGCCGCTCCCCGCGTAATGCGTCACCGGTCGCGGCCTCTAAAATCAGCCACCTTGAAGGACTCTAGCGCGCAATACCAAGCCGCCGCAGCATCTCAACCGCCGCTTGCCGCACCGCGGGATCCGCGGCTGCAGTTGCCTTCTGCAGATGCGGAATCGCGGCCTGCGTCTGTCCGTTAGTGGCCAGCATTCGCGCCAGAACCAGCCGTGCATCCGGAAACTCCGGGTCGGCTCGCACAGCCTCCTCTAGCTGCCGCTGCGCTTGGTCGAACTCGCGCGCGCGGCCAAGGGCCAGAGCGAAGTTGTAATGCGCCCGCGCGTCGTTAGGTTGAAGCCGTAAAGAAATTTCGAAGTGGTATCGCGCCTGCCGAAAGTCACCCGCTCCCGCCAGAACGTTGCCCAGGTTGTTGTGCGCATCGGCATAACCCGGTTGAATGCGGATGGCTTCGCGGAAGGCCACCTCGGCCTGTCGTTTGTCTCCCGCCACCAGCCAAACGATACCCAAATTGTTATGCGGTTCCGGCATGTCCGGATCAATCGCGATCGCCTTTCGCAGAGCGGTGGCTGCAGCGGTCGTCTTTCCCTGTAGCCGGTACGTCTGGCCCAGTTCATGCCAAATTGCCGGGTCATCGGGCGCCGCCGCCGCCGCTCGGTTCAACGTAGCCGCCGCCTCCGGATACTGCCCTGAATCTCGCAACGCCGATCCCAGCTTCAGCAACCCAAACGGAGAGCGCGGACTCCGCCGCACCGCCTCTCGATACTGCGGCAACGCCTTGGCCGGCTGCCCGCTGTTTCGCCACGCCTCGCCCAGTCCCAGGTAAAACTCCGGCCGCGCCGCGCCATGCCGTCTGATCGCCTCCGCCAGCCGCCCGATGCCGCCATTCAAATTGCTCTTGTCGATCACCTGGGCCAGCGCCAGATAGAGTTCGTTCTCCGGCGTCGCTGGCAATTTTTCGGGATAGTACAGCGCCACCTCGCCCCGATAAGCGGACTCGCCGGTCTCATGCCTTTCCGCCCTTTCCGCCAACAAATCGCCGGCTGGAAGCGGGTGCCTCTGAATGTAATGATCGGTTGCGATCGCATGGACGACGTCTTCGGTTCGCCGCTTCGGCATGTGACAATCGGCGCAACCGGACTTCTCCGTATGTTTACCCGCCGCCACCGCGCGATCGATTTCGGAAGCATGGCACCGGCGGCACACAGCGTCGTAATGCCGCGTGGCCTCACCACCGCGCGGCGCGTCATGCGGATTATGGCAAGTGGTACACTCCAGCGCGCCTTTGTTTTCGACATAGCATTTCGATTGCCGCATTCGATAGACCGCGTTCACGATCTCAAACTTGTCATCGCGGCCCTGCTTGGGCGCATGATCGAAGAATAGCCAGTAGGCGCTCAGCGGCTCGCCCGGCCTGTAGGCGAAGGGACCGCCGTCGTACCTCTGCATTGAATTCGGCAGCGGGAAACTGGTCGACTCCAGATGGCACTGTAGGCAGATCTCCTCCCGCCGTTCCGCGCTCAAACGCGCCGGATTGACGATAGCTTTTCGGATTTCATCCACCTTGACCCCGCCGCTTTGGGCCAACTGCGCGTGTCTAAGTCCCGGGCCATGGCATCGCTGGCAATCGATTCCTTCCGGCAGCGGGTCGGCATACACGGACTCGGCAAACGGCCGCTCGTGTCCCGCCGGAATCTTCGGATATCCGTTGTGGCAGAACATGCAGTCGTAAGTGATCTTGCGGCGGAAGTCTTCGTGATCCGGGCGGTCGTAACCGGGATTCATCGCCCAATAGCCGCCTTTCTCCGCGTACCAGCCCAGCGGCAACTCGATCAATGTGTTGCGGGCGGTGCGGTTCAGATACGTGCGGGCGTGGCTGCCGGACCCCAGAATGAAGTCGATCCGCTTCTCCATGACATTGACCTCCCGCCCATCGGAGCCGATCTGGTGGCGCCGCTGAAAGTAATTGCCTTCACGCCGAAGCGCTGTGAAGTAACTGCCGGAAGATTTGTGGTAAAAGGAGCCGCCGGCGATCTCAGGCGTATTCGCAGCCGACGGGCGATAGAAAGATCGCCCCATTCCTGTCTTCTGGTAGGTATCCCAGATACTTCGATGACAGGCGGCGCAGGTCTCGGGCGAAGCGTATTCCCGAGCGGCGGATGCACTCTGCGAAGACGCGGTCTGCGCGGTAACCGGGGAACGGAAAATGAAGGCCGTGAAGATCGCTAACCCCAAGGCTCCCGCCAGGACCGCCCGCATTGTTGTTGCCGGGGACATCAGATACTAGTCTAGGATGAAAGCCATGAAGGACCCAGCCTCAAGCCAAGGCCAGTCGGCATCGGAGCTCATCTCAAAAAAGATCGCCGAACTCGGGGACTGGCGCGGCGAAACCCTCACCCGCATGCGCAAGCTCATCACCGAAACAGCCCCGGACGTCGTCGAAGAGTGGAAGTGGATGGGCACTCCAGTCTGGTCGCACGGCGGCATCGTCTGCACCGGCGAATCCTACAAGAGAGTCGTAAAGCTCACCTTCGCCAAGGGTGCGTCGCTGAAGGATCCGTCCGGCCTCTTCAACTCCAGTCTCGACGGAAACACACGCCGCGCAATCGACATACACGAAGGAGAAAAAGTCGACGCTTCCGCCTTCACGGCCCTCATTCTCCAGGCGATCGCCCTCAACAATTCTGGCAAGTCGAAGCCTTCGAAGAAGGCAGAATCCTAGCTCGTTAGAATCGGAGTAAAGGTGGATCGGACCAAAAGCCTAACGGAACTCGAAGCGAGGATTGGGGCAAGCCGTGCTACCCATCGCGTCTTGTCGAGACCTGTCACCAAATGCGATACAAGCCAGTCGGGGAACTGACTGACGGTGAGATTCGCACGGCGATGGGCCAGCAATTTAGTCTTGCGATACTAGTCCCGATGGCCCTGGACCGTCTTCGCCAGAATCCGTTGCTCGAAGCGGACCTTTTCGAGGGTGACCTACTGAAATCTGTATTGTCTGTGAAGCCCGCATTTTGGCTGCAGCAGCCTGGCTTGTGGCATGAAGCCAATGAAATTGCCCTCGCTGCGTTGGCTCTGGCCGTGGATTTCGATGACGCGTGGCATGAACACGTCAAACCTGATCTTCAGTCGACGCTCGCGGTCTTGTGATGTTCCCCGAACTGGCCGGCCGCGTGGCCGATTGTTGAGCGCAAGCCGCTTGTTTGGAGTCTCTACCGATGAGACTCTCGCAGAATTTCACGAATAGCTCTGACCGCTGCATGCGCCATATCGCGACCCCCATCATGGCTGCTGTTCTCCACGATCACTTGCTTGCCGCAAGTAGAGAGACCTGCCAGCTGCACTTGCAGCTTATGTACCCAGATGTCGTGGAATTGCTTGAGCTCCTGGTCCACCGCAGGATCGCCGGTCCGCATCGGCTCTCCGGCGGTCAACACGTACAAAGGGATGTTACCCAGGGTTCCAGCGGCCCGTGCTTCATCTGCACTCCTCTCCCACGCCTGGCAACCTGCGGCCGCGACGACGGCCTTGGGCTGTGCTTCGAGTGCCTGCAATGTGGCAGCCTCGGCTGCGGTGAACCCTGGGATGGGACGGCGACCGCCAGACGAATCCACCATCAGTCTCACCATGCCCACCTTCGCAGCCCATGGCACGACCTTACATAGCAAATTCCGCGCAGCAGCCGGCAGCCGGTTCACCGGGGCGAGAGCGGACCGGGGCTCGTACTGTTGTTGGTCCTCGTGAACCGAGTCGAGCAATACAATGCCCGCCACTTTATGCGCGTCCCGCGCTGCAAACATGCGAACGTTAAATCCGCTGAAGGATTGGCCGACAAGGATGAAGGGCGGCGCAATCCCCGCCCCCCGCAGCAAGTTATGGAGGTCGCTTGCGATGGCGCCACTCGTTTGAAGCGCTGAGCTCGGATCGCTCCAACCGAGTCCCGCGCGATCGAACCAGCAAGTCTTTGTCTCGCTCGAGATCAGTCGCTGCAGCGGCAGATTGCTAAAACCGGGTGCGCTGCCGCCGGCGTCCAGGATCACTGCGGGGGCGCCTTCACCCAAGCAACTGATGTTCAACGCGCGCCCACCAACGTCGACCGCGCGTCCTACCCGCGGCAGTTTCGCTTGGTCGCGACGCCCACCCGCTCGTTCGTAGATCACTCCCAAGGCAAGCGGAACCGGTAGAACAATTGCAGCTATCTGCCAAATCTTGCTCATTGTCCAGACCTTGCAGCTGATAGATTCCCGAGCCCGTCTCCCAACATTGTATTGATTTCGTTGGAAGATATTACGTTCGTTCCGGCAGAGCGGCAACCCGGTTCACCCGTCTCAAAAATATTTCTTCTCCCAACCCAACAACGACTTACAGCCTTCCCCCGCGCCGCACCATTCCGCCGCCATGTTACATCTGAAGCCGGCCAACTAACCAATATGCAAGACCTATCCCTCGAACTCACTCCCATCCAACTCGCCGTCGTCCAACAAATCGTCGGCGGAGCCACCATCGCTAAAGCCGCCCTCCGCGCTGGCGTCCACCGCTCCACCATCTACACCTGGCTCAAGCAGTCGCCCGCCTTCGCCGCCGCTCTCGACCGCTACCGCGGAATCGTTGCCGACGCCTTCGAAGACCGCCTCCGCGAACTCGCCGTCGAAGCCTTCGACGCACTCGAAGAATGTCTCAACGGTATGGAGTCCACGCCCGCCACGCGCTTCCGTGCCGCCGCCTTCATTCTCGGCCGGAAACATTTCAAATACGACCAAACGCGACAGAATTCGACACCCGCGATTTTTTCCGCCACTAGCGCGGCGCCGCTCCCATGCGATACGCTCAAAGCAACCACGTATGAAGTCCCTGGCAGCGTCGATTCCGGCGGCGATCTTTCTCTACGCGACAGCGGCGTTCTCCCAGAACTTTACCGCGAACGTGGAGCCGATCCTTCATCGCAAATGCTTCGGGTGTCACGGGCCGGCGCAACAGATGAGCGGCCTGCGCCTTGACGATCGCGCCGCCGCGTTCAAGGGCGGCTACAGCGGCGCGGTAATTGTTCCCGGATCCAGCGCCAGCAGTAAGTTAATCGAGCGCGTCTCGAGCGCCAAAGATGGCTTCCGGATGCCACCCATTGGAGTCAAACTCACCGAACCCGAGGTCGCCGCTCTACGCGCATGGATCGACGCCGGCGCCGAATGGCCCGAGTCCGCTCAGCCCCCCAAACCGCTGGCCGCCAGTCCGTTGCGCCGCAAGCCCTGGTCCTTCGCACCATTGAAGCGTCCCGATATCCCAGCCACCACCGCGACCGTGCGAAACCCAATCGATGCGTTTGTCCTTGCGCGCCTCGAAGCGGCCAAAATCACACCGTCGTCTGAAGCCGCAAAGCCCACGCTCTTCCGCCGGCTGTCGCTCGATCTAACCGGCCTACCGCCCACGCCTGCTGAGCTAACGGCGTATCTCGACGATTCAAACCCAAACGCCTATGAGCGCGCGGTAGATCGCCTTCTCGCCTCGCCGCGCTATGGCGAACGTTGGGCTCGTCACTGGCTTGATCTCGCTCGTTATGCCGATTCCGACGGCCACGAAAAGGATCTTCCCCGCCCTTGGGCTTGGCGCTGGCGCCACTGGGTCATCGACGCGCTGAACGTGGACATGCCGTTTGACCGCTTCACCACGGCCCAACTCGCTGGAGACCTGCTCCCCAACGCCACCGCGGAAGATCGCGCTGCGACCGGCTTCCATCGCAACACACTCCGCAACCGCGAAGGCGGCGTCAAACTCGAACAGACCTTCTTTGAAGAAACCCTTGACCGAGCCAACACCGTCGGCACGGTTTGGCTGGGCCTCACCGTCGGCTGCGCGCAATGTCACGACCATAAGTACGATCCCATCTCACAAAAAGATTATTACTCCCTCTACGCCTTCTTTGACAACATCGACGAAGAGTATATCGACGCTCCGCTGCCGGGCGAAGCCGGCCCCCAGCAATCGAAGCGCGACGAGTATCTCGGCAAGCGCCAGGCCTTACTGGACGAATACGGAATAACTCGCCTCATGCCGCCCTGGGAAGAGAAGGTGCGCTGGGCCGCGAAAAACGCCGGCAAACTAACCGACTGGGATATCACTTACGACGTTATCTTCCAAATGTCCGATGGCGGCCATAAGTTCATATGGATAGACCGGGACAAACGAACCTGGCGCGAGCGGCAGATACTCGAAGACTACTTCATCGAGTGGTACCACTTTGTCGTTCCCAAGGACGAATGGAAACAGCTTCGCTTCAAGGAGCTGCAAAAGAAGCTCCGCGCCCTCTACGAGTCCTACCCGCAAATCAGCCAGGCTCAAGTTATCTCGGAAAACCCTCAACCCCATGCCACGAACCTGCGCATTCGTGGTGACTTTTCCCGTCTCGGCATCGAAGTTCCGGCCACGGGCCTCGCCTCGCTGCCCCCCATGAGAACCAATGGAAACCGCACCACGCGTCTCGACCTCGCCCGCTGGCTCACCTCGCCCGAGCATCCGCTTACCGCCCGTGTCGCCGTCAATCGTATGTGGCAGGAGTTCTTTGGCCGAGGGCTCGTTCGCACCTCTGAAGACTTCGGCTTCCAGGGCGAAGCGCCCACTCACCCCGAGTTACTCGACTGGCTTGCCTCGGACTTCATTGACGGCGGTTGGCGCGTCAAGCGCATGCACAAGCAAATCGTGATGTCAGCCACCTACCGCCAACAATCGGCGGCGCGCCCGGAGCTTGCCGATCGCGACCCGGACAACTCGCTTGTAGCCCGTCAAAACCGGCTACGCCTCCCTGCCGAAGCAATCCGGGATTCCGCCCTGCGCGTGTCCGGTTTGCTTACGGAACAAATCGGCGGGCGCAGCGTATATCCTCCACAGCCGAAGGGCGTGATGGAACTGACTTACGCCTGGGACACCGATCGTTGGAAAGAAAGCACTGGTCCCGAAAAGTATCGCCGAGGTCTGTACACCTTCTTCCAACGCACCGCCCCCTATCCCCAGATGGTGAACTTCGACGCCCCTGAATCGAACGTGTCGGTCTCGCGCCGCAGCCGTTCCAACACGCCGCTGCAGGCGCTCAACTTATTGAATGACCCAGTCTTCCACGAGGCCGCCGAAGCCTTCGCCGCGCGAATAACCCAACCCGAGCGAATAGCGAAACTCCCACGGTTAACTCAAACCGCGCCGCCGACCGAAACAATGCGAGTAACCCAACCCGCACAACCAACCCAACCCGCCCCAATAACCCAACCCGCACGACCAACCCAACCCGCCCCAATAACCCAACCGAGCCGCGACCGCGAGGGAGCGGTCCCCAATCCTGAACCAGCCCTTATCTACGCCTTCACCCTCGCGACTTCACGCCCGCCGGACCGAAGCGAACTGGAAATCCTAACCCGCGCGCTTAACAAAACATCGTGGCTAGGCGTAGCTCGCGCGCTCCTCAACTCCGATGAGTTCCTGACCAGAGAGTAACAACGATGAATGAACTCCAATACCTCGCGATCCACAATCGCCGCCGCTTTCTCTCTCAAGTGGCGGGCGGGATTGGCGCGGCTGCGCTCGGTGACCTGCTCCATGCTGACGCGCCCCTGGTCCAACAGCCTCATTTTTCCGCCAAAGCCAAACATGTCATTTACATGTTCATGGAAGGCGGCCCGAGTCAATACGAATTATTCGATCCCAAGCCGGGCTTGCAGTCCTATCACGGAAAACCCCTCCCGGAGTCGATGACGAAAGACCTGAAGCTCGCCTTTATCAAGCCGAGCGCGGCGGTCATGGCGTCTAAGTTTGAGTTCCGCCGCCGTGGACGATGCGGCATGGAACTCTCTGAACTAATCCCTGAGATCGGTAAGTGCGCCGACGACATCACGCTGATTCGCTCCATGCACACCGATGCCTTCAACCATCACCCGGGCCAGTTACTTTTATTCACAGGCTCCATCCAATTCGGTCGGCCCAGTATGGGCGCCTGGGCCACTTATGGCCTCGGGTCGGAGTCGAAGAACCTTCCCGGCTTCGTAGTCCTGACCTCGGGCAGAGGTACCTCCGGCGGCTCGTCTAACTTCGGCAGCGGTTTCATGCCGTCGCACTACCAGGGCGCCGTCTTCCGTAACTCGGGTGACCCGATCTTGTATCTATCGAATCCGCCCGGCGTCTCGCCGGAGTTCCAACGCGACACGCTCGACACGGTCGGCGCCTTGAACGCCCATCGTCTGGAAACGACCGGTGACCGGGAGATCGCCTCGCGCATCGCCGCGTATGAGCTCGCCTTCCGCATGCAGACGGCAGGCCCGGACCTGACCGATTTCTCGAACGAACCGAAAGCCATTCGTGAGATGTATGGCGTCGATAGCGAAGACAAAGACTTGCGCCAATTCGCGACTAACTGCCTCCTGGCGCGCCGCCTGATTGAGCGGGGCGTACGTTTTGTCCTGATGATGGATGCGTCGTGGGACCACCACAGCGAGTTAAACAAACAACTCCCGATTCGCTGCCGTAAGATCGACCAACCCACGGCGGCTCTTGTCAAGGACCTCAAGCAACGCGGCCTTCTCGATGAGACTCTACTTGTGTGGGGCGGTGAGTTTGGCCGCACGCCTCTAGTTGAAATGCGCCGCCCGAATGACACCGATAACGCCGGCCGCGATCATCATCCCAACGCTTTCTCTATGTGGGCGGCGGGCGGTGGCCTGCGGGCAGGCTACACGCACGGCAAGACCGATGACCTTTGCCTGAACATTACTGAAGATCCCGTCCACGTTCACGACTTACAGGCGACGCTTCTCAATCGCCTTGGTTTTGATCATACTAAACTGACTTACCGCCACATGGGCCGTGACTTCCGCTTGACGGACGTCGAAGGCCATGTTGTTAAAAAGTTACTGGCATAACTTACTATGTGGGACATCGCGCTCTGCCAATACGCGGAAGAGAATCTCTACACGGCCGTGGTGTCTGACTCTCTCGATCAGTTAGACCTTCGCCATCAGGCGATGCGTGAGTATCTCCGCCCAGTCCATCCTAAGTGTAAGTTCGCAGGATGGGCGCGCACGATCGCTTGTTCGGATGTCTATCGCATTCCGGCCGACCCTTATGCTGTGGAAATCGAAGCCGTGGATAGCCTCCTTCCTGGCGAAGCCGCGGTGGTGGGCACGCAGAACTCCCTGCGTAACGCACCCTGGGGTGAGTTACTCTCCACCGCTGCCAAGGCGCGCGGAGCTCGGGGCGCGGTCGTCGACGGCTTAGTCCGCGACACCGGCAAGATCGCCGAACTCGGCTTCCCTGTCTTCGCCTCAGGCATCAAACCGGTCGACTCGATGGGCCGAGGCATCGTGACCGCCTACAACGTCCCGGTGGAGGCAGGCGGAGTCATCGTCAACCCGGGCGACTTCATCTTCGGCGATGAGGATGGCATCGTTGTAATACCTAAGGACCGCGCCGCCGAAGTAATTGAACTTGCCGCCGATAAAGTCCGGCGCGAAGACGGCTCACGCGCGGAACTGAGGAAGGGCGCCTATCTGAAAGACGTCTTCGCTAAATTCGGTGTCCTGTGATCGTTCCTGTCCGCGCTCTCGTCTTTGCCCTGACGTTACTCCCGATCTATGCCCAACAGTCCGCTCCGTTCGTTCCTTTGGACGGAGTAACTAACAGTGCCAGCTATGCGCCCGCTTGCGCACCGGCCGGAGGCGTCGCTCCCGGCTCGCTCTTTGCTATCTTCGGCCGCGACATCGGCCCGCCGGCGCTGACACAAATAGGTTCATTTCCCCTGCCAACCACTCTCGCTGGAGTCGCCGTCAAGGTTGCCATGCGCGGCTCCACTTATGAGGCTTGGCCCCTCTTTGCCAATGCTATTCAGATCGGCGCTATCTTACCCGGCACAGTCCCGCCCGGAGATGGAGCGCTGACCGTGACCTATCGAGGCCTCGCCTCTGAGTCTGTCCCGATCCGCGTTAGATCCGGCGCACCCGGCCTCTTCACACTGAACCAGCGCGGGACGGGGCCGGCCGTCGTTCAGAACATAGATGCGGCCACCGGCGCAGCCACGCTGAACACGCCTGCTCAACCTCTCCGCCCAGGCCAGCTCGCGACCTTGTGGGGCACGGGACTCGGAGCCGTTCCGGGCGCCGAAGCCGCAGGCCCGCTACCGGGTGACCAACCCAACCTCGACGTGCGTCTCTGGATCGGCGACCGGCTTGCGCCCCTGATCTATCGCGGCCGGTCCGGCTGCTGCGCCGGCATCGATCAGATCGTCTTTGCGACCCCTGCTGGCATCGAAGGTTGTCAGGTGCCCGTCAACATAGAAGTCTCTGGAGTCACGAGTAACTTCGGCTCGGTCGCCATCGCCTCAGCCGGTGGGTGTGCCACGGCGAATCGCCTTCCGCCAATAAGCCCGGTAAGTCGATTTGGTCTCATCTTTTTTCTGGACGGCTTTGGCTCGGTGTTACTGCCCGGCGCTGGAGATGACTACGTCCGGCTGGGCTTTTTCCAGCGCGGTGCAACCACTGGCGACTTGGAGTCGCCGCTTCAAGCCTTCGAACCGAACGTCGAGATGCCCGTAAACACCTGCACCGTGCGCAACGGAACCGATTTCCCCGCCCAACCGGGGCAGCCAGTGCAGACGCCGATGGATGCCGGGACCGAATTGCGCGTCGTCGGCCCGGGTGGCACATACCGGTTGTTACAGAGCGCCACCAACGCCGGTAACTACGATGACCCGCAAAGGGTTTTGATTCCACCGGGCCGCTATCTCATCGGCAATGGCGCGGGGGGTAAGGACGTTGGCCCATTCTCATTCGAGACCGATGCGATCTCCGTCAGACTCTTGAGCCAACCCGGCAAGATCGTGCGCGGCGAGAACCTCGCGTTGAGCTGGGACTATCAGGGCCCTCCCGGTCAGTTACTTACGATTTTCGGCTCCACTAACTCCTGCGGCCGCAGTCTGCATTCCTTCACTTGCATTGCCCGGGCGTCGGACCGGCGGTTCGTTGTGCCAGCCCGCATACTCTCGGCCTTGCCGCCCACCATTACTATCTTCGGTCTTTCCAACGGCGCCCTCAACATCTCCACCACCTCGCCCGGAGGGTTGCGGCGCTTTGCCGCACCCGGTCTCGATCTTGGGCTATTCTTGCAGTTGAGCATTTCGGCCATCCGGCCAGTTTACGAATGAGGTCGTGCTGAATTAGGATTGGAAAGCCCTTGAACAGTCGTTGATCACCACGGCCGTTGCAGTAGGTACGAAGTTGTTGGGCGCGATAGTAGGCTACATCGCCGGCCGCTGGGTTATTAGGATCGTGGTCCGCCTGCTCGCTCGCGTTCTACGCGGGTACAAGCTGGACGAGACGATCATGGCGTACCTGACGTCGATCGTGAATGTCCTCTTAGAACATGGTCCTGGTCATGGGCCTGCTGGGATTCTTCGGCGTCGAGACCACCTCCTTCGCAGCGCTCCTGGCGGGCGCGGGCTTGGCGATAGGCACGGCTTGGGGCGGGCTGCTCGGTCACTTTGCGGCTGGCATCTTCATGGTGATTCTGCGGCCGTTCAAGGTGGGAGACTTTATCGCGGCCGGCGGTGTGACTGGAACGGTGGACGAGATCGGCCTCTTCTCCACAACGATCGTTTAGCCGGACAATGTCATGAACTACGTGGGCAACGGTAGAATCTTCGCCGATAACATTCAGAACTACACGGCCACTCGGTATCGGCGCGTCGATCTTACTGCCCAACTGGCTCACTCGGTCGATCCAAAGGACGCCATCGATCGCCTACGCGAACGCATCTCCCGGATCCCCAATGTGCTCGACAAACCCGCACCCGACATCGAGATCGGCTCGTTTACCGAACGCGGTCCGTTGTTGGTGATCCGGCCGTACGCGGCTAATCGGCACTACTGGCAGGTCTTCTTTGACTCGAATCGCGCCATGCGCGACGTCTTCACCGGAGCCGGTTACCCGATACCGGAAGATCACAGCGCCGAGCGGTCGCTCGGTTAGTTACTCGGGAGCGTGACTTACTGTAAGACTCGCTATGATCGAAGAACGTTCCCGCTGATCGCCGGGTTCGGGAGCCAACACGGCGTCCAGTGAAAACTCAAGCCGGTGCTGGCCAGCCCCGAAGGCGCCGGTAAACTCGCAGGAGAATAAGTGGCGTCCCGGCGCACCGTATGCTTGCGCGTTCATCTGACCGTTTAGCGATGCCGTGATCGTTACCGAGGTGCGCTCATGGAAGAGGGCAGGGGCAAGGTAAAGATAGACCAGCGGCTGAACACGGCGCGCCTCGGCGGGCAACACAAAGGCTGCCGAAAAACGCTGCTTCGTCCAACGCCACCCCGTATCTTCGGGAAGATGCCAGCCGTCGAGCAGGGCCACTTCGGTGGATCCATAAACGCTACGCGCCAGCACGAACGCTCGCTCATCGCGGTCCGCTTCCACGGGGTCTGAATGTTCCGTCGCGCCCACCGTGGCGATCTCGAGCACGGTCCAATGGGTCCGGGTCAGTAAACGTTCAAGTCCAGCTCGAGAGAAGATCCAATAGTTACTATCGTCGTCATTCACCTCGTCGCGCCCCGCAAGATAGGCGACCGGCTCGGCGTCGATACGAGCGCCCCCCGGCAGAGTATTGGCAACACGGGTGCTGAGGAATAGATGCTCCGTATGACGGGCGAGTGTCTCCAGCACATGAAACGGGTTCTTCACGTGATAGAGCGCGCCGAAGAAGAAGATCGCGCCGTAGCGATTCTTGGGGAGCATGAAGGGCTGATTGAGGTCGACCTGACTGATCGCCGCCTGAGACCCGAGAGCCTCGCGCAAGGCCGCCACGCCCTCCATGCCGTTGTAGTTGCCGATGGGATGATCTACCGCATCCACTTGGCAGCCAACGGACTCCAGGAAGAATGCCAAATCGCCGTCCGCGCAGCAAAGATCCAGGACCGGCCGGCCCCCGAGTAAGTCGAGTAACTGCCTCCGTTCGCCGGTAAGAAGGTGATCCAGGTGGACCAGATTGGATATTGAATCGTACGGGTACCACTCGAATGAAGGAGCCAGACTGGCCTTGACGCCGTCCAGCTTCTGCTTGAAGGCGTAGCCGAGTTCGACCAGTTGTGCGGTGTCCATTGCCTGCGAACCCGTCAGTCTAGCGCGGATGGCGATAAGATTGCGGGAGGAAATGGAATGATCCAGTTCAAGGTTGATGGAAGGCAGGTGGCGGTGCGCGATGGGGCGACGATCCTTGAGGCGTTACCTGACCTCCCGGCTCTGTGCCACGACGCTAGACTTGCGCCGCTCGGAATCTGCCGGCTTTGTCTGGTGGAGATTGAGGGCCACGAGCGCCCAGCCCCAGCCTGCATGACGGCGGCCACCGCTGGAATGCATGTCACCACGAACGCAGAGGCGCTGCGCGAGGAACTGACGCTCCTGGCGCGAGGGCTTCCTTCCAACCTGCCGGACTCGGAACTGCGCCGTAGTCTGGATCGCTATTGAGTCACGCCAGGAACTCAGAACCCATACGATCCCACGCTCGTCGACAACTCGCATCCTTACCTCGCCGTCGATATGAACCTGTACATCGGCTGTTACCGTTGCGGACGGATCTGCGCCGATGTGCAGGGGCAATTTGTCTGGCGCGCACATGGACGCGGCGAGTCGTTGCACATGGTGGCCGGCGAGGGCGTTCCTCTCGGCCAGAGTGACTGAGTGAGATGCGGAGCGTGTGCTGACACTTGCCCCACGGGCGCGATCGCGGGCCGCGGCGCGCCCTCAACCATTGACAGTTGGACTCGAACTACTTTCCCCTATTGCGGCACTGGCTGCGAACTGGAGTGGGCGTCAACGCAGAACGCACCGTGCAAGTGAAGCCGGTGTTGGACGCGCCGGTGAGCAAAGGGCACCTATGCGTCAAGGGCCGCTACGCGCATGGATTTGTCCATGCCAACGACCGCGCAACCGACCCAATGATTCGAGTCGAGGGTCTCTGGCGCCGCGCCACATGGGACGAGGCGATCGCTCACACTGCCAGTCGTCTCGACGAGATCGTACGGCCTCATGGCGCGCAGTCAATTGGCGTCCTCGGCTCCGCTCGCGCCACCAATGAAGAGAACTACCTCGCCCAGAAGTTCGCGCGGACCGTGCTCGGATCCAACAACGTGGACTGCTGCGCTCGCGTCTGTCACGCGCCTACCGCGACTGCCATGAACGATATGCTGGGCGCCGGCGCAGCGACCAACTCGTTCAACGACATTGAACGCGCCGCCTGCATTCTCGTATGGGGAGCCAACGCAACCGAGAACCATCCGATCATGGGCGCACGCATCCGGCAAGCTGCGCTGCGAGCCGCCCGGCATCCACCTCGCGTTGCAGCCGGGCTCCGACGTGGCCTTGCTCAACGCCCTCGCGCACGTGATCGTCAAGGAAGGCTTGCATGAGGCAGCCTTCGTCGCGACCCGAGTGAACGGGTCGGAAGCGTTCGCATCCTTCATTGAGGCGTGGACACCAGAGCGCGCGTCGCAGATTTCCGGAGTGCCAGCCGAGCGGATTGCAGCGGCCGCTCGCATTTATGCCCAGACCCGGCCAGCGATGTCGATCCATGGCCTCGGCCTCACGGAACACAGACAAGGAACCGAAGGAGTGATGGCGCTGGTGAACCTCGCCTTGCTGACTGGCTCCTGAGCAAACCGGGCTCGGGCGTCAACCCGCTGCGCGGTCAGAACAACGTCCAGGGTTCGGCGCATATGGGCTGCGAACCGGCCCATCTGCCGGGCTACGTTGGCATCGCCGAACACGCCGCGCGGTTCGAAGCCTGGTGGCAAGCGCCGGTCCCGCGCGAACGAGGCTTAACCATGCTGGAGATGATCGACGCCGCAGGGCGGGGCGAACTGCACGCGCTTTGGTCCATCGGTTACGACATCCTATTCACCAACGCGAACGTCGCCGCGACGCGCGAGGCTCTGCGGCGGGTCGACCTTGTCATCATTCAGGACCTATTCCTGAACGAGACCGCCAAGGAGTTCGGTACGGTCTTCTTTCCTGCGGCGTCGCGCTTCGAAAAGGACGGCACCTTCATGAACGCCGAGCGCCTATCGGGGACAGCCTTCCCGATTGGGAGATCATCAGCCGTGTAGCGAGGGCGATGGGACATTGCACTGGCTTCGAGTTCACTTCGGCCGAGGAGATCTGGAATGAGGTCCGCGCCATATGGCTCAAGGGTGCGGGAATTTCCTATGCCCGGCTCGACCGCGAGGGCGGATTGAAATGGCCATGCACGAGTGAGACTGATCCTGGGCAAACCATTCTGCACGCTCAGACCTTCTCCCACGGCACAACGGCAAGTCTCCGCAGGCTCGAGTACAAGCCCGCTCCAGAAATGGCGAGTGAGGACTACCCGTTCCTGTTGATGACGGGACGCACGCTCTATCAGTTCAACGCGGGCACGATGACCATGCGCACTCCGAACGAAGTGCTACGTCCGGCCGACACGCTTGACATCGGGCTCGAGGACGCAGCCCGGCTCGGCGTCGGCGACGGACAAATCGTCACACTCGTCAGCCGGCACGGCGAAGTCGATCTTCCTGTACACGTTGATGAGCGTGTTCAAACAGGGCAGCTCTTCTCGACCTTTCACTCGACCGCTTCATGGGTCAACGGAGTGACTGGCCCGGCGCGCGACGCGTTCACAGGGACGCCCGACTACAAGGTAACGGCCGTCCGGATCGCTTCACACTAGAATGGAAAGTTATGCCTTCATCCAAAGACGTCGCCAAGCTCGCCGCGGCTGAGAACACCGGCCGGCTGCGGTCGCGCGCCTGGTTCGACAATGCACTCAATCCCGCGATGACCGCGATCTACATCGAGCGGTATCCGAACTACGGGATCACTCAGGACGAGATGCAGTCGGGCCGCCCGATCATTGGCATTGCGCAAACCGGCTCCGATCTTTCGCCTTGCAACCGGCATCATCTGGAGCTCGAGTCGCGGGTGCGTGACGGCATTCGCGACGCAGGTGGCGTGCCCTTTGTGTTTCCCGTCCATCCTATTCAAGAGTCCTGCCGGCGGCCCACGGCGGCCATCGACCGGAATCTGGCTTACATGGGACTGGTCGAGGTGCTGCATGGCTACCCGCTTGATGGTGTGGTGCTGACCACGGGCTGCGACAAGACGACTCCGGCCTGCCTGATGGCAGCGGCGACTGTGAACATTCCGGCCATTGTTTACTCGGGCGGCCCGATGCTCAACAGTTACTACAAGGGCGAATTGGCCGGGTCCGGCATGGCGCTTTGGGACGCGCGGCGGCTCTATGCAGCAGGCGAGATCGACCGGCCAGGCTTCATGGCCATGGTGGCTGCGTCGGTGCCGAGCGTGGGGCATTGCAATACGATGGGCACGGCCACGTCGATGAACTCATTGGCGGAAGCACTCGGCATGTCGTTGCCCGGTTGCGCCGCGATACCAGCCCCGAATCGCGAGCGCGCGCAATACGGCTACGAGACCGGGAAGCGGATCGTGCAGATGGTACATGAGGACCTGAAGCCTTCACAGATTCTGACGCGCGAGGCGTTTGAGAACGCCATCGTCGTGAACTCGGCAATCGGCGGATCTACTAACTGCCCGCCGCACATCATCGCGATCGCGCGCCATATCGGCGTGGAGCTTAACATCAAAGACTGGGAAACTATCGGCCACGAAATCCACTTACTCGTGAACTTACAACCTGCAGGCAAGTACTTGGCCGAGTCTTACTATCGCGCGGGCGGCGTGCCGGCCGTTTTTGGGGAACTTATCAAGGCAGGCAAGATTCGCACCGGCGCCATGACTGTAACTGGTAAGTCAATTGGCGATAATTATGCCGAAAGTAAGTCACTCGACGCGGACGTTATTCGCAGTTACAACAACCCGCTCATGGAGAATGCGGGATTCCTCGTCCTTGGCGGTAACCTGTTCGATTCGGCGCTGATCAAAACCTCTTGCATCGCCGATGAATTCCGGACGCGCTTCCTGTCGACACCGGGAACCGAGAACTGCTTCACCGGACGCGCGATCGTTTTTGAAGGGCCGGAAGACTACCATGCCCGCATCAACGATCCTTCGCTCGCCATCGATGCGACTTGCGTGCTGGTGATACGTGGAACGGGCCCAGTGGGCTATCCCGGAGCGGCAGAGGTGGTGAACATGTTGCCACCGGACGCACTGGTACAAGCGGGCGTGAATCAGTTGCCCTGTATTGGCGACGGACGGCAGAGCGGGACGTCGGCCAGTCCGTCCATCCTGAACGCCTCGCCCGAGTCCGCAGTAGGCGGCAACCTGGCGATCCTCGAAACGGGCGACAAGCTGAAGGTGGACTTGAACGCGCGCCGCGTCGACATCATGATCTCCGATGAGGAGATTGCGCAGCGGCGCGCCAAGGTCAAGATAGAGATGCCGCCCAGCCAGACTCCTTGGCAGCAACTCTTCCGCGCTCACGTGGGGCAGTTATCGACTGGCGGATGTCTGGAGTTTGCGGTCGACTATCATAACGTCGGCCAGGATCTGCCGCGCCATAATCACTAAGTAACGTCTGCCTGAGCGGGGCTGAAGCCCCGCGCAAGCTGAAGCTTGCCCTACTAAAATAGGGACCGCCGTGAAAGGTTATGCTGAAGGGAATATCCTGATCGAAGCTTCCGGCGAAACAAGACCCGCCAACTTTAGCGAATGGATCGATCAGGTAAGAGCCCGGGCCCGTTTGAGCCAAACCGTATCTGATACCGAAAGCGACAGGCCGGTTAGCCATATCGACTTGTATCGGCTGGCGATGGACGGGCGGAGTCAGCCAGCCTCAACCGCTGGTGACGACGGCGGGCCATGACTCCTATTGCGAGCGGCGAAGGCGGTAGGCGAGCCGGATAATTACCGGCGGATTAATGTGGTGATGAATTAGAATTCCAAATAGCCGATGGCATTTTTTGCTATCCCTTGCCATGCCATGGATGCTACCGTGAAATAGAGAGACTTGCCAGATGCAGACCATGAATATTCTCTCCCTGACCAGCTTAAGGAGTTCGTTGACATCTAAGTCGGCTCAGGCCGTTCTAGCAGTTTCAGTGAGTACAACCGCGAGCTCATTAGATTCGACGAGAAGCGCAGAGCTCAGGAGACATTGGAAACGCTTGCCGATGGAAGGCATTCAAAATGGGAGCCCAACCGAGATAACGCGGCAAGATTGGAGCGATATCCGAACGGGAGCGCTCAAACAACTAGAAACGCGCCCGATTAGAAACGCGCCCGATCCCGAAAGAACGCGGGTATCGAAACGGCCGATCGCTTTCTGGCAGCCGTCGATGCGACAGCCGCAATGCTGGGCAGTCAGCCGGAAAGCGGAAGCCGGATACTCGCGACCAAGACTGAACTTGAGCACATGCGACGTTTCGCGTCACCGATGGCTTCGAAAAAGACGGAATCGACTTGATTCGCATCGTCCGTGGCAGCCGGGATTTGGATCGATTGCAAGGCGAAGGTTTTTTTGGCTGAGCGTCGGCACGCAGCGCTACGGCTTCACACCAACATCAACCACAGCGCGTACGGCGAAGACGCCGGAGGGGAAGCCTTGCGAGAGCTCCGAAGGCCTCCACGAAGCTCCGTCGCGACTGACGTAGGTGCGCCGGGTTTGACCCGCCGAGGTATCGAGCGGAGCGGCAGTCGGTTTGTTAGTTTGGAAGCCGACGAGAAAATCGCCGGATTCGATCGTGATGGGCGTGGTCACTGGATATTCGACGAACTCGACCGGGTTGCGCACGGTGGCCGACGTGGATTGCATGCGGAGGTTCGCGGGTAGGTCTTCGGCTCCGGTGGGGTGCGCCGCCCAGAGCAGGCCGAAGTTTTCGCCGGGTTCAAGACTGCGCTCGCCAAAGTAGATTCGGATCGCTTTCAGCGTTGCGGGATAGGCGGAGGGCTTCAGGCGATTGAGGAAGAAGCCATCGCCGCTGGTGAAGCCGGCGTATCGTTCGAAGACACCATCGTCTAGTTGCAGCACGACGGTCCCGGAGATGGGGAGCGACGCGACGGCGCTAAGACCGATGCGGAGCACGGGCGTTACCGGGTCATTTGAATCGAACTGCAACGAGCCCAGCCGCGCGCCTGTCGCGGTGGCGTCGAGGCGGACGAAGAATAGCTGCTCGGTCCCCGGGGCGAGCGTCAACGGCAGACGGGGAAAATCGCGGACTGAGTAGTCGGCGGGTGCGACCGACAATCGCTGAATCACCAGCGGCGCGACGCCTGAGTTGCGCACGGTGAAAGTTTGCTGTGACGGCACGCCGATGCGCACGTTGCCGAAGTCGGCCGATGGGGCAGGGCGGACGTCGATCTTCGGATTTTTCGATACAACAGTATCGACGGCGTGGCCGGAGAACGCGACGGTGAGCGTGCGGCGAAGCGGGTCGTCGCTTTCGAGCGTGAAGGCTTCAAACGCCGAGCCGGCGGAGACGGGCTGAAAGCGCACGGTGAGTTGTTGCTGACCGGCAGGCGCCAGCGTCAGCGGTGCGTCGAAGCCGGAGATGCGGAAGGCTTGGGATAACTTGGGCGCGGTAATCGTGAGCGGC
Source organism: Acidobacteriota bacterium (assembly GCA_043755595.1). GTDB lineage: Bacteria > Acidobacteriota > Terriglobia > Bryobacterales > Bryobacteraceae > VFZP01. The sequence continues at coordinate 51,542 of JAYUSQ010000117.1, read as the reverse complement.
GCGCCGCCTCCGTTGCCGATCGTCAGCGTCAGCTCTCGCGACTCCCCAGTGGTCAACGGACCGAAGTCGAGCGAGGCGGGTGCGGTCTCGATTTGGGGACCTCGCGCATTGACGCCTCGGCCCGTCACTTGAATACGCGCGGCCGTTAGCGGCCCATCGATGGCGATGGCCGACGACAACGCTCCCAGGGACGGAGGAATGATGCGGAGCCGCAAGGGCATCGACGAGCCGGGCGCGATTTGCGCGGGGAACGAAGGGCCGATCAACTGCACAGATGGACTGGCGATGGTCAGTGAATCCAGAAACAAGGTTCCACTGCCCGAGTTCGCGATTGGAATATTGGCTTCGGTTGGCTGGCCCGCCAACATGGGTGGTAACGCAACCAGGGTTGGCGCCTGGATCTGGCCGCCCGCGCCGATGAATTCGAAGGGGCCAGTGGTGACGGCTCCCGATTGCAGCCCATCGCTAAACCGCAACTGGAGCAGCACGCGCGAGGAAGTGGGGAACATGGACGTATCGAGAGTGAAGTCCGTACGATCGAGTTCGCAGACGATGGGCGTCCACGTTGTGCCGCCGTCGGTGGAGATCAGCAAGTCGTATCGCAGGGCATCGCCGTCGGCATCGCTGCCCGACCATTGCACCGTGAGCGGGCCTTCCGGGATCCGGTTGCCCGCTTGCGGCGTGAGGAGTTCAGCTTGGGGCGGCGAGGCGGAAAGGTTGCGCGTCGCCAGTTCGACGCCATCATATAGAAGCGTGATTCGCTGCGTGCCGGCGAGCCACGGAAGGCGAACGGAGAAGGCGTCTTCGGAAGCCGATTCGTCGAGCGGTTCGACAGCGAAACAAAAGGTATTCACTTCTCCGCTTCCCGCCGAAAGACGGAGGCAGGCGGGCGCAGCGACATCGAACGGGAAGACCGCCATCGGGATCGCGGTGCGAAATCCGAAGCCGATTGAGCCCGTGGATTTGTCACGCGCGATGGAACCCGAGATGGTGAGGAATTCGCTGGCCCCGGGGAAGATCCCGACGCGCGGACGGAGGGATGCCGCGAGCGCCTCTACGGTTGAGGCGCCGAACCAAGCGGGGTCACCAGCGGCGATCACGGAGCCTGAGCGGAGATCGAAACCTCCGGTTACCGCAGTGGCAGCCAACGGCACGACACCGTGGGCCGCCGATACGGCGCGCGCGAGTTGCAGCGGCCCACGTGGATCATCGGAGGCAAATGCGAGCCGCAACGATGGAGACCAACGGCCGGCCAGGCGCGCGGCCCATTCACTTTGGGCGGGCAGCACGGCCGCTACGATGGCGGCGGGGTTTGTTGGGACATCGGCGAACCATTGCCGCAAGCGCGCCAGGCGCCGGAGGGTATCAACGCCAAGCCCAGCGGGCACGACTACCAAGCCCAACATCGTTTGCGGCAGCGATGTCACGGGCATGATCTGCTCAGCCACTGCGCCGAGAATTTGCGGGGATGAAGCCGCCGCATTGGGACAGACGCGATCGCGACCGTCGGCTGAACTTTCACAGACCTGCATGTAGCCGAGCAGCGCGGCGCGCGGCGCTTCGACAATATCGGCTGTGAATGGCTTGGTTAACGCGGCGAGGAGACGGCTTTCGCCAGTGAGCAATTGCGCATCGATCACAAGCGGACCGGGCGCCGCTACAACTTCGGGAGGCAGCGGAATCAAGAACGAACGCGCGTCGGAGGCGCGATTCAGTTGCACGGGGACGACGACGGTGCGGGCCGGTGTCGTGCGCCAGACGCCGCCGGGGTACTTCACTTCCAGTTGCACGCGCGTCGATTCCGGCGCGGCTCCGATAGGAAAAATCCGCACGTGCGTGGGCTTACCGGCGAAGAGCGGAACACGTTGATCTTCGGTCTGCACGGCTTGCACGATTTCGATTCGCTCAATGGCGGGTGCGGCGGTCCAGGCGTAACGCGCCGTGGATTTCACGGACCAGATTGGTCCGCTCCCGGATGCAGGCGCATAACTGAAGCGCGAGTTGAGCGAGAAGCCATCGGCAAGCGAGGCGCCGACCGAGGTCCACTGGCAAACTCTCGAGGCTTGCGAATTCAGATTCGCACTGAGCGTATCGTTACAAAGCGATACCTCAACGCCCGCCACTGCGGCGACGTTGGCTTCGATCGTCACGGGCAGTCCGCCGCTCCAATCGGCCGAGAGATCATAGGAGACCTGCATCGGTACGTCGAAGGCGATTTGCTGGCCCGTGAACAGACCGGGTTCGGTACGCGGAGGCACGCTGAGCCGGAATCGATTCACGCGCAAGGTCGTCACGCCGCAGGTGATCGGCAAGGGAATCGGCAACGGTTGCCCGGAGGACAGGGTCACCTTGCGAGAGGCGGGCGAGGTAAGACCGGAGCAGCCCTCCACCACTTCAAGATCATGCGAGATCAATCGGCCGTAGCCACGCACCGCCCCTGATTGCGCCGTCAAAATCCCGGCCAGCAGGGGCAGGCACAACATCGCCCCCGTCACCGTTCCGAAACCGAGTTGCATAAGGAGACTGTACTTATGGTACCCTGTGAGGGTACAAAGTATCTGATTAGGAAGACTAGGAGTTCGTAGTTTCGAATGGCACTGGCGGCTGAAGCAAAACAAAACGTAATCACGACGTATAAGACTCACAAGTCCGATACGGGTTCGCCAGAGGTCCAAGTAGCGCTGCTCAGCAGCCGGATCCTCCAGCTCACCGATCATTTCAAGGTGAACAAAAAGGATCACCACAGCCGTCGCGGCCTGTTGTTAATGGTTGCGCGACGCCGGCGACTGCTGAACTATCTGAAGCGCACAGGCCCGCAACGCTACAAGACGTTGATCGACAGGCTAGGCTTGCGCCACTAACGGGCAGCCCCCCTTCTACATCCCTCCGCAGTCTCACTTGATCTTATCAAGGAGAAACTGATGTTGCATTCCGTTACGGTGGATCTGGGCAAAGGCGTCGAGATCACACTAGAATCCGGTAAGTTGGCCAAGCAGGCCAATGGCGCCGTGGTGGTGAGATCCGGCGACAATGTCGTGCTGGTCACCGCCTGTTCCAACCAAAAACCCAAACCCGGCGGAACATTCTTTCCGCTTACCGTCGATTACCGCGAAGCGACGTACGCAGCTGGACGTTTTCCCGGCGGCTTCATCAAGCGAGAAGGCCGGCCGACTGAAAAAGAAGTTCTGACCTGCCGCCTGATCGACCGTCCGATCCGCCCGCTGTTCCCCGAAGGCTACATGTGCGAGACGCAGGTGATCGCGATGGTCATGTCGGCGGATCCGGAGCGCGATCCCGCTCCGCTGGCGATTGTCGGGGCGGCCGCCGCGCTGGCGATTTCCGAAATTCCTTTCCATCATCTCTTGGCCGGTTGCCGCGTGGGCCTGGTCAATGGCGAGATGGTTCCGAATCCTGTCTACGCGCAAGAGAAGGCTGCGGACTTCAGCATCCTGGTGGCCGGTACGGCGACCGGTATCGTGATGGTGGAAGCCGGAGGCAAGGGCGTCAAGGAAGACAAGGTAGTCGATTGCATCGAGTACGGCCTGGAGTGCTGCAAGAAGATCATCGCGGGCATTGAGGAATTAGTCAAGAAGTGCGGCAAGCCGAAGCGCAACTATGTTTCGCCGTCGCCGAACACCGAGATGCTGGCCAAGATCGAAGCGCTGGTGCGCAAGGATCTGACTGACGCTCTGGATACTAAGAAGTATTCGAAGCTGGATAGCTACAGCCGCGTGGACGCTCTGCATGAGCAGGCTGCGGTGGCGATGTCGGCTGGGATCACCGACGAGAAGCTGAAGAAGGCGGCGGAAAGCGAAGCGGGCGCGCTGTTTGACAGCCTGAAGGAAAAGATTTTCCGCGACGAGATGCTGCTGTCGAAGAAGCGTCCGGATGGCCGCCGGTTCGACGAAATTCGCAACATCGATTGCGAAGTGAACCTGTTGCCGCGCACGCATGGCTCCGGGTTGTTTACTCGTGGCGAAACGCAGGCGCTGGTCACGACGACACTTGGCACCACAGACGACGCGCAGCGCATCGAACTGCTGGATCCGGATGGCATGAAGGAAAAGCGCTTCATGCTGTTCTATAATTTCCCGCCGTTCAGCGTGAACGAAGTGGGCTTCATGCGCGGCCCCGGCCGGCGTGAGATTGGCCACGGCGCATTGGCCGAACGCGCGATCAACCCCGTGCTGCCCGACGACAAGAAATTCCCGTACACCATGAAGGTGGTGAGCGAGATTCTGGAGTCGAACGGTTCGAGTTCGATGGCTTCGGTTTGCGGCGGCATACTCGCGCTGATGGACGCCGGCGTGCCGATCACGGCTCCGGTGGCTGGCATTGCGATGGGCTTGGTGGTGGAAGGCGATAAGTACGCGATTCTTACGGATATCGCGGGCGCCGAAGATCACTACGGCGACATGGACTTCAAGGTGGCCGGGACCAAGGACGGCATCACCGCGCTGCAGATGGATCTGAAGATGCCGAACGTCACGACGCAGGTTATGCGTGAGGCATTGGAGCAGGCTCGCGTGGCGCGTTTGTTCATTCTGGAGCGGATGGCGACGGCGCTTTCCGAGCCGAGAGCGGACCTTTCGCAACATGCTCCGCGCATCCATACGATGATGATTCCGGTGGACAAGATCCGCGAGTTGATTGGGCCGGGCGGCAAGATGATCCGCTCGATCGTCGACGAAACGGGTGTGAAGATCGACGTCGAGGACGACGGCACGGTGAAGATTTTCTCCACCACCGGTACGGCCGCGGCGGCTGCGATTCAACGCATCACCGACATCTGCGCGGTGGCCGAGATTGGCAAGATCTACTTGGGCAAGGTGGTCCGCATTGTGGACTTCGGCGCTTTTGTGGAGATTTTCCCGGGTACCGATGGGTTGCTGCATATCAGCGAGATCGCGGAGTCGCGCGTGAAGCTGGTGACCGATGAGTTGAAGGAAGGCGACCAGATTCAGGTGAAGGTGCTGGCGCTGGAAGGCAACAAGATCAAGCTAAGCCGACGGGCGGTGCTGAAGGAGTTGCGGGAGAAGATGAAGGGCGCGCCGACTACTTCGTAAGCCGGAGTTAGACAAGTTTCGAAGGATAGCGGCAGATCGGGTTCAACCCCATCTGCCGTTTTCGCTTTTAATACACTAAGATGATGAAATTCGATTCGAAGCGAGGAGGCGGTTGTTGCACTTTCGGTTCACGGTCAATGGGCGAACTCCTGAGATTCGCATCAAGGAGTGAGTCCCCCGTATGTGCGGCTATGTCTATTTCTTGACTCTTAGGGACGTATCCAACGCTGACCGTGATTTCGGCCTTGTGAAAATTGGCACTACGACTGGCGACGTGTTGCGCCGGATCTCAACGCTACAAACCGGAAACCCCTATGACCTCATCTTATTCGAATCGCTTGAAACGCCCTGGCATCGAGAGGTCGAGCATTTCATGCATCGTCTACACGCAACAGACATGCTCAAACCTGAATGGCTTAGATGTAACCGTGCCGGTCTTCCGGCCCTCGTCGAAGAAGCCAAGAAAGCCGTCCTGCAAATCGGAAATCGCAAGGCTAGGGAGGCCGAGATAACGGCAAGCGTCTCAAACGGGAGGGTTCGACGAGCCACTCCTGAAGAGTTCCAGTTACACCGGGGCGCGCGAGATATCATGCGGCAACTCGTACCGGCCAAGCTCGTCCTCCGGACGGTCGAGGCGCGCCTCCAGGCGGCAACGGGAAGTAGCCTCAGCATACCAGGCATCGTCCGAGTCAAGCTTATCCCTCCGGGCGAGCGCTTTAACAGCGCCGTAGCTGAGAACCAGTTTCCATCGATCGCGAGCGAATGCAAGACTACGGTCATCCAGGGTGCATTTCGATGGAGACGGATGCCAAAGGCCGTCGATTTCTTGGATCAATACGAGGCTCTAGCGCTGGCTGATCAGAAGGCTGAAGCATCGGCAGCAAAGCTCCTCCGTGACGAAACTGAACCGCAGGAGGCAACACCGCGCACACCCGAACTGGAGAGCCTTCACGAGGAATATCTAAGGATGTTGCCAATGGTCCAGCGGCTTGAGGGTGACCTTGCTGATGTTAGGACTGAGCTTATATCACAGATGGAAGACTACGATGCTCTGGATCCGGTGTGCAGCTTTGCCAGAAAGCCGACTCCGAGGATAGACCGGTCGAGGTTCCGGCATATTTTTCCCGAAGAGTATCGACAATGCCACATTACTATATGCGCTCAGGTTCGTAAGTTCGTCTATCGGAATCGATCTTACTTGCCAGCGTAGAGAGCTTACTATCCCCTTCGGCCCGCAGAAGCGATCGCAAGCGGCAATACTGATGAGGCACCCGCACGGCGCAGGGCGCGGGCCGCCAACGTCATGGTCCAGCCAGAATCAACCAAGTCATCGACAAGAACGATTGACTTCCCTGCCTCTTTACAGGCAACGGCGAGTCCGTCTGAGACGGCCACACGACCGTAGAGCGCGGCGACGCGGCGAGCACTATTGGCCTTGGAACCATCCGGCACCTCCCCGAGGGAAAGGCTGCCCAGAATGGGCACTCCGATCCCGGCGGCAATGCCGTCTGCAAAGCTGGTGACAAGGTTGGACCGGCGAAGTGATTCCACCATAACTACTCCACCAAGGTTGAACCTTGCTTCTTGCAGCCAGTCACTAAGGACCTGCAGAGCAAGATCAATGACTCGATTCGGAACTCGCTGATCGCTCGCGACGTCGAAAAGCGCCCTAAGGTCTTCGCCCCACCCGAGGTCCGTCAATCGCGCTATAACTCGCCCGGTATCAGCAACCTCGTCACTTGAAATACGGCCTGAGAGGGGGATTCTAAACAGGCGCAGGCCGGTTGGCCATTGGGTACGAGGAGCGATGCGGACCCCTACGCGGTTAACAAAGACCTTAAGAGCACTTAGCGTCTCTTCTAAGACTTCCGATGGAAGACTATTCCGGGTGCAGTTATCGCATCGCCCACATGGCGCCGCCAGCGAATCATCAAGACACCGACGGAGAAACTCGAGACGACAGTCTCCGCTTGCGACATAGTCCAGCATCGCGTCTTGTTCGACTTTTCGCGCCGCACTTACGCGCTCATATCGTTCGGCGTCGTGCTGCCATGGTTCACCAGTTGCTACCCAACCACCATCCACTCTTTTGACGACTCCGTCGACATCCAGAACCTTGAGCATGTGTTCAAGGCGCCCCCGACTCAAGTCAACAACATGTTCGATGATTGACGTCGACAAAGGGGTACTTACGAAGGAGAGAGCTTGGAGGACTAAACGAACCTGCTTCTCTGGTGGGAATGAAAGCGTTGCGAAGTATCTCCATATCGCTAAATCTTGGTCGCTGGGGAGAAGGATCACCAAGGCCTGATCGATAGCGCGGCCAGCGCGACCAATTTGCTGGTAGTACGCGATCGGAGAAGGCGGAGCGCCCAAGTGAACCACAAATCCGAGGTCAGCCTTGTCGAAACCCATTCCGAGTGCTGAAGTCGCGACCAAGGCTTTCGTGCGGTTAGCTAAGAGATCAGCTTCAGCAGCGCGGCGTTCGAGGTCTTCTGTCTTCGAGCTATACGCAATCACAGAATGTCCGCGTGAACTCAGAAACTCAGCGGCTTGCTGCCCAGCACCGACAGTCAGGGCGTAAACAATTCCGGAACCCGGCAATTTTCCAAGGTGATCGGCAAGCCAAGCAAGACGATGGGCTGAACTAGGCAGCGAAAGCACTGACAGTTGGAGGGACTCGCGATCCAATGGCCCCCGCAACACCATCGTTTCGCCGAGTTGTTCGGCAACATCGGCAACAACGCGGGCATTGGCGGTCGCGGTTGTAGCGAGCACGGGTACTCCAGGAGAGAGTTGATCCAGAAGGCTACGGATCCTACGGTAGTCTGGACGAAAGTCGTGCCCCCAATCGCTAATACAGTGCGCTTCGTCAACAACCAGCAGGCCAGTGGCAGATGCCAACTTGGGGAGGATGTAGTCTCGAAAATCAGGGTGAGTCAGCCGTTCAGGGCTGACCAGAAGGGCGTCGATCTTCCCATCAAGCACCTCGTCGTAGACGTCATTCCATTCCGATAGATTTGTCGAGTTGATAGTTCTCGCGACAACCCCAGCCCGGGTGGCGGCCTCAATTTGATTCCGCATCAGGGCCAATAGCGGAGAAATGATCAGGGTTGGTCCCGACTTCTGGCGGCGGAGGAGAACCGTCGCCACGAAATAGACGGCAGACTTTCCCCACCCGGTGCGTTGAACGCATAACACACGGCGGCGGCCAACGACAAGCGCCTCAATCGCGGTCCATTGGTCGTCGCGAAGGCTGGCCGCATCGCCTGCCAGCCTCCTCAATATCTCCTCCGCTTCGCCGCGCAACGACAAATTCATCGTCTGAATGTTAACACTAACGAAACTCCCGTCAGGCAGGCTGGTAAGTTACCTACTTAGTGAGCCGAAAGCCTCCCAGGCAATTTGAACTATTTGGGGCTTTGCCCAACACTCCTCATGCTATGATGATGACGACGAGGCAAGTCAAAACGAGTGATGAACGCTGTCAAAGAATGGTTCTCCGTCATTTCGCAAGTACTCGTGGTCGTCGGATTCATAGTCTCGATGTACTTGTTCTTCCGAAATCAAAGACTTGAGCGGGTAGACCTTCGATTTAAGTTCGACGACGCCACGGAAGAGCTTCTGATCGACAACGAGGCGGGCCAACTCACGGCAAATCTGCGAGTTCGAATAACCGTCACGAACGAGGGCAAGGTCCCTTTCTCAATTGATGGTTTCTTCTTCGAGTACGTTCCCGTTCAAAAGGGACTATTCGACAGAGGCGGCGGCAGCAGCAGCCAAGAAAACGTCCATTGCCGGCCGGCACGATCGCTGGGACACGGTGCATCTCATTTTGAGATCGTGATGGTGCCGGATCAGCCGACCGTAATCAATTCAGTCGGCGTCCGTGACACAACCGGTAGAGAACGAAAGGCGACGAACACCGAATTGTCAAAGTTCCTGAGCACTGTAAACGTTTTGCAGCGGCGACTCAGTGCCGAGACCGAGGATCATCTTTCAGGGTGATTGGCTGTCGTGGAGGCGTGGATCGAATAAGGAACATCAGGCGGAGAAGCGCACCACTTTAAGCTCAACTGAGGTATCGATACCCGCCAACACCCGGTCCACGCGCGCCACCATCCCATCTTCAATTTCGATGTCGCCGCACTCAAGGCATTGGAACAGCGGAAGCGCCTTCACAATGACAATCGAGGTATCGCTGACTTTGAACGGGATATCGGTGACCCGCTCCTCCTGCCGCCCGCCACAGACGCGACACTTCATTCAGATGCCCGGCCCCTAGAAGCGAGCCCCGCATCGACGCCTGCGAGCAGACGCTTTCGATCGGGTGGGAACAGCGCGTGGGGGTCCAGCCAAAGGCCGGGGAAAATTCGCGACTTCAGGAATCCGTCCACGGGTTCCAGGAGTTGGTAATGCCCTTCGTTCAGCACGCGCCATTGCACCTTTTGCTCTTCGACCAGAACCGTGACGTACTCCTGCACGCCGTTACGTCTGTACAGATCGAGCTTGGGGCCGAGATCGTAGGAGCGGCTTGAAGAGGAAACTTCGATTGCCAACTCGGGCGGGCCTTGGCGGTACTTTCCCGCGTCCTGCGATGTGCCGCCGGACTCGCGGATCAAGACAACATCGGGTTGTGGACTGCTGTCGCCGAGCAGCCAGGTTGCGCTTGTCAAAATCGACAGTCCGTCGAAGCGTTCCTCATAGCGCATCAACCATCTGGTCATGAAAACATCGTAGCTCGAATGCAAAGTGGAAAGCGGTGAACTCAAGTAAACGACTCCATCGATCAATTCAGCGAATTTCAGCTCGGGGATCTGCTCCCAGCGCCACAGGAATTCATCGCGCGACATCCGGTCGCCGTTGTTGAGGTCGACTTGTAACGGGGTGAAGTGGGAAGCCATGACGACAACTAATTCTACTCCTCCGCCGTCATGAGGGCCGCTACGTCGGCCGCTTCGCCGCCCTTGAGTGCGGCTTGGCCCGGCTCGATGTTCTTGAGCAGGCCTGCCAGCACTGCGCCGGGACCCACCTCAATCCAGCGCGTCACGCCTTTGGCCGCCAAAAGCCTGATGATCTCGATCCAGCGCACCGGATTCGGCACTTGCTCGATCAGGCCTGTGCGCGCGTCCGCGCCGGAACGAATCTCGCGCGCCTTCCAGTTGTTCACCAATGGCGTCGACAGATCGGCGAAATCGGTCTTGGCCAGATGTTCGGCCAGACGGCGCTGGGCAGGCTCCATGAGGGCGCAGTGGAACGGCGCGCTGACCGGCAGAATGACGCCACGTCGCGCGCCCGCGGCCTTCGCCAGTTCGACGGCGCGATTCACCGCTCCGGCGTGTCCGGCAATCACAACCTGATCGGGCGAATTCAGATTCGCGGCGGACACAATTTCGCCTTGCGCGGCTTCGGCGAGAACGGCGTCCAGCTTACCTTCGGGAAGCTTCAAGAGCGCCGCCATCGCCCCCACACCGGCGGGCACGGCCTCCTGCATGTATCGCCCGCGATTGCGCACGATCCGCACGGCGTCCGCGAATTTGAGGGCTCCAGCCGCCACGAGCGCCGAATATTCGCCCAAGCTGTGGCCCGCGAAGAAATCAGGTCGAATGCCTTTTTCCTTCAGTACGACATAGGCCGCGACCGAGGCCGTGAGGATTGCGGGTTGCGTGTTTTCGGTCAGCTTGAGTTGGTCTTCAGGGCCTTCAAAGCACAGAGTCGAAAGGGAAAACCCGAGGGCGGCGTCAGCCTCGTCAAAGATCGCCCGCGCCGAAGGGAACTCCGAAACAAGCGAGCGGCCCATGCCCGCGTACTGCGAGCCCTGGCCGGGAAATAGGAATGCGGTAGTAGGCATGAAGTCCCTATTTTCTCACGGCTTACCGGTAACCAGGCGACGGGGTAAAATCATCTTACAGCAGAGAGTGCCCGTCCCGAGAAAGGACCTTCCCGAGTGAAACTGTCGGAAATTTGCGTCAACCGTCCCGTCTTCGCCTTTATGCTCATCATGTTCATGGTCGTGATGGGCGCGTTCAGCTTCATGGATTTGGGCGTGGACCTGTTCCCGCAGAGTGACCCGGCGAGCGTTAGAATCAACCTGCGGTTGCCCGGTGCGAGCCCGGAGGAAATCGTATCGCAAGTGGTGCTGCCGATCGAGGAAGCGGTGGCGGCGGTGAGCGGCATCGAAGAGCTGCGCGCGATGGTGAGCGAAGGTTCGGCCTACATTTCGGTCACCTTCGTGATGGAGCGCGAAATCGGCGACGCGGTGGAAGACGTGCGCGAGAAGGTGAGTTCGGCCTTGCGGCGGCTGCCTCCGAATCTGCTCCCGCCGACGGTCGCCAAGTCCGAGATGGACCGCGAAGCCGTGATCACGCTGGCGGTTAGCGGCGACAGGTCGATCCGGGAATTGACCGAGATCGCCGACAAACAAATCCGGCGCGCCATCGAAACAGTGGACGGAGTGGCGCAGATCGATCTCAGTGGCACACGCGCGCGGCAGATCAATATCTTCCTCGACATGAATAAGCTGAACGGCTATTCGATGACCGCTCAGGAAGTGGACCACGCGGTGCGCACCGAAAACATTGAAATGCCTGGCGGGCGCATGATTCGCGGCATGTCCGAGATGGGGGTCCGGACGATGGGCCGCGTAGGGTCTATCGACGATTTCAACGACATCATCATCAAGACCGTGGGCGGCGCGCCGGTGCGCATTCGCGACGTTGGACACGTGGAAGACGGCATGGCCGAAAAGCGCAACTTTGCATTCCTTCACGAGAAGCCGGCGGTGGCGATGGAAATTCAACGGCAAACCGGGTCGAATGCGGTCAAAGTGGTGGACGAGGTACTCGGAAGGCTCGAGGCAGTGCGATCGCAACTGCCCGCCGGCGTGAAGCTTGAAGTGATCAAGGAGCAGGCGACCTATATTCGCAACTCGGTGGCGGCGCTAGAAGAGCATTTGGTCCTCGGCAGTCTGCTGGCGTCCATCATCGTCTTCATCTTCATTCGCGACTGGCGCACGGTGCTGATCAGTTCGCTCGCGATTCCGACGTCGATCATCACAACTTTTACGCTGCTCCGCGTGATGGACTTCACGTTGAACTCAATGACGCTCCTAGCATTGACTCTGGCCGTAGGGATTGTGATCGATGACGCGATCATCGTTTTGGAGAACATCTACCGGTTCCTGGAGGAAAAGGACTTATCGCCCAAGGAAGCGGCGATTCAGGCCACCAATGAAATTGCGCTCGCCGTTGTCGCGACGACGCTTTCGCTGGTGATCATCTTTATCCCGATCGCTTTCATGACGGGCTATGCTCGCAAGTTCCTGAATCAATTTGGCTGGACAATGGCGATCTCGATCCTGGTTTCGATGCTGGTCGCCTTTACGGTAACGCCCGCCATCAGCGCCAAACTCCTGAAGCGAAAAGCACGCGAGAGCCGCAGCGGCGGACACGGCGCGGCGTCGCACAACGCCTGGTTTGAGCGACTCTACGGATGGGTGCTCGAATGGTCGCTCAATCACCGCTGGGCCGTCATGGCCGTGTGTGGGCTGACGTTCGCCTCCACGTATTTCTTGAACGACATGGTAAAGCGCGACTGGATGCCGCAAGAGGACCAGAGCGAATTGAGTTTGATGGTGGAGACGCCGGAAGGCTCAGCGTTGGCCGCCACTGAGGACGTGACGCGCGCGATGGCGCGGAACATTGAAAAGGTGCCGGGCGTGCGGCTGGTACTGCCTAAGTCAATGGGCTTTATCGACCGCGTGACGATGGCTCAGCTGACGATTCTGCTCGATCCCCAGGACAAACGCGACGATATCGAAGGTATGGCGCAGAAGGTCCGCGATTCGATCCGCGAGTTCGCTTACCTGCGGCCCCGCATCAGCTTTCCGAACGTGCTTGGCGGGCGGGACAGCTTCGCGCCCATCCGGATGATGTTGCTCGGACCCGACATCGTGAAGCTGGTGGGTCTGGGCAAGCAGAGCGTAATCGAGATGCAGAAGGAACCTTCGCTCACCGACGTGAAGGCCAATTTGAATTTGAACAACCCGGAGTTGCAGGTGAAAATCGACCGGCAACTAGCTTCCGACCTCGGCGTGCGGGTGGCCGACATCGCCGGGGCCGTACGGCTTCTGATGTCGGGCGACGATCAGATTTCGACCTTCAAAGAAGCGTCCGAACAATACCCGGTGATGATCCGGCTGATGCCGGGTCAGCGCGACGACCAAACCGTGCTCAGCCGCTTGCTGGTGCCGTCGGCAAGACTCGGTTTGATCCGGTTGGACTCGATCGCTCAGCTTGAGCGAGGCGTGGGCCCCAGCCGTATCGACCGTCAAAGCCGGCAATTTGCGGTGGGCATTTATGGCAACGTGACGCAAGGGCATGGGCTGCAAGAAGCGGCCGACGCCGCCCAAGCCGCCGTGCGGTCGGTCGGCCTTCCCACCGGATATCAGATGCTGTTCTCGGGCCAGGTGAAGGTGCTCGAAGAGACCACCAAGAACATGATGATGGCGATCGGTTTGGCTTCGATCTTCATGTACATGGTGCTGGCGGCGCAGTTTGAGAGCCTGATTCACCCGTTCATCATCCTGCTGACTTTGCCGCTGTCGATTCCTTTCGCGCTGCTATCGCTGTGGGGCACGGGCCGGTCGCTGAATCTGTTTAGCGCGCTCGGCGTGTTGCTGCTGCTGGGCATTGTGAAGAAGAACGGGATTCTGCAGATCGACTACATGAATCAGCTTCGCTTGCGCGGGTTGCCATTGCGGCGTGCGATTACCGAGGCCAACATGGTCCGGCTGCGGCCGATTCTGATGACGACACTGTCGATCATCGCGGGCTTGCTGCCGACGGCTTTGGGCACGGGCGTTGGCGCTTCGCAACGGTCGGCGATCGCGATCACGATCATCGGCGGACAATCGCTATGCCTCGTGCTGACGCTGCTGGTTGTGCCTGTGACCTACTCCTACGTCGAGCAGGCGAAGGCCTGGTTTGCGGCGCGGCGGCACGCGGGCACGGGCGATCCGGCTCCGACGCCTGCGATGGGCGACTAAGCCTTAACAATACTTTTACGATTCGGTGGAATCGATCTGGCCTCCTCCCGCGTTTATTGGAGTGGGAGGCGAAATGCCATGTTCGTCAAGACAATCGAAAAGCCCGCCGTGGTCCAAACCAAAGAGCTTCGCGGCGAAGTTCACTGCCTGATCTGTTCTCATCGTGTAGCGGCCCAGGTGTTGGTGGACAAGCGGGGTGCACGAGTCAAATCGGGTGAGAAGTGCGGCCGCTGTGGATCAAACCTGGAGTCCGGGTGTGTCCTGGCGTTGAAACAAGCCGCTTGAGATCGAAACTGGGCGCGGAATATCGTCTATAGTGAAAATGGAGCAATATGAAGAAGAAGCCATCGCCGCCGATGCCGGAGCCCGTGATCGCGCCGGAGATTCTCGAATTGGCCAAGCGCGCGTCTGCGGCGACGGACAAACTCGGACGCGCCGCCAAGTGTACAGTCTGCGGCAGCGAGTGTTCCACCACTTCCAACGAACAACTGTGTTGGGTTTGCCGGCGATTAAAGATTAGCGCCTGGCGCGACTCCGACATCCAGATGAACGCTCAGGAATAGCGTTCGAAGACAAAGCCGGCCACGGCGATATCCTGCACGCCTAGTCCATTTGATTTGAAGATCGTCACATCGCCGCTAGAGTTTCGTCCGGGTTTTTGACCTGCGGCGATGGGGGCGAGTTCGACCAACCGCGGATCGTTCCAATGTTCGGGTGCAGGCCAGGCCAGCAGCAAATCGCCGGATTCGATCTTCGCCTGATCGATGGCATCGACGGCGACGATCGCGGCGCGGTTCAGCAGTGCAGCGGGAATCTCGCGGCGTTGAGGATTGTTTGATCCGATGGCGTTGACATGGGCGCCGGGCTTGACCCATTCGTCTTCAATCACTGGATCCTTGGCAAAGGTCGCGGTCACGATTATGTCGGCTCCGCGGATGGCTTCTTCGGCAGTCGCAGTGGCGCGGGCTTGCATTTTTTCCGCGAAGGCGGCGCGCCGCTCCTCGCTGCGGCTCCACACGCGCACTTCGCGAATCTCGCGCACCACGCGGATCGCGGCAATTTGGGTCTCGGCCTGGAAGCCCGTGCCGATGACGCCAAGCACCGATGCATCCGGGCGCGCCAGCAGGTCCGTCGCGACACCCGATGCCGCACCCGTTCGGATTTGGCCTAGATGGTTCGCTTCGATTGCGGCGAGCGGGCGGGCGGTCGACGCGTCATAGAGCAGCACGGTGAACCACGCGCCATGTTTCACGTGCGTGGAATAGATCTTGGCGCCGAAGTATTTCCCGAACGAACCGGCGAGTTGATGCAGCACCGCGCCCTCGGGCGCGACCAGACGCCGCCGCGCCTGATTTTGCGCCGAGCCGTTGGCGAGCCCGGTAAAAGCTTCGCGCACCAGACGAACCGCTTCCGGCATCGGCAAAAGCCTCAGAACATCCGCTTCCGTAATTCTCATCATAGGGAAACGACATTATGGCACGCTATCTAGAGGATGATTCTTCTTCAGTTGGTATTGGCGTCGCGCGTGCTGCTGGACGCGCATAATTGTTATCCCGAACAAGGCCGATTTGCGGACAGGCTCGACCGCGCTTTGGCGCAAGGACTCCCGATTGCGATCGAGCAGGATCTGGCGTGGTTCGGCGGCAAGTCGATCCTGACACACGAGAAGAAATCCAACGGCACAGAGCCAGGAATGCGTGAACATTTCTTTGAGCGCGTGCGGCCGATTATCGAGCAAGAGCTCAAGTCTGGCGACCGCAAGCGCTGGCCGGCGATCGTGCTCAATTTGGATTTCAAGACCGATGAGCCGGAACATCATCGCGCCGTTTGGCAGTTGCTGGGCGAGTATGAGGAGTGGCTAACGACGGCGGAGAAGAAGGATAAGAAGCCGGCGAAGCCTGCCAAGCTGCGGATGAAACCGATCCTGGTCCTGACGGGCATGAACGATCTGCAGGCGCACACTTTCCATGACGCAGTTCCCGATGGCGCGCGGCTGCGAGTCTTCGGCGCGGTAGTGGGCGGCGCGGCGGGCTCCGCGAGGGCCACGAATTATCGGCGTTGGTCCAACAATCCGTGGTCTATAGTGGAGACCGGCGGGCAGATTAAAGCGGGCGAGTGGACGGCGGAGGATCGCGCGCGGCTGGATCGGCTGGTGAAGGAAGCGCATGGCCGGGGCCTTTGGATTCGCTTCTACACGCTCAACGGACATGCGCCGGAGTTAGTCGAAGCCAATGGCTGGGGCCGCAATTACAACTTCGGTTCACTCGAAGCGGCCCGGCAACGCTGGCGCGCGGCGATCGAGGCGGGCGTGGATTTTGTGGCGACCGATCAATATGCGGAGTTCGGGCAGGAGTTGGGGAGCGGCCAGTAGCCACTCCTCAAAAACGATCGGGTTTCCACCGGCGCTTGGCTTTCACATCGCCGATCAGGCATCGGACGCCTTGATTGTCGCCGGGATTTAACCAGAGCATGCGGTCGAAGACTTGCAGCGCTTCGTCGAATCTTTCCAGCCGCCATAGGCACAAACCATAGCCTTGTAGGCAGCGCAGAAACGGCCGATTGTCGATCATGCCCCACGGCAACAAACCATTGAAATTTTCCGGCAGCGAAAGTTCACCGATACGCAGGCCGACTTCGTAATGACGAATCGCCAGACCTGGGTTGCGATCGAATTCGAAGAGGCCGAGGTGGGAGTGGGCGTCGAGACAACGGAGATCCAGGCGGCACGTTTCCATCAGCAGCCGGTAGGCTCCGCGGTGATCGCCGGCGTCGCGCAGATCGTTGGAGTCGGAGATAGGGTCGGACATCTCATCCATGATTTCGCCGGGTAGGACTTGTTCCATCTCATACTGGCGGCGGGGACCCCAGGCGATGATGGGGCGGGCGTAGGCTGGGATGCGTTCGCCTGGATCGCACCAGTATTCTTTTTTGGGATCCCACAGGCCGAAGTCTCGCAGTTTGAGCGGGACCAGCCCCAAGGCCTTGACGTCGAGGCGGGTGGAATCGACCGTGCCTGTAAGATGCCCAGTGCTCCCGGCAGGCCGGGGCATGGACGGGGTGACCGTCGCAATCTCACCGGGGACGATGGGCACGGAGCGTCTGGGGTGGAGGGCGAAAGGCGCATCATCGGTCAATAGACGGCACTCGGCGAGGCGGTCGCCCTTCGATAACAACACGACATCGAGGGCATCGGCAGTCTTGGCCGGCTTGGCAACGCGCGGTTGCGGCTTCACGATGGGGCCGGCGCCCATCCACTGGCGATAGGCGGACACGTAACGCGCACCCGGTGTGCGGGGAGGAAACGCGATATCGGCCGCCGATAGAACGAACGCTCGACCGTCCTGACGCTGCACCTTTACCGTAAGGCCACGCCGTTCGCTGCCGTCGAAGTCGAACCGGAGGGCGGTGACCGGTTCGCCGGCGATCGAGCCTTCGCACGGGACCGGCACCTTGTCTCGGAATGCTTGCTGGAACGCTTCCAGTTGCTCGGAGCCCTTCCAGGCTTCAAACAAAATTTCCTCAATGAGTTGCGCGATTGTCACAGTTTATTTTCTCTCAGGCGATGGCTTCGAAGCCAGCCATGAAAATCATTTTGCGGTAGTGAGCCGCGCGGACGCGGGGCACGAGCGCCGCCCATTCCGAATGCATGCCCGCTCGCTCGAAGCACCATTTGGCTCTGGCGAGATGGGCGACGGCAGCGCGGTGGCGCTTGCTATCCTTACCGTCCACGATGCGCAGGCCTTGCACGCACCACAATCGTGCGGCGGCTGCCGGATGAGCAGTGTCAAGCTAGACGGCGGCGGGTTGAATAATGTGCTCGTAGATCGCTGTCAGTTCAGCGGGGCTCGCCAGACGGACGGTCTCAGCCAGCCGATCAAGTTCGTCGAGGGAGACGTACAAGTCAATTCGGCTACTGAGATCGGCATTTCTGGACGCCACCATGGCTCGTTCACGCCAATGCGCTCGATCGGCTTCGGGGACGAACTTCATCAGGGCCTGAAAAGTATAGTGCGCGGGCATGGCCAGGTAGGCGTCCCAGGCGGACTCAAGAGCTTCCCCGCTTCGACCGAGTTCGACGAGCGACTGGCGTTGCAACTTTTCCAGTTCGTGGGCCGACGAGGATCGGATCCGGCGGCCGCGCTCGATTCCCATTCCTCGCTCGATCCACTTGAGCGCGTTCGCGGTCTTGCGCCGCGAGAGCAGGATGGTGGCCAAGGCGAGACAATCGACCGATGTCACACCGGTCTCTTCGGCGAAAGCGAGATACATTTCGGTGTCGCTCTGCATCCGGTAGATCGTGCGCAGCATCCTGTCGTACTGGGTCCGCCGATACCCTTCCGCTGTATCGTAGCGTTCCCGGATGCGGGCCGCGAAGTCCGCGAGGCCGGATTCGTCGAGAACCTTGACCGCAGTATTTTCGATTTCGGAGCAGAAGGAGAATGGGTCGTCATCCATCCGCGCCAGGAGCCGGGCGACAATCTCTCCGGGGGGCGATCCTGCCGCTTGGCTGGCTTTGATCGAACCACAGATCAGATCCTGGGCGAAGGCGGCAAAGGCTCCGCTGGAGTCGTTCACTTCTTTGACCTTCAGACGGCAGCCCGCGGTGAAATCTTCATAGAGGGTAACGGCGCGCACCGGATTTTTCGGAATGAGCGCTTCGATCCTTTGCGCGACTGCTTCGAGCGTCATCACGAAGCGGATGCATTGCCCGTCGCGGATGAACGTGCCCGGGCGGAGCGAAAACTTAATCGTACGTTCGATGGGATCGGATTCGTCAAGCGTCATGACGCAACCTCCGGGGCATCGTTCCCGCTGGCCGCTGCGACGAAGCCGCAGGCAAGAACCGCAAGGAAGCAGCCGAGCACTTCACTGTCGCCGAGATTCACCTCCCACCATCCGCTCACAAGGATGCCTGGTATGGCAGCGGCGGCGACCAACAACGCCATACGCCGGTTTTCGTCATCCAGGCGGGTTCGTTGCAAGGCGCGTAACATATAAACCCAGGCGAGCAGGATGAACGCGACGAGCGCCAACATCGCGGGAAACCCGCGCTCGGCCGCGTAGTGGATGTAGGTGTTATGGAGGTGCTTGGTGTACCACTCGGCGGGAACCGGATGCGGCGCGTCAGTTGGATAGTATTCCCCGAAGCGCGCAAGCACGCGTTCGGGACCGACGCCTAACAGTGGATTCGAAGCAGCCATGGCGAGGCCGGTGCGGCGAAGCACGGCGCGGTGTTCGTTGGAATCGAGAGTTGCGTTGGGTTTCCACAAAGACACGATGCGGCTGTGCAGCGGCTCCGGCGCCATAGTCACCACCAAGCCCACGAGCAACGGAAGACTCAACACAGCCATAGGCCGCCATTGCCACAGGATGACGGCAAGTCCAGCGGCAGTGGCGGGCCATATGCTACGCGTGAAACCTAGCAGCAGCGCGAGACTGAGTAATCCCAAGGCTCCGAAGGCGAGCGGCGACCGGCGCCGCACTGTGATGACGAAAGCGGCGACGATGAGGAACGCCAGCATCATGTCGCCCGCGAACGTCTGCCAGTGGCTGGTGAAGCCGGTGATACGCGACCCGACGTAGGATTGGTAAAAGGGCTCGCCACGCTCCAAGGCTTGCTGATATTTGCGGTAGAACTGCACTATGCCCCAGGCGGCCGATGCCGTACCGCCAACGGCCATCGCCTGTAGAACGCGGCGGACCTGCCAGCAGGTACGCAGGCTGCTGTAGAGCACGGGCAGAATCATCCACACGTAGAACTTGCGAAGCTGCGGCAGGCCTTCGCGAAAATACCCGTTGAACGCCGCCGAGAGAATCGTCGCGGCCATAAAGAGCGCGATCGCCTGCCAAAAGGGCGGCAAGCAGAAGCGTTCGCGGCGTACAATCAGTGCCGCTAGCGCGATGCCAAGCAAAGTATGGCACGCTCCAATTGAAACCATGCCCGCGGCCGCCACGGCTCCGGCGAGGCCCGGCAACGGATCGTCCTGGAATTGTTTTAAAACAGAACGCATGTTTTTCGTGGCAAGACCGATATCAGTATGACAGAATGGGGTATTCGCGAGGGCTACCCGAATGCAAGTTTACTTACTGCGTCATGGCATCGCCGAGAACGGAAAACCGGGGTCGGCCGATAGCGCGCGGGCGCTGGTTCCGGAAGGCAAGAAGAAGCTCAAGGAAGTGCTGGGCGTAGCGAAAAACGCCGGGGCGATTCCAACCTTGGTCCTGACGAGTCCGTTCCGGCGGGCGATGGAAACGGCCGAAATCGCGGTCGCCGTTTTAGGGTTGAAGAAAGAAGATCTGGTGTTGACACAGTCGCTGCTACCTTCGAGCGATGTCGGCGATGCGTGGGAAGAGATCCGCGTCTACAAAGAGGAGTTGGCGCTGTTGCTGGTGGGACATGAGCCGCTATTCGGGCGGCTATTTGCGTACCTGTTGGGTGAGCCGGAGTTGCTGGTGGATTTCAAAAAGGGTGCGCTCGCGCGCATCGATATCGATACGTTCGGCGCGCACCCCAAGGGCGTGTTGCGCTGGTTCATCCCGCCGAAACTAGCGGGCGAGTAGGTAGACCGCTGGCGGCTCAGAACCGGGTTGCGGCGGTCACCGAGCGGTCCGGCGCCGGGTGGGTGCGGACAGCAACCGCGCGATCTTATCGCGGAGATAAGCTTCGTCGCCAAGTTGCGGTGTTCCGGCCCTTTCGCTCTGTTCCCGCACTTGGCCCGCGCGGTCGATAATCAGAACCTGCGGCACCGACACACGTTCCATCACGGAAAAACCCAGGTATCCAAGCACCGCTTCCCGCGGCGCATAGCCAACGGGGATGGCGACGTGATGGTTGTCCACGTAAGCGGCGGTCATCCCGGCGGTGGCTTCGTTGAACGCTACTCCGATCGCCTGGAAGCCCCGCGGGCCGAACTCGGCTTGGAGCCGCGAGAGCATCTGCGACATGGTCTGGCAGTGTGGGCAAGTAGTGCTGAGGAATTGCACGAGAACTACTTTGCCGCGTAGGCTTGACAGGGTATGGTTCTTGCCCTGGAGGTCCGAGTAGGTGAACTCGCCGGCGGGGCGAGACGCTATCGGCGCAGCGGGCATGATCGAACAAACAGACACTGCAATAGCCATCAGCGTGGCGCTTCTCATTTTTTCGTCTCCTGAAAGTTTGGGATTAGCCGAACGCGCGGAATTTTAGCAAGCGCCCGGCACAGGGCTGGCGCAACGGACCAGAAGGGGGGCGGACGCCGTAGCGGCGCACGGGGCGGGTCCAGCGGCGGCAAAGCGCCAAACCGCGCCCGTGAGCAGCAAGGCCAGCAGACAGGCGACCGGCACAGGAACCGGGATCGACCCGCTAAGCAGAAAGCGCCACCAGGAACGCTTCGGCGGCGGACAGGCCGCCAGCACACGCCTTTCGAGTGAAGCGGGTGCGCCGGGAACCTGCCACTCGCGCAGCAGGCCGCTCAGTTGAGATTCATCGCGACGGTCATCATCTGGTTGCATCATGAATCACCTCCGGGTTGCAAATAGCGGCTCTAAAATCCGGCGCAGATTCTGGCGGGCGCGATGAAGCCGCGATTTCACGGCCGCCAGCTCGGCCGCCGTAGCGGCCCCGATTTCCTCAAGCGATAATTCTTCGTACTCGGCCAGAATCAATGCCTCGCGCTGGAGAGGCGGCAGCGACATGATCGCGTTGCGGACCGCTTCGTCGCGCTCTTGCCCGGCCAGATCGAAGGGCAGCAGGGCCCGTGCGCCGTCTTCCATCGCTTCATCCAGCGATTCGTGCGGACGCTCGCTCCGCCAACGCTTGAGAACAAGATTGCGCGCGATGCCGAGGAGAAACGACCGGAGCGTGCCACGGCTGGGATCGAACGCGCCCGGCTTGCGCCAGAGGGTCACGAAACAATCCTGCGCAATATCTTCGGCAGTGGCGCTCGATCCGGTCATACGATAGGCAAAACGGTACACGATGTCCTTGTGACTTTGAAATGCGTGGCGAAAGTCCGCATCAGTCATTTCTACACACTAGTTTCCACCAGGCGGGCGAAAGGATTCGGGTTTGGGCTGAATATTTTTTGTGAGACGTAGGTCAGGTCGCCGGCGATTTCTGGAACCCGAGAAAGTCGAGCGCCTCCGAGACAGGCTCGTCGCAACCGCGTTCACCGGAAACCAGTAGATCGGCGAAGCGGCGCGTGGGCCAGACAAAGCTCTCCGTCATTGGGCGCACTGTCGCGCGGTATTGCTCGGCTACCGATTCGCCGGTCCGGCCGCGCTCGCGAGTGTCGCGTTCGAGCCGGCGCCGGTAGCACTCCTGGTCGGCGGTCTCGATGTAGATTTTCAAGTCGAACATGGCTCGGACCGCTTCGCGATGCAGCGCCAGGATGCCTTCGACGATGACGAAGGAACCCGGACGAATCGCCCGGGTTTGCGGATCGCGCGTGTGCAGGTCAAAACGGTAGACGGGCTCTTCAATCGACTCGCCGTTGCGCAGAGTCGAAAGCTGGGCGAGGAACAGATCCCAATCGAGGGCGTCTGGATGATCGAAGTTCGTCTGGGCGCGCTCGGAGGCCGTGAGATGGTCAAGCGGACGATAGTAGGAATCGAGCGAAACGATCACGCCGCCGCCTGGCAGCTCCGCGCCGAGCCGGGCTGCCAGGGTGGACTTGCCCGAGCCAGACGGGCCACCAATTCCGATGAGGCACGGACGCCGCAAGCGTTAGGCCCGCGGAGCCTTGGGGACAACCTTCCAGTTCTTTTCGTCGAAGTACAACACGCGGCCCTCGCGATAGCTATTGACGGCCATCGTGATGAGCACCTGCGCGCGGGCGCCGGTTTCGACATCGAGCGTAGGCTTCTGACGGGTGCGCATGCAACTCAGGAAATTATTCACGTGCGTCTGCATCGTGTTGATTTCCTTGACGGGCACTTTGATCTCGGTTTCACCGTTGAACTTGGCTTCGAGCTCAGGCACTACGTAGGCTCCATTGCGCCCGCGCTCGGCCTTGAGAGTGATGTAAGGAGCGGAGCCTTCAAAGCGGCCATGTTCCACCATGGTGAGCGTGCCGCCGTGGCCGCGGATCAAGCCGGGAATATGCTGCGAGTTCGCCATCGAACTGGATAACACGAGTGAATGGCCCTTGGCGTAGTCACCCATGAGGTGGAACGTGTCCGGCACCTCGCGATCCTTGAATTGATAGATGCCGCCGCCCGCCATCACCTTGTGGGGGAATTGCGGTTCGCCCCAGCAAATGTTCATTGGCGCGACAACGTGATAGAACAGATCGGTGGCGATGCCGCCCGAGTAGTCCCAATACTTGCGGAAACGGAAGAAGCGATCGGCGTCATAAGCGCGCTTAGTGGCATTGCCAAGCCACATTTTCCAATCGATGTAGTTCTCTCCCTTGCCATCGGGACCGGCTTCTTTATCGATGTTGTAGTTCCACTCACCCTCGACCGAATTGCGATGGTAGGATCCTTGGCTGAGCAACATATTGCCGAGCATGCCTTCGCCGATCACACGCTTGGCCTGATGCCACTGGTCACCCGACGTGGTCTGGGAGCCGACCTGCAACACTCGCTTGGTTTCTTTGACGGTGGCGACCAATTGCCGCGCCTCTTCGACGGTGTGGCACATCGGCTTTTCGAGATACACGTCTTTGCCGTGATCCATCGCGGCCAGGGCAATCGGGGCGTGCCAATGGTCAGGCGTCGCGACGATGACAGCGTCGATATCGGGGCGGCCGATCACTTCGCGGTAATCAAGGTAGGCGTCGCATTTGCCGTATTCGTTGGTATAGATATCCTTGTTGCGATTGACGCGCTTCTGATAGACGTCGCAGACGGCCACGATCTGACAGTTGGCCTCAGCCTTGCCGGCCTTCATGAACTCGCTGGCAACGTACGTGCCACGTCCGCCGGTACCGATTACTCCGACGTTGATGCGATCATTGGCGCCAAGTACACGGCCTGCGCTTTTGGCAGCCGGGCGAGCCGCCGCCCATGCCTGTTGAGTGGCCAAGCCGGCCCCCATCAGAAATTGTCTACGCTCGAGTGAAGACGCCATTCGATTTTCTCCCGTGGAGCTGGCCCACCAGGCCGCCCAAACGATTGGATTCGGTCAATTGAAATTTTACACTACCTTCAGGCGGCTTTCACCAAAGTTAGGTTTTTTTGGGGGGCAGGGCGGAAAGCGGACCACCAAACGTAGGCAGCTAGGATGCTGGTGGCGACCACCAGATAGTTGCCGCACAGCTCAGCCCAACCGCCGGGCTCGGCGACAATGCGAATCGTATGTCCAAGCGATTTGCCGGTGGTGAGCAGGCCGAGACCGGAAGCCAGCAGGAGAATCTCCCGGCTCTTGACGCGTCTTCCCAGCAGGAGCCCCCAAACCTGAAAGTTCATCAAGGCTACCCCGAAACTGAGGTTCCGGGTGAAACCGGTCATCCACAAAGAGCCAAAAGAAGGCGAGCCCTCCGTGAGTAGGGCGGCAACAAGTACGACGGCGACCGAAGCCAGCCCTTGGCTGAGGATGGCGGAACTACGCTCGCCGGCTAGAGCAAAGCGCATCACACACACCATCATCGCCATGGCGAAACCTTGCTCAACCAGTTCATTCGCCCAATACAGCCGTCCGTAGTATGCCCGGTCGAGGAAACCGAGGAACATGTTGGAAGTGAAGATTATGTTGAAGGCGGGGGAAATCAAGAAGAAAAGCAGGAGAAGGGGGTAGGAGCAGACTTTGCCGCTACGGCACAAAGCCCAAGCAGCTGCCAGCGCAAACGCGACGTTCGCGGAGGAGAGACAAACATCTAGGATAGTAACGAGCTCAAAAGACACGGGGTCCCTATATTCAGATCGGCAGGAACCCCGTAATCGTTAACCGTGATAATTACGCGGCGTCGCTAATCGGAGCACAATCGCAAAGCGGAGGAGGAATTCCGTTGGCCAGTTCCGTTGACGCCGAATAGGTACCCGCTGCCAACACGATGAGGGTGATGCAAGTTACCGAAAAAAGAATGATTTTGCGCATTTTGAAGTCCCCTAAGGGAGCAAAGTGATTTGCCCTAATATTGACTAAGGCCTAAGCCTTAGTGCCTCCTGTCATGAAGATTACATTACCAGGGTAAATCGCTTAGCACAACTAAGATTTTTCCTAGCTGAAATGCGCAAATATGGGAATGTATGGGGCCGCTGTCAGTCTCTGCGAATTCGGCAAGCGAAGCCGCACAGGCCTGTTGGTGGCGTTCTAGACTTACCGTGGACTATTGCTCGCTGACGCTCGCGGCTCCGTTTCGAGCCGTGAAGGAGCGGACCACGCTTACAATGAAAATGCTCTAGTCGCCGCCGCGGCTGAATTGCGGAGTACGAAAAGAAGGCTCCTCGCCCATGGCTGAGGTCCCGCGCAGCCGCAGGCGGCGACCGGGCCATTCCAGACGCATATCGGCGGTGACTTCATCGAGCATCTCGACCGAGCAAACCTGAGATTCAAGCGCAAAGGCGGTCAGCATCAGGTTGTCACAAATGGCATTGATGACACGCGGGATGCCCTGGGACCGGAGATGAATATCGCTGAGAAGATCGGGCGGGAACACTTGCTGATCGGGCATGCCCGCCTTTTCAAGGCGGTTCTGGATGTACTCGACGGTTTCGATCTCCTGAAACGGCCGCAGGCTGTAACGTAACACCACGCGTTGCTTGAGCTGGCGCAGGTTGGGAGCATCCAATTTTCGGTCAAACTCGGGCTGTCCGGCGAGAATCACTTGCAGGAGTTTGCCGGCGCGATTCTCGAAGTTTCCTAACATGCGGATCTCTTCGAGCACTTCCCACTCAAGATTATGGGCCTCGTCGACAATCAGGACCACGGTCGAACCCTGGTTGGCCTGTTGAATCAAAAGGTCATTCAGCGCATAAATCACTTCTGTCTTGGACGTGCGATTGCAACGCAAGTCCAGATCGTAGGCGATCATTTCGTACATCTCTTCAGGCTTGATACGGGAATTGAACAGGAAGGCGAATTCGACGCGATGCTCATACAAATAGTCGCGCAGGCACTCGAGCAGAGTGGTCTTACCCGTGCCAACCTCGCCGGTTAAGACGATGAATCCCTTGCGGCTCTGCACGCCGTAGATGAGATTGGCCAACGCCTCCTCATGCTGCGTGCTTCTATACAGAAACGCAGGATCGGGACTGAGATTGAACGGGCTTTCTTTGAAGCCAAAGAATGCGTTATACATTTATTTTCGCCAGCGCAACTTCAAACGGCGAAGTTGCTCCTCCACGCCTCTAGGATACAAAGTACCCTGCCGTAATTCCGTCACTATCGTAGCATTTGTCGGCGGCAGCGGGCATCCCCTCGAAGGTACCGTCGTTGCCAAGTACCACCCCGACACTAATCACTATCGTCAGTTCCACCGGCCAAAAATAGGGGGTAGACCTTACGAAAGAACTAGATTTACCCAACCTGCTAGAACGGCGGGCTGGCCTTGCATAAAGACAACGCGCCTGGTTTTAGGAAAAGGCATGCCAGTGCGGATAGCCCTAGCCCAGACAGACTGCGCGGCCAGTATACGGCGGTGGCTTTCTTCTGCGCCCGGGGCCGACACAGGCCAAGCGGCTTTGCCCAACAATCCGCCGCCCCAACCGATATTCAAAAGACAACGGTTGCCGGCGGCCTGCGCTTCGGCCAACACCGATTCCAGTCCGGCGAGGGAAGCATCGACACCAGCTAAACCGCTGGCGGCGGCAAAACGCCGGTGCTCGGCCAGAATGGCCGCAGCGTAGGAATTGGCGGCATCGATCATCATTTTGCGCAGATCGATATCGCGCCAGCGGAGCACGTGACGGATCTCGCCTTTGCGATAGTAGCCGCGTTCGGTCCAAGAGCCCTCAAAGACAGAGCCCGGAGCAGCCATCTCGGCAAAAACCGGAGTGGAGTCGTCCACGCGCCGCCCATCTACACTGCCGCCTTTGGCTTGCTTCCAGACGAGTGAGAACGGTCGAGCCGCCTGCGTTTTGGGATCGCGCGATTCCGCCAGCGACGCCACGCGCACCAGAAAGACCTTGGTGGCCGAAGAAGCGGCGGCCTGCGAATCGGACACCGCGAAGGCTTTGAGCGGATCCCAGCCGCCGCGGCCGCCTTCGTTGGCTAGCGCCTTTTGTTCGAGCGCGTCACCGGGCCGCCGCGGAGGGCGTTCGCCGGCCATCGTCTCGTTGAACTGCTCGATGACTTTTTCGTCGATCCGCGACGAAACCAGAGCGGTCCGAAGGGCGCCGCGCAGCGAGGAACCAGGCAGATACGGACCATCCTGCGTGCGCGCAAACGTCGGGATATGGCAGTCGCCGGCCGGCTGGCTCTCCCATTGTGTCGAGGTGCTGGCATGTTCGAACGCGATGCGGCGTCCGGCGAAGTTTTGCGCAAAGCCGCCCCAACTGGCGAAATCGAGTTTCTGCGCGCGCTTCACCTGATTCAGGTAGCCATCCAGGCGCGGTCCTTTGGCGAGCAGGCGGAATATTTTGCGCTGATCGAGGACGTTCACCTGGTCTTTCCAGACCATGTAATCGATGGGCGACAAGGTGGAGCCGTCGCTCACCAGCACCGGCGTCAGACATTCGGCGCGATATTTCATCATGCGGGCACCCGCCAAGGCATCTCGATAGCCACTGCGAAACCGGCGCGCCAGACCGGATGAGCGGTAAAACCGGGCGGCGCTACATTCCAGGCGCGGCCCAGAGGCCGGTCGCCCAGCAAAAGCGAGCCTTCGC
Organism: Acidobacteriota bacterium; assembly: GCA_043755595.1. Lineage (GTDB taxonomy): Bacteria > Acidobacteriota > Terriglobia > Bryobacterales > Bryobacteraceae > VFZP01. Next base: position 23,681 of record JAYUSQ010000117.1, on the reverse strand, counting down.
GCACCATACGCGAGTGGAGTTTCGACTGGCCGGAAGCCTCCACCCGACCACCGCGCTCCACCATTTTGAAGCTGCCGCGGTTCCAGTCGATTTTGTCGGAATCGGCCGGGCTAAACAGGGACAGCAGCCACCAGCCACGCTCCTCGGTTGCCACGTGGTTGGTTGCTGCTCCGTCTTCCGATGTGCCAGACGTAGCAGCGGTGGCAGCGGCGCGTCCGCCTCGGCCCCAGATCAGATCTGGCAGCACGCCTCGCTCGGCGCGATCGACAGTGAATCGGCCCCAGCCCTGGCGTCGTTCACCGCCGAGCCCGGTATCGGCCAACAGGCGGAAGGCCGCCTCGATTCTAGGCGCCCATAGGTGGCGAGCCGAATCATGAGAGAACTGAGCCACACACCACAGACCCGCGCCTTCGGCAAACTCGATGCAGGCGGTTTCATGCAACGCGACGAGGCCGGTATTCAGCCGATCGACCGCTACTCCGCGCCGCAAGGCAAAGCGGTATGGCGAACCGGTAGCGCGGCGGCGGCCCCGGCGCAACAGGCATTCACTCATTCCATCCACTTCCCACTGATCCTCATTCCACTCTTCACCCAGTGCGAGGGCGCGAATGAGCGAGGCCGGAATCAACTTCGCGCCGCCGGTGCGCAACCGGGCCGCCGGCGCGGGCCACAAATGCGCGGGAGGCGGAGCCAGCAAACTTTCTTCTTGAGCGGGAAACAATGAACTCAGGCGAACGGCGGGCTCAGCTTCAGCGGTCGCCGTGGCGGCCAACCACGGCTCCAACCAACCGAGTGCGCCGAGCGCCTGAGTGATGGCCGAATACAACGCGTCGCTTGGCAGAATCCGTTCGGAGCGCCCGCGCGAACCCGACTCAGGGCCGATACGCCACGCGCCTTCCGGACGCAATCTTACTAACAGCGCAGACATTGCTACGAGGAACCTTACTCGGCCAACTGGCCGGCGAAATCTACGGAAGACACGGCCTTCTGCAAGTCAGCGAGCGAAGCGCCTTTCACGAGTTCGGTTTCGGCCGCGCCTTCGGCATAAAATCGCCGTCCACGCCAAGTCGCTTTCAGCCCGCCAAAACGAACCTTGCCGGAACCGCGAGAGCCGCCACCGCCCAGCGTGTCGTCTTCCAGCAGCCGCATGGATTCGACCAGACGCGCCACCAGGGCTTTGTCCTCTTCGCAGAGAACGTCAACCACCATGCGCATGCCGAAACGCGCGCCCGCCGGAACGCGTTCCAGCGTGCGGGGATTGGCCTGGCTGGTGATACGATCGATCGCGTTTTCGCTCTTCACTTCGGTCAGTTCGTCGTCCAGGTTTTCGCGCATGGCGACCGTGATCGAATCCAGATCGAGCGTCGCGTCGTAGACGGTGAGGCGAGCCGGGCTGGCCTGCGAGCCGTCGAGCGAATCGCCGCCCGCGACACGATCGGCACGGCCAGAGCCGCGGCCAAACAGCAGGCAGACGTCGTCGTCCGGGCGATCGCTTTGGTGGATGCGAACTTCCTGCCCCTTACGTTTGGACAAGTAGATCAACTCGTTAGGCACAGCCAAGCCACTGGATTGCTCCAGCAACGCGCGGAGCCGTCCGCGGAGCGAACTGCCCGGCACGTAAGGCCGTCCGAAGGCGTCCTTGACCACCGGATTGTCGGCCCCGCCGATTTCCAGTGAGCCCTTCCCTGCCCCGACGTGCAAGCCGGTTTCGCAGTGCAGATCCCCTTCAATGACGAGCTTACCGATCAGTTTCAACTGTGTTTGCGCGGTGTGCGAACTCATGTGTATCCAAAACCTCTTTGGTGGTGCGGCCTATTCGTTGTAGGCGACGATGGCTTCAAACAGATCGCGAAAGCGCTCGTAGCCGGGTGCGCTATTTTTCCGTGTGACCTGTAGCAGTAGTTTTTCGAGTGCGTCGAGCCCTCGCAGCGAGTGGCGCGCGATCGTGTAGGCCAATCGTGCGCGCAGCATCACAAACTCATGTTGGCGCTCGCCATCGGGCGTGCGGCAGGCGCGGCGCACGGCATTATAGAAACGGCGCAACTGACTCTTGGTGCCCGAATCCATGTCGCGCAGGCGGCTGACGACGGCGTGCGCCTGATTATCCATATACAGGCTGTCGGCGATGAGCTTGTCGAGGTCGATGTCGAGCATCGGGCCATCGGCGCGGAAGCCGCCAAAGCCACCGCCACCGGGACGTCCGCCGCCACCTTCGCGCCGATCGCCGCCGGGACGTGGACCACGGTCGCCACCGCCGGCTGGCCGGGGGGCGCCGCCGCGATCACCACCAGCACCGCCAGCACCAATGGGCGGGCGGTCGGAGCGGCCTTCGCGAGGGCCACGATTCTGTTGCGGCTGCCCTTCCGGCTTGGGACCACGCGACTGTGGCTGCGGTCTGGGACCGCGCGGCGGCTGCTGCTGTGGCTGCGGTGGAGGCTTGTCGCCGCCTTCGGCCACCGCGACGGCAGGCTCGGCGGCGGGGCTGGGCGCTTCGGCCACCGGCTCCGATTGCGGCTCTTGCCGCTGCTGATCTTGTTCCATTTCGTCTGCCATGGAAAATCCTCGCTCTCGATCCTATCTCTATTCGGCGGCGCCGCGTTGAAGCATCCGCGCCCACTCGACGGCCACCAGACCGGCGGGACGAAGCTTCACTTGCACGGCGCTCTTACCCACGATGTCGGTGATCAGCGCCTTCTGCAGCCGCTGCACCTCGCGATCCTTATGCGCTCCGAGCACGCGGCCGATCCGTCGGTAGTAACGCCACGGACGATCAGCTCTCGACTCCGGCTTCTCGCGATAGAAGCCACTCAATTCGGCCAAAAACTCCGGAGGACAACCCAACTCGGCGATCATGCGGCGCATCATCTCTTTCAGGTCGCGAGCATGATTGATGTGACGCCACTCGGCGGCGCGCCCGAAAACGTGGAAGCAGTCCCGGCCCCCGGCCTTCGCCGCGTTCAGCCGCCGGCCGGCTTCATCGTAAACTTCGGCGAGCGTTTCCCGCTCACCCCCGGCGATGGCCATGCCCATCGAGATGGTCTTGCCTTCTGGACCGGCCAGTTCACGCAGATTCGCTTCGGCGAACCGATGAAACAGGCGTTGAATCTCGCGCGCCAGATCGAGCAGGGCGTCCCAGGAGCCGAACACCGCAAAGTCGTCCGCGCCTGCATGCAGGATCGTGACCTTCTGCCAGTACTCCGGTTGCAAACACGCGACGGTCAGTTCGCCGGCAAAGAATTGTTTAAACAGCGCCGACAATTGCACGTGTTCTTCGATCGACTGCGCCCTTTTGACGCGGGCTCCGAAGTTGTCCACTTCGCCGCGCAGCACGCCCCAGGCGGCGCGTCCTTCGGCCTTGGCGCCCAATTCAGCGGGCGACCCGATACCGGCGCCATCGGCTCCGGGCGCTGAGTGACGCGCCAACGGAATTTCGTCGAAGCCGGGGCCGAGCGTCCAGCTTTGAGCGCCGGGGCCCAGGATGATTTTCGCCGGGAAGCCGGGATTCCAGCCAACCGCGGTAGCCTCGCGCAAGCCGGCCATCAACTCATCGAAGTAGGCGGCAGGCGCGGCAGAGGGGGATGGCTCAGTAGGCTGCGCTGTCCCGTCGAACGGCTCAAATACGCCAGCCGCGCCTCCTTCGGGCTCCACCTGCAGAGGCTTCCAGACCGCATCGGCCAGGCGCTTGCGGACAACGCTCCAGTCGCCGAGATTTTCGGTCGAACCCCAGGTGAGGCGTAAACGCTCGCCGCTCATCGCCCAGACGTCGTTGGCGGCGCCAATCAGAAACTCTTCCGCCGCGGCCACGGAAGCTTGCGGAATCACGACCAGGAAACCACTGCCGCCGCTGGCGCCCAAAAGTATTTTGGCGAGACCAAGCTCAGCCAACAGGGCGCGGGGCAGCACTTCGGCGAGTAGCGATACCCAAATACAGCGCCCAGCCACGGCGCGATCGCTCCCGTCCGTGGCGTTGCCAAGAACAAACGATTCGATACCCGAAAAATTTCCTTGTAAAAAAACCTGGATCGACATGGGATGGGCGCGGGTGCGGTTGGGCTCTGAGCGAAACCATTAATGTAGCAGGAAAATCGGCAACGGAACAAACCGTGGAGAAAATGCGTCATCATAGCCGGAAGGACTTCGCACCAGCATGACCCGATCCCTTGCGTGCCTGCCGCTGCTCACTTTGGCCGGTTGCCATATCTCGATGGACATGGACGACAATGCGCCGATGCAAACCGTAACCCGTACTCTTGAGCGCGGCAACGTCGAGTTTGTCCACGCTGAAATCAACATGTCGGTGGGCGGTTTGAAGATCAAGGGCGGCAGCGCCAAATTCCTGGACGCTGAATTCCGCACGCCACACCCGCCTGAGGTAACTTACGACGCCAAAGGATCGCGCGGCGCGTTGGAAATTCGCAGTCCCAAGAAAGAAAGCTGGGGGAAAAACGGCGGCGAAATCGAGTGGAAGCTGAAGTTCGACAATCAGACGCCGATCGATCTAGTGGTGCGGTTGGGCGCGGGCGAAACCGATCTCGATCTATCCGGCGTGGCCTTGCGCTCGTTGCAGGTTCACATGGGCGTGGGCGAGTTGCACCTTAATCTCGATGGCGAATATAAACGCGATGTCGAGGTGGAGGTTCACGGCGGGGTCGGCCGCGCGGAGATTCGCTTGCCGCGCAAGATGGGGGCGCAGGTGGATGCCAAAGGTGGCATTGGCTCACTGAACACCAAGGGGTTGAAAAAAGATTCCGACGGCCGGTATGTCAACGCAGCGTATGAAAAGTCGTCGCGCCAGGTGCGGTGCGTCGTGCGGGGCGGGATTGGCGAGATCGAATTGATCGGCGACTCTGAGTAACGGCGAGTGGGAATTTAACCGGGTTCCAGCTTGGTCATTTGTTTTTGGAGGAATCGATTGAAGGCCTTCGCATCCACGCTGAAGTGTGCCCTGCGATGGCAATTCGCACAGAGTGCGATGACATTTCTGGGCTCATCCGGGCCATCGTCGCTAAGCCGGTCGATGTGATGCGCTTCGAGATACGGTCCGGTCGCAGTGCGAAACGGAGAAGGCTCCCGGCAGCCCTCACAACGCCCCGACGCTCGCTTTAGCGCTATCAGCCGAGGGTAGGTCGATCGAACTCGTACGCGTACGTTGCGTTCTGTGATTGTGGCGACCTTGCCTCGCGACATGGAAGCGCACACTGCTCTCAAAGCGTCGAGGGAAACCGAACCAATCGCAGTATCGTCGAGATCGAGAGTTCCCTTGGTGAGGGGGTTCCTGATGAGTTGGCGGACCAGGAGTGACACATCGCGGGTGGGAGTGGTGATGCTTCGTGGATACCTCGCCCAGCCCAACTGAGGAAGCTGCTTGCGAATCGAAGGTAACAATATTGGCGGCTGAACCAGCTTGATGGCTTCGATGGCTGCTCCGTACCGGTTCTTCCAATCGGGTCTCGGTGTGGGCGTGCTGGCGATTCGCCCGGTGGCGAAGAACCCAAATCCGCCAACGTAGAACACCACGTCGTCCCCCACGACGGCGGAACTAGGCACGGTCCACGGGTCGGAAATGGAGGGCTTTCGCGCGGCGCCCTCCAGCCATTCCTTGTCGCCGTTCTCGATGCCACCTTGAATAATATGTAAGGAGCGCACAGGTTATAAGGTAGCCCGAACTAGACGAGCCGCGCGATCACGCCAGCAAAACGATTCAATCAAGTGACACTGCGGCTCCCGTGCGATACCATGCGTCGAGACACTTATGATGACCCGGCGCACTTTGCTAGCCACCGCTTCGGCCGCCGCCACCGCGATCCCCGCGTGGGCCGCCGAACTGCCGGTGATCGACACCCACATTCACTTGTTCGACCCGAGGCGGCCGCAAGGCATCCCGTGGCCACCGAAGGATAACGCCAAGCTCTACAAGCCGGCGCTGCCGGATCGCTATCGGGCGCTGGTGAAGCCGTTCAACGTGCGCGGCGCCATCATGGTGGAGTGCAGCCCTTTGTTTGACGACAACCAGTGGGTGCTCGACGTGATCGAGAAAGACAAGATCATGGTCGGTATGATCGGCGATCTTGAGCCCGATCACGCCGAGTTCGGCAAGCAGCTTGAACGCTTCCGGCGCAATCCGCTGTATCTGGGGATTCGCTACGGCAATCTGTGGAATCGCGACTTCCATGCGGCGGTTGCGAAGCCTGCGTTCCTGGCTGGCGTGAAGTTGCTGGCCGAGGCGGGGCTGACGCTCGACAGCGCCAATCCAGATCCGGCGTTGATCGAAGATCTGCTGCGACTGACCGAGCGCGTGCCGAATCTGCGGTTGGTGGTGGACCATCTGGCTAAGCTTGAACCTCCCGCCGACACGGCGGCGCGCAAGGCATACGACAAGAATCTCGCCGACCTCGCCAAACGCCCGCTCTCGTACGTCAAGATTTCCGCGGTGCTCCGCAACGTGGGCGGCAAAGTGCCGGTCGATGTTGCGTTCTACAAAGACCGTCTCGATACGATCTTTGGTTTGTTTGGCGAAGACCGCGTGGTATACGGCAGCGATTGGCCCAACAGCGATAATGTCGCCGGGTATCCCGCAGTGTTTAAGATCGTGACCGATTACTTTTCGTCGAAGACCGCCGCGCAACGCGAGAAGTATTTCTGGCGCAACTCGATCAAGGCGTATCAGTGGAAGAAACGCGACTCGTCACAACCCGGGTAAGGCCGTAAGCGATGTGCCGGAACATCAGAACGCTGTTCAACTTCGATCCGCCGACAACGGAGGAGGAAATCCGCGCGGCTTCGCTCCAGTTCATTCGCAAGATCGGCGGATTCACCAAACCTTCGAAGGTGAATGAGGCGGCGTTCCTGGCGGCGGTGGCTGAGGTGGCCGGCGTTTCGGCTCGTTTCCTACGCGCGCTCGAAACCAACGCGCCAGCGAAGAATCGCGAAGACGAAGCGGCCAAGGCGAAGGCCCGCGCCGCCGAACGTTACGGGGCATAGTTCCCCGGCATTTTTTGTGCTGCGAGCCTACCCCTCACTTACCCCCTGCAAAAATGTTTTAAACATCTTTACTCAGGAATGATTTAAACGCGCCGATATGTTTCTTGTGATGAAACCGGCTCGTTTGCCCAGCCATCGAGGTACGAACTTCCCGCTGGCGCCGGTCCACAACTGGAACCGACCGGCCGCGCTTTCTATACCCTCCGCTACGATGCCGGGCACAAGGTTCCGCTGTGGACCGCTCACGAGCTCAAGCCTGCATTGCCGCACGCTGCGGTATCGCGCCCCAGTCACTTCCGCCACGACACAGCGTTGTCAGGCGCCATCCCGCAACGCGGACATCTGGTTCCGGCCGAAGATATGGCTTGGTCAGAGGAGGCGATGCGGTCGACATTTCCGCTTTCAAACACAATCCCGCAAAAGCAGTCCGTCAATGCCGGGTTGCGGAAGCGGCTCGAGTCGGCTGTACGGTCCGCCGCGCAAGGTTCCGACGCGGCATACGTGATTACCGGTCCGGTCTTCGACGCCGCAGAGGTGGCCCACAGCGGGCCGGGCCAAGTCGCCGTTCCCACGCATACATTTAAGGTTGCTTTGATCGTGTCGGGTGAGCAAAAAACTATGTACGCCGCGATCATGCCCAACGCTGCAATTGGCGATGAGCCGCTGGCCAGCTTCTTGACGACGGTGGACGAGGTGGAGCGAAGCCTTGAGTCCAACGCGGCCGGTTTCGGACCTAAAACGTAGAAGCCCGATATTGTTTTGATTTCCCAGACCAGCGTCCTATAATAAGTCTTCCGCATGGACTTCGACTGGTTCCCGTTGTGGCTCAGTCTCCGCGTTGCATTCATCTCCACATTGCTGGCCGCGGCAATCGGAGTGGCTACGGCGTATTGCCTGACGAACCGCGAATTCCGGGGCAAAGAGGCGCTGGACGCCGCCATCACCTTGCCGCTGGTGCTTCCTCCTACCGTGCTGGGCTATTACCTATTGGTGCTATTGGGCCGGGAGAGTTCACTCGGACGCGCGTATGAATTTGTTTTCGGACACGCACTGGTGTTCACCGTTCCGGCGGCGGTGCTGGCGGCTATGTTGCATTCGGCGCCGCTGCTGATCAAGTCCGCGCGAGCGGCGCTGGAATCGGTGGACCACAGTTATGAGCGCGCGGCGCGAACGTTGGGAGCGGGAGAGTGGCGGGTATTTCACGCGATCACGCTGCCGCTGGCGATGCGCCCAATCCTGGCCGCGCTCGCGCTGGCTTTTGCACGCGCGTTGGGCGATTTCGGAATCACGCTGATGATCGCGGGCAACATTCCGGGTCGCACGCAGACGATGGCGCTAGCGATTTACGATGCAGTGGAATCGGGCAATGGAGACTTGGCGCGGAAGCTGGTGATCGTAATCAGCGTCATCTCGCTCGGAATCCTATGGCTGGCCAATCGACTCTCGCCGCGCCGGGTGGCCGGGTGAGCGGCGCATGATCGAAGCTCGGATTCGGAAACATTTTCCGGCTAGTGCGGAATCGGCTCCGTTCACGTTGGATATTGAGTTCGAAGCCGGACCCGGTGTCACGGTGCTCTATGGGCCATCGGGTTCGGGCAAGACCCTGACGCTCGATTCGGTGGCAGGCTTCGCAAAGCCCGCCGAGGGGCGCATTGCGGTGGGCGGCGAACTGCTGTTCGATGCCTCGCGGGGCGTAAATCTTCCGCCGCGCGATCGTCATTGCGGTTACGTGTTTCAGAACTACGCGCTGTTCCCGCATCGCACGCTTAGACAGAATCTTGAGTTCGCGGCCGAACGGCTGCCTCGACTGGAACGCCACCGCCGCGTGAATGAGACGATCGAAGCCTTCCGTTTGGGCGAACTCAGCGGGCGCAGGCCACATGAGTTATCGGGCGGACAGAAACAACGCGGGTCGATCGCTCGCGCCTTGCTGGCCGCTCCGAAAGTACTGCTGCTGGACGAGCCCGCGCAAGGGCTAGACCTCGCTTTGCGGCACGAACTCTACGCCTTATTACGACAAGTGCGCGCGGATTTCGGCGCGCCGATTCTACTGGTCACCCACGATCTCGACGAAGGCTTTGAACTGGGCGACCTGATGCTGATCCTGCACGAAGGGCAGCTTTTGCAAATCGGCTCGCCCCGTCAGATCGTCGATCAACCGTCGAGTCTCAAGGTCGCCGAACTGCTCGCGCTCTACAACTTGCTGCCCGTGGAGATTCGCGCGCTCGACCCGGGACGAAACTCGAGCGTGTTGCGCTTCGGCGACTTCGACCTGCAAGGTCCCTATTTCCCGGGGCGATTCAAGGGCGATCGCGTTACGCTGTTCATCCGGCCTGAGCTATTGTCGGCTGTACCGCGCGATGGCAAGCCCGGCGCAAATCAGATTCCGTTCGCACTGGAACGCGCCGCCGAACGGGCCCGCTCGATCCGGCTGGAATTCGCAGGAGGAATCTCGGCAATGGCGGACCCGAGGGAGTTCGACCGGCACAAGCATAATAAGGAGTGGCTGGTAGAATTTCCGGCCGCCTTCCTGAAAGTGCTCTAACCGCGATGCCGCTGCTGCCGCTGGACGACTATATCTCGCTTGCCGAAAAAGCTCACGGGCATTTATGCGCGGGACAGATCCTGGGGGTGCGGCTCGGGGTCCACGGCCTGAATCTGCTTGGGCTCGACGATCCGCTGGGCGCTCATCGCAAGCGCCTGATTTCATATATCGAGATTGACCGGTGCGCGACAGATGCGATCGGGGTGGTGACCGGATGCCGCCTCGGCAAACGCGCGTTGAAGTTTTTGGACTTCGGCAAGATGGCGGCGACGTTCTGCGATCTACAAACCGGGCGGGCCGTGCGGGTCGTCGCGGTGGAGAGCTCAAAAGAACGAGCGCAGGAAATGTTCCCCGAGATCGAAGCCCGGAATCAGCGGGAAATGGAAGCGTACCGGCGCCTGCCGGACAGCGAGTTGTTCTCACATCAGTGGGTCACGGTCGCAGTGGGCCCGGACGATCTTCCCGGCTTCAAGAGCGCGCGCATCGAATGCGCCGAGTGCGGAGAACGCGTCAGTTTCAATCGCCAAGTGGAGCGGGACGGCGTTTCCTTGTGCCGCGCTTGCGCCGGACAACGTTACTACGAGGTCATCGATCGACTTTGATTCGCTATCACATCACCGACCGGCTCCAAGCCGGCGGCATTGAACCATTGGTAAAGGCCATTTCACGCAGCCTGATGGACGGAGTAGATCTCGTGCAGATTCGCGAGAAAGATTTGACGGCGCGCGAACTGACTTCGTTGGTGAAGAGGATTCTGGCTTTGCCCAATCCTCATCGCAGCAGGATCCTGGTGAACTCTCGGATGGACGTCGCCACCGTATGCGGCGCGGCTGGAGTTCACCTGCCGGCGGGTTCGTTGCCGGTGGATCGCATACGCGCCGTTGCGCCGGCCGACTTTCTGGTTGGCGTTTCCTGTCATAGTGAGCGGGAGTTGAAGGAAGCCGAACAAGGCGGCGCCGATTTCGCAGTGCTGAGTCCAGTCTTCTTCAGTCCGTCCAAGGCCGAGTCGGATCCTCCGCTGGGACTTCAGCGTTTCGCGGAATGGGCCGGCAAAGTAAGGATTCCGGTTCTTGCCTTAGGCGGGGTTTCGCATCGCAGCGCCGCTCTTTGCGAACGCGCAGGCGCCGCAGGCGTCGCGGGCATTTCGATGTTTCAGTAAGTTCGCTATCCGTCGCGTAACTATTTCATTGCCGTCTACTGTCCACACAGTAGGTCAAAACGTCGCGTAAGGAAAATGTTGCCGCATTCGCGGGCGCCACACCTCTCCGAAACGTCGATTTATGGCCATTTAAGGCCCGAATCGACTTTGGCACGTGCGTTGCAGTAGTAAGTTGCGGAAGCTGCCAGACAGCGACCGGAAACGAAACTCGCAGGAGGGTTACCCCATGGAAAAGAATGCTTTTGAAACTTCTGGATCGTCTCTAGCAGCGCCCGCTTCAGCCAACTGGAAGCCCTGGGCTGCGGGTGGCGCTTTGATGGCCGTGATGTTCTGCGGCGGCGGCGCTCTCTACGTTCACGGCAACAATGTCGAAACCGAATTGAAGAGCCTTCAGTCAAGCACGGCGGCCCAACTGGCCGAAATCAAGAGCGCCAACGTGTCGCAAGCGGAGGCGCACGATAAAACCGTCGCCGACATGACCGCGCAGATCGCGGCCGCACAGGCGAACGCCCGGAACTTTGCAGCGGCGCAGGCGCGTGTCAGTGCGGATCGCGTAGCGAAGAACACCGCAGCAATGGTCAAGGGAATCTCGGCGCAGCAGCAGGAAGACGCCGCCAAGGTGGCTGCCGCGCTCGGCGAGATCAAAACTAACTCCGAGTCGAGCTTCGCACAGGTGAACGGCAAAGTCGGTGAAGTTGTGACTGAAGTCGGCAACGTCAAGACCGAACTAGGGAGCACGAAGAGCACGCTCGACGCGACCATCGCGGATCTGAAGAGCGTTCGGGGCGACCTTGGTATCCAGAGCGGCTTGATCGCCACCAACTCGACCGAACTCTCGGCGCTTCGCGAATTGGGCGACCGTAACTACTACGAATTCACACTCTCCAAGCAGCAGCCCACGACGACGCTGGCGGGTGTGAACATGAAGCTCCGCAAGGCGGACGTCAAACGCAACAAGTTCAACATGGACCTGGTCACCGACGACAAGCGCGTGGAGAAGAAGGACAAGAACCTGCACGAACCGGTGCAGTTCTACGTCGGCGGGTTACGGCAGCCTTTCGAGATCGTAGTGACCGAAGTGTCGAAGGACAAGATCATCGGCTACCTGGCCACCCCCAAGGTGATGTCAGCGCGCCGCTAGTCGCAATCGACAATCGGCGGAACGGTGACGGGCGGACTCGCAAGGGTCCGCCCGTGCCATTTGTGGTCATCACTCCTGCGGTGCAATTCGCAACTCGCGGACCTCACCTTCGGGCACCGCAACCGAGGCCATCGGGTAGGGGCCATACATTTCACAGCGTTCTTCGCACACGCCGGTAATCGGCGCGACCGCACCCTTCGCAGCCGATAACGTTACTCGATCGTCAGGCCAGATCGTTCCCCGCACATTGGCTTTCCAATACCCGGTGCGCTCGGTTAGCAGTTGCCCCAGGCGCGTTTGCTCTACCGAGAGCACAGGGAGCTTCGACAAACTTTCGTATCGTGTGAGCGCTTTTTCCAGCAAATCCGTCATCAAAGTCCGGGAGTCGCGATATCTCCATAGATTCGCCTGATGAAACATGAGTGGGTACATTTCGCCGCGAAGCATGTATTGGACGGTCAAGTCCGCCTCCCGATCGAGGATCTCATCGTAGCGCTGATCAACCGAGAAGAACGGCAAGCCGTCGCCACGGCGGAACAATCCCTGCGGCCCGAACAGAAAATTATATTCATCCGGTTCCGAACCCGGACGGGAGGGTTCACCATCGGCGGCGTTGTAGAAGATAGCGGTGGGGCGGCGCGGAATGAAAACGATTCGTGGTTCGCCGCTGACCATGCCGGTGTTGGGAATCGCCGGGACGAACTCGGGCCTCGAGGTATCGGAAACCAAAAAGCGGATTCCGCCGTCAGCCGCACCCTGAAGAAACTCCAGGTTCTGAAGGCCGGAGATTTGGGGTGTCACCAGACTGGAACCATCCACGGCCAGCCCGAAGCGTTCACCCGCCGCACGATTCTCTTCGACTTCAAAAAGACCTTCCGCCGCATTCGCACCGCGGCAACCATCGGCGGTAGGTGCGTAACACTCCAGGTGGCGATGGGAAAAAGTATGACTGACCCAATAGAACTCTTCGTTGAGCCGGCGCGCAGCGGCCAGCAATGGGTCGTCGCCGGTTTTTACGCCGAAGCCATTAAAGGCCATACTCACTCGCAGGCCCGCGAATTGTGGTTTGCTTCGCCAGCTTCGTTGCCATTGCGACACCACCTCGAGATCCGCCGCTTCAATCCGAAGTGCTTTACAGGGATTGGCTGAGCCCGGCTCGACATTCGGACCGACGGCTGTCGCGCATTCCTTCACGTTCCGATCGAAGAGGTAGTTGGCCAGAAACAGATCGTCAACCTGCGGCATCAGCCAAGCCTTGCGCCAACCAAGATGAACGCCGCGCGTAACCCAATCGATCAGACCTCGCTGCAGCGCCAACGAGTGGGTCAGGTTCGGATTGTTGTCGAAGGTGAGCGCCAGCGATTCGCGGCCGTCCGGTTTCGAATGCAGGACCGCCAGCACGTTGGCGCCGGCGAGCAACAACGGCTGGGTGCTCTCGCCCGCGGCCTCGGTGGGTTCAGCCAGATAAGCGAAGGCGTGGGCGATGTCGACCGACCCTGGCAGTCGCAAGTCGCGAAAGACGGATTCGGCTTTGGCGGTAAACTCCGCGCGGAGTGGTTTCTCCGCCGTGGTCGAGACGCTGCTCACGGGCTTCAATCCGTAGCGGGGTTCCGGGTAGGTGTAGTAGCTCAGCGTGCGCACGCCATACGTTCTCGTATACTCGTCGAGCCGGTTCCAGCCTTCCGGTTCAAGCGCGCTCTTGCAATCCGGATTGCAATATCCGAGATTGCCGAGCGTGAGGATGACCCCTTGATAGAAACCTTTGGAGCCGTCGTCCAGGCGGGGCAACCTCTGCCCGGCCGCCAGCTTCACCACATCAAACGGCGTCCCTTGATATTCGAGAAACGAACGAATCGCCGCCAGTCCCGATTCCTCACCCGTCGTGGCTAAAATCAGGAGTCGCATCTCGACTGGCCGGCGATAGCCGGCGGCCAGGGCCAGACCCGCGCAAGCGGCAATTATGACGGCCAATCTGCCAATTCTAAATGTCAACATCAAACGCCCTTCCGAAAGAGGTATCCCTGAAATCCATCTGGCAACGCCAGGCCGAGCGAGGTAATGCGAGCCGGTTGCGATGAACCATTCACGGCGACGATGCCACGCTCAAACTCTCTCCACGCGATCGATTGCGACGAATCGTCCATGCGCTGCCCAATTGGACGGCCCAAATCCATTGCGTAATGATCGTCCTCCTCCGCCGCAGGCGCGCCTGGGACCATCGTATAGGCCTCTTGGCCGAAAACACGAGCGCAGGCGAGCGAGTATCGGCGCGCTCTGGCGACATCCCGCGTGGCGCCAGCCGCATAGTTCACATGCACCATGCGCACGCGTGGAAACTTGCGCATGGCCGGGGCAATCAGATTCTCCATGGGTGTTTTTACCGACTCCCAAGGCCGCGCCGGATCGTGCCACGGGCGGAAGCCCGTGCCAGCGCCCTGTAAGTAGGTGAAGTAACTTTCCGACAGATCGAGGTCCGCGTGCGGCAATAAATGTTCCGCGTGGCGATAGCCCTGGTTGAGGAAGATCAGCTTTCCCGCCGGAAGCAAGGAACGAAGCGCCTTTAGAAATTCGCCCTGCCGCTGGTTGTAGTTCATGCCTGGATAACGTTTCTTGAATGCGGACAGCACTTCCGCCGGCAGACACTGATCGCCAACCGTGTCGAAGAAGTAGCCATCGTATCCGGCGCGCACCATGCGGTCTGCCAGATAGGCGGCCCGCTGATCGATCAGTTCGTCGCTGCCGAAGTCATACCACTGAGCGAGTCGTCCATTCTCGGCCGATGCGCCCGTGAGAGGCCGTTCGGTCAATAACCAACGCTGGCCGCGAGCTTCCACACTGCGCTGCCATTCCAAAGGCGCCGAGACCGCGTCGCCCTGGTAGAAGCCGGAAGACCACTCGTAAGCGACGAGTTTTGGCCCCCGCTTTAAAGCCGCCGTTTGCGGCGCGGAAAGAATTGAGCCCGTTACCAGGACTTCAAACCGCGTGTACCAATCCAATTGGCGCGGGGCAAAATGAGCCTGATAGTGAAACGCCACGCCACGCCGGGATGGAGGGCGGCCCGATATTGGAAGACGCGCCGCCACAAGAGCCGCCATGGATTCCCGCCTGGTAATTGCACTCATCTTAGTTCTCTCCGATCGCCATCACTACGTCGCCTTGGCTCTGCCGGCCGCCGACGGTTAGCTCGACCAACGCCGCTTCGCCCGCTGCGGCTCCAACCGGCACGCGGACGTTTACCTGCAGCATTCCGGCGACCAACGATGGGGCCGCTCCGGCGTAGAGCACGTCCGCCGCTTGGCCTCCAATTTTGACGGCGACGGGAAGCAGCGGCGATGCGAGCGGCGCGGCGCTGAGTTGACCGTCTCTCGGCGCGGGCGCGGCCATTCCTTCCCCAGTGGCGTACAGGGTAACGATCGAGCCGCGCAGAGCCCGCCGCGCTGGTCCATTCAGCGAACCATCCTGATTGAACATTGCAGCCTGGCCGGAGCCCGTTGCACTGGCCGTGAAGACACCGGGCCAACTGGCAGCCACCGCTAAGTTCAGAGCCGCCGACCGGCTCGCCCCACGCTCAAGTTGCACCGACGTCGACGTTTTTCCGGCAATGCCGTACGGAACCACTGCCAACAATTGCCCAACTCCGGAATACAACAGAGGCGCCGCGATGCCGTCGAATGTCAACCGCACATCGCCTAATTGCGACGCGATCAAGTCTCCCGCCATCCTGAGGCCTAAAGCCTGCTCCGGTCCCAGATCGGTTCCGAACACGGCCACGATCTCACCGGGCGAAACGGACCCGCCCCGGTAGCTGGCGGCATTGAGAACCGCCAAAATCGACGGAGCCGTTCCCGCCGCACCAGCCTCGCGGCAGGCTACGCGGAAAGCATCAAGGTTGAAGTTCTTGTAGAGCGAGTTAAAGTTCAGGGCATTCGCTTGCGCGCAGAACTGCTCCGGTTTGCGTTGATATTCCACCGTGAACACCGCTTTGCCGGCAGTGACGAAGGGCGACAGCAGTTCACATTCTCTGAACTGGAAACATTGTTCGTTGAGCAGCCAATCGAAGTGGGGCAGCAGGTCATTGATCTGATCCAGATCGTTTTTCAACCCGACAGAAAGACCACGGGAATGTGCGAGGTCCGCAATGCGGCGGTTGAACTGAATCTGATCGTTGTAGGTGAGCGGGAAACCCGTGTTGTTGGTGTACCCGTCAACATTGTCGGGCTCAATGCCGTCGAACCCCTTGGCCTTGCACTGATCGAAGCGCGCCTCAAAAATGGGGCCGAGAATATCCCAGCGGCGAATGTCGAGCCAGTTTTCGTCCGGGAAGTCACCGAGCGCCTTCCCCCTGACCGAGGCGGGAAACTGAGGCGAATCGGGCCGATACGGCTCATACGTGCCGACGCTGACATAACAAACCGCCTTACGTCCAGCCGCGTGAATTTTGCTGACGACCGCCGCATCGTTATGGAACAGATCGATATCGTACATTTCGGCGTTCACAGAAAGATCGACCGGCGTACTTAGTTGCCACTGCCAGGTTGTATTGAGCTTCGGCTTCCAGATGGAAGCATTCTGAGCCTGTAATAGTGAGCTGGCTCCAAACAGGAGAGCGGCTGCCAACGTGAAAAGGGATCTCATACAGAGCGATTATGCGGAATCGCGGCCGGGGCAGCATCTATCAGGAGTTGGTTTTTCGATTTAATCTCCTGGCCCGGCAGTACTATCGACGGACCTGACTGGAACACTACTAGGGCCGCCCTAGTTCGGTACCCGCCGAGAGTACCAAACGCCCTGTTCCAAACCGGGCCGGTTGTCTATTCTGGCTTTGCTTGATTTACCAGACCGGAAAAACAATGAGACTACCCCACATCTTTAAGATTGCATTTGCGACGCTCACCCTCGCGTTCGCCGCTGGAGCCGCTGTGCGGCCGCTCGAAATGAAACTGCTCGTGCTGTCGGCCGATGGCACCGAACCAAGCTTCGACGCGATGACCAACCTGCTGGATCATCTGGCTGTACCTTATCAGCCGGTCATCCTCAGGAATCAGCCCTTGCCGGCTCTTTCGGCCAACGGCCAAGGCAAGTATCAAGGGATCGTCGTGAGTACGGGAAACCTCACTTACTACAACGGCTCGTCGTACGTGAGCGCGCTCAGCGCTGCCGATTGGACCGCGATCGAAACCTACATGCGCGACTATAACGTGCGGTTGGCCAGCTTTTACACTTTTCCCGAAGCACGATACGGACTGACGTATACCAGCGTCTTGAGCCCCACCGACGCGAGCCCGGGCAGGATGGCGATGACGGCAGCGGGCCAATCGATCTTCACTTATTTGAACCCGTCCTCTTCAGTCAAGGTGACGTCGGCGTACACCTATCTGGCCGCCTCCACACCGGCATCCGGTGAGACCACCACGCCGCTCCTGACCATCGGCGGAGGCATTGCGGGCGCGACGCATCGAAAGGCGGATGGCCGCGAGTATTTGGCGCTCACGATGGATCAGAGCCGCTATCTCAGCCACTCGATGTCTCTGCATTATGGAGTGATCAACTGGGTGACTCGCGGGGTCTTCATCGGGCAACGACGCGTGTACCTGACACCGCAGAACGACGACATTTTCTTGAGCAGCAGCTTGTTTGTTAGCAACAATCCGGCCTGTCAGCCCGGTGGCGTGACGTCGGACCCGACGTTCGACGACGGCGCCTGTCCCACTCTGCGCATCACGGCAGCGGATCTGAGCAGGTTGGCCGCCTGGCAAAACCGGGTCCGCGGCAACGCGCAATATCGTTACTTCAAAGTTGCACACGCCTTCAACGGTTTTGGCGCCACGCCGGCTTTTGGATTGACGAACGACCCGCTGCTGGCCGAGGCAACCCGGCAGAAATCGACGTTCAACTGGTTGAGCCACACCTTCAGCCACGAAAACCTCGACTGCTATTTGCCTGTGCCGAACAGCGGCGTCTGCACACCCGCCACTTACGCCAACGCATTGGCCGAGATCGATCAGAACAAGACGATCGCGACCCAGTTGGGCCTGTCAAACGACACGCTCTCCATGGTGACGCCGGGGATCTCGGGCCTCAACAATCCCAACTTCATGAAGGCATTCTACGATCGCGGCATGCGGTATGTCGTGACGGACACTTCGCGTCCCGGCGGTCTGCCCGCTGTGCCTAACACCGTGATTCTGAACCCGCATCAACCGGGTGTGATGATGATCCCGCGCCGGGCTACTAATATTTTTTACAACACGGCGACTCCGAATGCCGGGGCCAACGGGTCGGAAACCGACGAGTACAATTTCATGTTCGGTCCGAACGGGATCTTCCGAATCGGCGGTCCGGGCGGTGCGCCGTTCTTCTCCACCACGCAGACATACAACCAGATCATCGAGCGTGAGAGCGACGCGATCATCCTCTACATGCTGCGCGGCGAGAACTATCCGTTGATGTTCCACCAAGCCAACTTCTACCGCTACAACGGAACCAACACGCTCTTTACGGACCTGATGGACGCGGTGATGCGCAAGTGGTCGGCGATGTCTAAACTCCAAGTGGGCACACTGAAGCAGTCCACGCTCGGCAACAGGTTGAAGGAACGTTTGGATCTGACGACTGCGGGGGTTAAGGGCGTCTACAATCCGGGCGTCAGCGTCACCCTGACGGCGGCGAAAAACGTGACCGTGCCGCTGACCGGGGTTTGCAATTCCACAGGTTGCGATGCGGTCTACAACGGGCAGCGCCAGGATCGCGTCAGAGTCAATGCCGGCCCTTCCACGTTCATCCTCTACCAGAGCTTCTCGCCGGGCGCCGACCAGATCGCCGAGGACAACTAGGCATGGTTTACCGGTTCGGCCACTGGGCCATCGTCTTCGTGGTGGGGGCCACGTTCCCCCTGAGTCCCGCGGCTTCGGCCGCGGGCCGGGAGGAAACACCTCGCCCGGTTCGTCTACGGGAGGTGATGGAGGCGGCTGGCCGCCACGCTTCCACCGAAGAAGCCCGCCTGCAATTGCTCCGCAGCCAGGCGAAGTTTCTGGAGACGCAGAATAAGACGCGCGTCGAACTCCGGCCTTCGCTTGGGTTGCTCTCCTTCACGAATCCGCTGTTGCTGGCCGCCAATCTCGGCTCCAGCTTGACGATCGGCAAAAGAGGCGCGCCCACGCCGGCCGCGTTACAGAGCGCCTGGTTCGACGTGCTGACGGCGGAACTGGCCTTCGAACGCGCCCGCACGGAAGCGCAGGCGTCCGCCGCTCGCGCATTCTATGCGGTGCTGGAAAAACAGGAAGCTTCGGCGCAGGCACAAACATTACTGGCCGTGCGGCGCACGCATTCCGGCGGCGTGAATAGACTTCTGCAGGCCGCCCGCATTACTACCTTGGACAAGCTCGCGGCCGACGTGCAGTTGCTTGACGCCGAATCTGAATCCTTTGAAGCCGAGGCCGCCCGCGGCGCGGCCGCGATGGAACTGGCGATGTTGATCGGCAGACCGGACGCAGTGGCTGACCTGCGCGTCGAAGACGAGCCGGGCACGCTGCCAGCTACGCCTGTGATTCCCGCGTCAACCGCCACTTTGTTTGAACGCGCGCTGCAACGCCGCCCCGATGTCCAGGTGCTTCGTGAGCGGATCCACTCGCTGCGCGCTCGCGGAAATAGCCGTGTGCCGAAGCCGCAGTCGATCCAGGCGGGCTACGGTTATGTCGCCGGCATGCCCGGAGGCGTGTCTCGCTCAGCCGAGAGCTTTCTGTTGGGCGGCAACACCGCCCGCGTCGACATCGGCTTTGCCATCGCGTTGCGCGATATTGGCGAGAAGTCCGCGATGAATGAGTTGATGGAAGCGCGGGCGAATCTGCTTGAGAGCGAAATGGCCACCATGGAGCGGCGCGTACTAGCGGAAGTCTTCGCGGCGCGGAGCGCTATCGAAGCTAGTGAACGCAGGCTCGCTTCGGCTCGCCGCAAACTTGAACTAGCGGGCCAGGCCGAAGCGATGATCACGGCGCGAGTCGAAGGCGGCCTCGCCGATGCAAACGCCCAGATGGCCAGCCGGCAAGCTCTGCATCAAGCGCAATCGGAACTGATGCGTGCGGAGTGCCTGCGTAAGGCAGGCCTACTCACCTTGATGGTGATGTGCGGCCTCGAAGGCGAAGCTCCGGAAGCGCGCCTGCAAGCTTTAACCCAACGATAAGGAGACGTGTAGCTCATGAATGTTGAACACCCTTCTGTTGTAAGACTGGAAAGACTGGGCTGGACCGTGGTCAAGGTCGCGTTCGTCGCGCTGGTCTTGATGCTGGTTCTGAATCCGGCCACCAAGGGGCGCGCAGGATTCTCCGGCGGTGGCCTGGAGACCGTGCTTCCCGCTCGCATAAAGGCTGCGGGTCTATTCAGCGTCAAGGCTGAGCTGTCCGGCGAGATCACCGAACTGACAGTGAAACCGGGTGACACGGTGATGGGAGATCAACTCTTGGCCGTGATCTCGAACCCGGAGATCGAAGGCTTGGTCGAGCGCGCGCGCCGCCGCATGGAGTTCGCCGCCGAGCGGCTCAATCAGCCAAAGACGGTCGCGCAACCCCAGCGCCGATGGCTCGACGAGCAGCAAACCGCGGCCACCAAGAATCTGCACGCCGCCGAACAGCGCGTCCGTGAATTCTCACTCGCCGACGCTGAGCAGCCGTATGCCCGAGCCCGTGCGAACGCCACGCGCATCAAGTCGTTGCTTGACCAGCATCTGGCTACGGCCCGCGAAGCGGAGGACGCGCAACGCGAAGCCGACAACGAATTGCGCAATCTGAACGCGCGCCGCGAAGTGGGCGCCCGGCTGCGCCAGGAACTTGAGTCGGCGCAATCGCAAGTGAAGATGGCGCGGCTTCAATTGGATTCCGCTAGTCCGGCGGCGGCGCCCGATTCCGGTTACGCGAAGCTTGAATACGAGGAAGCCCGCGCGGCCTACGAGAGCCTGAACGAACGCCGCGGTGGATTGCGAATCGTAGCCGGGCATCCGGGCACGGTGATCCGCGTGAACGCCACGCTGAACGGCGCGGTGCAGGAAGGCGCGGCGATATTTGAAATCGCCAACTCCGGCAATCTCCACTTCGACGTGTCGGCTCCGGCGACGATCGCACGAGAGGTTCATACAGGGGATCAGGTGATGGTTCGCGTGCCGACCGATCCCCCCGCCGAAGTACCCGCGCGAGTGGCCCAGGTGTTGCTTGAACCCGATCCACAGCAACTTTCCTACTTGATCCGCGTCACCATTCCGAATCCCGCGCCCGACCGGTTGCTTGTGGGCCTCGAAGGCGCCGTCGCGTTCAATCACTAATCGTCAACATGGCCAAGCAACGTATTCTCCTCACGACCGAAGGCACGTACCCGCACTATCATGGCGGCGTGAGTGTCTGGTGCGATCTGTTGATTCGCTCGTTGCCAGATCGCGAGTTTCACGTGCTTTCGATCGTGAACTCGCCTTCGAAGATGCCCGTCTTCGACTTGGCTCCCAATGTCGTTTCGTTGATCCCGGTTGCGCAGTGGGGCACCGAAGAGGCCGGCTACATCGCGGAGCGGTTTTCACAGACTTTCGCGCGCAAATCGAACGAATCCAACGCGGATTTCGAGGGACTCTTTCTGCCGGCGTTCGAAGCTGCGATCGGCGAGATCTTCGCCGGCGCCAATTGCGATGCCGAGCGATTTGGCCGGGCGTTGCTGGCGATGCACTTCTACTTCCGCGAGCACGACTACCACTCGGCCTTCGCCGCCACCCGCACCTGGCGCGTTTTTCTGCGCCACGCCTACTTGGGAACGCAACCGCTGACTTTGTTGGAAGCCACCACTTGCCTGCGCTGGTTGACGCGCTTTCTGGGCATCCTGGCCACACCGCTCCCGGATGTGGATGT
Organism: Acidobacteriota bacterium; assembly: GCA_043755595.1. Classification (GTDB taxonomy): domain Bacteria; phylum Acidobacteriota; class Terriglobia; order Bryobacterales; family Bryobacteraceae; genus VFZP01. Next base: position 1,974 of record JAYUSQ010000117.1, on the reverse strand, counting down.
GGTGCATGCGTCGATGGCCGGGTTGGCGGGCCTGCCTGGCGTTCTCCTACGGCGCGAACGCGGCACGCGCTTCATCTTGTCCGAGCACGGCGTCTACTTGCGCGAGGTTTATCTATCTTTGTCGCGCTCTCCCTATTCGGACGGCAGCCGCCGCTTCCTCATGGGCTTCTATCACGCGGTGGCTCGATCCAACTACCATTCGGCCGACACGATCACGACGCTTGGACGCTTCAACGCCCGTTGGCAGGAGCGGTTTGGCGCCGACCCGAATCGTTTAGTATTGGCGCCCAATGGCGTCGATCCCAAACGCTTCCATCCCGAAGGTCCAAAGGCTGCGCGACCGACCGTCCTCACTTTGGCCCGCATCTATTCACTCAAGGGAATCACCGTCTTGCTTGAGGCCGCGGCGCTGGTCCGCCCGCGCGTACCGAATCTGCGGATGCGCGTGCTCGGCGAACCCGCCGATGCGGCCTACTTCGCGCAATGTCAGGAGATTGTGCGCCGTCACAAACTCGAAGACTGCGTGGAGTTCGATCAAACTCGAACGCCCGAAGTGGAATACCGGTCGGCGCATGTTTACTGCTTGCCTAGCATCTCTGAAGCCATGCCGTTTGTAGTTCTCGAAGCGATGCTGAGCGGCTGCCCGGTGGTGGCCACCGATGTTGGCAATGTATCCGATGTGCTCGCGGGCACGGGACTCCTGGCGAATCCGAACGACCCGGCTTCGCTCGCCGCCAAGCTCCTCCAGCTATTGGCCGGCCCCAATGCGGAAGCCGAACGAACCAAGTTAGCCGCGCGGGGGATGGAACGTGCGTTGGAGTCCTACACGCTCGAAAACGCGATGGCGAAATTCGACCAACTCTATAACGAGGCGCCCGTATGGCAACGCGAATACCAGACTGCTTAACACCGCGCTCCTCCGATCCTGCGTGGCGCCCGCCGCTGGACGAATTCGATCTGGCCGTGCGGCTGGAAACCGAAGGAATCACCGATGAAGTGGCCCGCTCGGTACACGGCTTCGGGAGCACGCTCGATATGGCGGAGGTTTGCTTTCCTTCGTTCGCGCGCGCCGCCAAGGCGTCCCCTCTCGCAGCGCCCGCCCCCTCGGCTTGGCGCGCCTGGTTGCGCGGAACGTTCTTCGCGCTCCCGATGCTGTTGTGCGCGTTGTCGATGATGACTTTGGGCGTATCGCTGTGGGGTGGCGATCTTCCGGCCGATCTGGCCTCCGCCGTTGCGATCGCGACGGTCGCAAGTCTGATTGTCACCGGCGGTTTCGTGCAAGCGATGTCACGCCGGGCGATGTTCTATCTGGGCGCATGCGACATCCCGGCGGCGGCCGTTGTGACACGTTTCTGGGGTACCGCTGGCTCGGGCGCCATACTAACGCTGGCGGTGGCAGGCTTGGCGGCCAATCTGATCTTCGCGTGGATGCCAGGAGCGTTGGCCGTCCACACCGCCGCTTTCTTCGTTCTACTCGGGATGCTATGGCTAGGCTGCGGCGGGCTGTATCTGGTGAACCGCGCCTGGTGGATCGCCGGGGCGACAGTGGCGGGCATCGCGGTGGTGGCGGCCCTGCATCTCGGTTTCGGCTGGGCGCTGCATTCGGCGCAACTCGCCGGCGTGACGGCGGCGGCGGCGCTAGCTGTAGCCGGCACAATTACGTGGTTCCGGTCGCATGGCGCACAGCCGGTGGCCGGGTCTTTTCTTGCACCCGCCCGCGAAATCTATCTCGCCGCTCCGTACTTCGCCTACGGCTCACTGTACTATCTGTTTCTGTTCGCCGACCGCCTGATCGCCTGGACCGCTCAGACTAACGCCGCCGCGCTGCCGCTGCAATTCCGGGGCGACTATGAAACTGCGCTCGATCTGGCGATGGCAGCATTCGTTCTACAAATGGGCTGGGTGCATGCATCGCTGGCCAGCTTTCATCACACCGTGGCGATGGTGCAACGCGAACTGCCAGCGGGCCGGTAT
>JAYUSQ010000116.1:0-6281 GCA_043755595.1 Acidobacteriota bacterium | reverse complement strand
CTCTCCCGGCTTCCTGCTTCCCGCAACTTCAGCTTCAGCCCAACTCATTTTCCTTGCCGCCTCAACTGCAAGGGGATGAGATCAGGAGTTCTGAATTTAGCTGAGTATCCCTTCGAATCGTCAGTCCGCAACTTAAGCGCGTCTAAACGATCCTTGCCAGAGTTGTCGCCGAACCAACCACCCCGATCGGCGGCGGCGTAACGGGAGGCCGTGGAACCGGCGCGCGCCGCGTATTCCCACTCGGCTTCCGTCGGTAGACGTCCACCTGCCCACTCGCAATATGCTTTCGCATCCTCCCAATCCACGTTCACCATGGGCACGTTTCCTTGCGCCCAGCCTGGATTCAACTTCCGGCCATTGAACACGGGCTCGACCGGCATCGCGCGCCCGGTGGCATTGGCGAAGCGCTTATAGGCTTCGACGGTTACCTCGGTTTGGCCCAGCCAGAAGCCCCTCGAGAGCGTCACCTCGCGCGAGGGCTTCTCATCGCTGTCGCATTCGCTGTCGCCTACGGAGCAGCCCATGCGGAAGTTGCCAGGCGGCACCCAGGCGTAACGTTGGCCGTCCTTGGGGTTGACGCGCACGTCTCCCACTTGCGGGCGGCTATCGGTTACAACGACTGGCGGCGGTGTGGCTACTGGCGCGGACACGCGAACGGCGGCGCCGTGCCCGATCAGGAAATCGCCTCTGAACTCGCCGGCTTCATACGGAATCTGGAGTTCGCCGCTTTTCAAGCCCCACTCCTGGACGCTCTCGCTGACATAGTCCGTCACGTCGCCGAAGGTCATCAGCCCGTCGGGGCGCGCGGCCCCTCCTTGGAGCGCCTTCACCAGGAAATGCGTGAACACGCCTTGGCGCAAAGCGGCGCTCTCAAAACTCATTTCGCCCAGTTTGGAGGAGAAGAGCACGCGCGTGCCTTCGGACCGGCCCAACGCGGCGAAGCTACGCGAAACGCCTGGCGCGGACTTGCCCGGGTCATTCCGGCAGGCGTCGATCCAGGCCATGCGCCGTTTGGCGCCGGTGGCGGCCATCAGTTGCAGGACCTCGTCCATGGGGAGCCCGGAGCCCGTGAGGTTGGCCGCACCTGCGTCGTGCGTGGCCAGCGTGTTGCGTCCGTCCGGCGCCCAGCCGTGGCCGGAGAAAAAGAAGACCAGCGTGCCCTCGCTCTGATCCTTCATCACGCGGGCGATGTTGCGGAGCGCGCCTTTGATGGATTCGCGCGTGGCCTCGCTATCGGTGAGTTGGATGACGGTGTAGCCTTGCGTTTTTAGTTGATCGCCCAGGGCGGCCACGTCGAGCGCGGGGTATTGGAGGCGGCCGATACCGCTGTAAACGGGATACTGCGCGACGCCGGCCAGCAGCGCGATTTTCTTCGATTGCTCAAAGCCTGAGGTCTCGGCGGCCGCGATGGGGACGATGCGCTTGGCCCGGTTTTGGGCGGTGGCGGAGTAGGCGAGGAGGGCGGTGAGGAGCAGGAGCCGTTTCGAGACGGAAGCCATGTGATTAGTTTACTCATTCATACATGCCGGCCGGGCTGGGAATCTTACAGGGATTTATTGGCCACCGATAAGAACTGAGGCGAACTACTGAAAGTGGATGACGATGATGCGGCCTGTGGCTGACTGCGGGAGACCGATCGCCGGATCATATTCGACCAGCACTTTCTTGGGCCGCTGCGGGCCGCAGGCGAAGGTGAACGTCAGACTGGAAGCGTCCTTCAATAAAACTTCGCCGGGTTTGTCCACCCACAGTTGGACGGAAGGCCCGGCCGGCGGACGAATCTGGAAGCGTGCCGAAGGGCCATAGCAATCGATCTGTTCCAGTACACCTTCGACGCTCGCGGCGCCTTGCCTTGGCTTCCAGGAATCCGGTACGACTACGGCTGGTTTCGGCGGGCCTGTGGGTGTTGGCGCTTTGGCTATGAGAAGTTTCATCGCCGTCTGGGCCATCTCCAACTGGGCAGGTGTGGAGGCCGAAGAAGCCGCCCTTAGAACGGCGCGGCGGGCGAGTTCAGGCTGTTTCAACTCCAGATGTGAGATTGCCCGCGCGTGCCAAAACGACGACTGGCGCGGCAGCACCCGGAGCGCTTCTTCGAAGGAAGCGACAGCGTCTCGATGGCGATTCTCGCGCTGCGCCATGAGGCCCAAAATGAAATGCGCTTCGGCGAAGTCCGGGTGCCGGCCGACGATTTCCGAGAGGTGTCCACGGACTTCGGCGTCTGGCGCGTGGTCATCGCGCAACAACATGGCGTACTCAAAGGCAGGGACGGCTGTCGTGTCGCCTAGCTTCATGGCCGCCAGGAAATGTTCCTTGGCGCGCTGGTTGTCTTTGATGGCGAGCGCTTCCAATCCGCGGGCGGTTTCAATCGTGGCCGTGGGCTCGCCTTTGAACGAAGCCAGCATTTTCCGCGCGGCCGATGGCTTGCTCAGCGCGAGGAAGAGTTCGACTTGCGCCAGGATGATCGCCTCTTCACGCAGCGGCTCGGCCACGGGAATCGATTCGGCTAGCCTTGGGGGCATTGGGACCAGCGCGGTGGCGAACCGGGCGCCCTTGATGTAGTTGCGCAGCTCCGTCAACGCCCGTTCCGGCGACGCTCCGAACGCCGGCTCAAAAGCCAGTAACGCGGGCGTGCCCTGATCGATCGCTTCTACGAATGCAGGCATGTGTTTGCGCCAGGAGGGCGAGAAGTTGAGCATATGGGTAAGGGCCCACGATTGTGCATAGAAGATGCCGGCCAGAGTCGAGTGTGTGAGGAAGCTTGAGTCTTTGCCGGTTGCGAAAAACCGCTCGTCTGGAATCCAATCGAACCTTGCCAAGGCTTGGACGTGGTTAATGATGGGAGAGCCGAAGACGGCGGAGCCGCCGCGCATATCCACGGTCGAGTAAAGCTCAGCCGTTCCCTCTTCGAGCCACATCGGCAAAGTGGCCGAGCCATGATTGAGGAGGATGTGCATGTACTCATGGCGCGCGGCGCGGACTGTTTGTTCAGTCGAGCCAAAGACGGCGATATAGTCGCGATCGGCCGCGCCTTGATGGAAACCCCAGACCGCGTCGCGCTCTTCAAATCGACGGAAGTCGCGCTCAGAGGCGAATTGGAAGATTCGGACCGGCAGGGCAGGAGACTTGCCACCGATGGATTCGCGGAACACGTAACGGACCGTCTCCAGCCGTTCCAACAACTGGTGCCCACCCTTTTCGCCAGCGGCGGTGAACAGTTCAAAATTCGGCGAGGCAATCCGGAGCCAGGACGGGGTGGCGTCAAGCCAGACGGCGGACGACAAGAAGGCGAGCGAGAGTCGGGCGAACATTACTCAAGCCCAAGCAGCCGCGCGGGGTTCCGTTTGGCGATTCGCTCAACTTCTTCGACGGTGAAGCCAGCGCCGCGCAAGCCGGCGAAGATCTGTTCCAGGCCGTCCGGGTGAAGCGGATTGCCTTTCTGCCCAAGATCGCTGGACAGAATGATGCGGTCCAATCCGATCTGGCGCATCAGCGCAGCATAGTCTTTGAAAGTGACGGACTTGGTTGAGCCGACCATGGCGTTGCCGACAAACTCCACGTACGCGCCCAGTTGTGCGGCCTTGCGCGCTTGTTCGATGGACATACGAACCGGGTCCAGCATGGCGTGGGTAATGACGATGCGGCCGACCTTGCGCCGCCTTGCTTCTTCCACCAGCAGGAGGTCTTCGGCGGCTGTCGAGTGCCCGGTGGCGAGGACGAGATCATGCTTGGCGATCAAATCGAGCACGAGCAGGACCTCAGGCAGGAGCTTGCCATCGCGCGATACCGGGACGAATGGCCGCTTCTCTTTCGAAAACTTCACCTGATTTTCGGAATCGAACGTCGGCATCCAGACGATCTTGCCAAAGCCGCCTTCGACGCGTGTCATCCGCTCGACTGCAGCAGGGTTAACGCCGCCCACCGTGAGATTGAGCGCGATGCCGCCGAAGATGGCGAGACCAGGCGCTTCGCGGCGCGTTAAACCGGCCAGCGCAGCGGTAGGTTCGTAGTGATTTTTGAGCACGAGGCCCCGGTAGCCTTTGTCGCGCGCCAACCGCGCCAGACTGAGCGAATCGATCGATCGCGGCACGCTGTCGGGTCCACTATGCGCGTGAATATCGACCACGCCGCGGAGGTCTTGCGCCTGCAACGCGCCCGTCATCACCGAGCAACAGATAGCCATCAGGATGAAAATACGCATGATAAAGTTTCCCGAACTTTCGCGTGATCGCGGCGATAGAAATTTTAGATTGGACCGCCCAGCTTCCCCAGCTTACCGTAGGAGAGTGGGAACAGTAATGACACAACCAATCGACTCACCCGTGGACTTGCTTCATCGGGTGAGCCAGATCGTGAGTTCCGAACTGAGCCTGGACGAAATGCTCGGGGAGGTGCTCGGTCTGACAGTGCAAGTGACTTCTTGCGAAGCCTGTCTTGTGTATCTGATTGAAAAGGACACCGAGGAGGTGGTGCTCCGCGCTTCGCAGCTTCCGCATGCGGCGGAATTAGGCTCTTTGCGGATGAAGGTCGGCGAAGGTATCACGGGCTGGGTGGCCGAACATAATTCAGTGGTGGCGCTGTCCTCAATGGCGGGCAAAGACAGCCGGTTCAAGAAGTTTACGGGGTTGGTGGAGGACACCTACGATGCCTTCCTGTCGGTGCCGATCGTCGCTAACGGCGAAACGATCGGCGTCGTGAATGTTCACCATCGGAGGGCGCATGAGCATACCGAACAGGAAATTTCGCTAGCGAAATTCGTGGGCGAGCAGATGGGCAACGCCATCAGCCGCGCCAAGCTGGTGGAGGAGAATGTCCGTCTGTCCCAAGAGACAGAGGAAATCAAGCGCGAATTGGAGACGCGCAAGGTGGTGGAGCGAGCCAAGGGAATCATGATGCGCAACCACGGGTTATCGGAAGAGGAAGCGTATCTGAGGCTCCGCGGCGAAGCCAGGCGTATGCGGCGCACTATGAAGGAGTTGGCCGAAGCGATTATTCTCGCTGAGGAGTTGAATCGGAAGAAGCCGGATTAAGGCCTTCTGAGGGGCGTTTCAATTCCTCAAGTTCCGCGAGCGTTTTCGGCCAATCGGCGCCCAGCAAACGCGATAGTCCGCGGTCGGCCAGGAGCTTCCCTCCTGTCTGACAGCGGGCGCAGTAGTTGGTTTCGTTATCCGCATAACGGATCCGTTGGATCTTTTCCCGGCAGACAGGGCAAGGTTCACCGTAACGCCCATGCGCGGCCATCTGTTTGCGGAAGGCCGTCACTTTTTCGGGGAAGCCGGACCCGGCTTCGGCGCGGAGAATCGTTATCCATTCCTGAAGAACCTGGATGGTTACGCGGTGGAGGCGCGCCATGTCGGCTCCGCTCAGTTTTTGCGTCAGGGTGACCGGCGACAGGCGCGCGCGATGCAGGATCTCGTCTGAGTAGGCGTTGCCGATCCCGCTTAGTAATCGCGGATCGGTTAGGGCACGTTTCAGGGTGTGGTTGCGGAGCGTCATGCGCGCGGCGAATTCCGACGCCGAGCTACTGAGGACGTCGATTCCGCCGGGATCGAGTTGCGCGAGTCCCGCCTCGCCTGCGACGACATGAATCGACGCGCGTTTTTTCGTGCCCGCCTCAGTGAGCGTCAACGAACCCGCCGGAAAATCAAAGGCCGCCAAAGTGCGGCGTCCGTCCACCTTGGGACGCTTGGGAGCGCAATGCCAGTGCAGGCGGCCGGCGATCATCAGATGGATCACAACCCAGAACCCGGTGTCGGTTCCCACGGCGATGCGCTTGCCGATGCGCTGAAGACGGGTGACTGTGCCGCCTGCAACAACCGAAATCGGCGGCTCGATGGTGCGTAGGAGGAACGGGCTGCCGATGCGAGTCCGCTCGATCCGCTGGCCCAGGGTGCGCGCCGAGAGCGCCTCCAGGTAAACGGTGATGTCTGGTAGTTCCGGCAAGTGAAATCATTTTACAGTGACGAAGCGCTCCGGCTCTGGTAGCATCCTCTTATGTTGCGCCGATCGCTTTTTTCCGCTGCCGGTTGGACGGCTCTCTTTCAACGCTTCTCCGGACGCGCGCAGGCGGCTGCGTTGCGGATCGGGCCAGACATCTATCAATCGATTGGCGTCAGGCCGCTGATTAACTGCCGAGGCACGTTTACGATCATTTCGGGGTCGCAATCGCTCCCCGAGGTGAAGGCGGCGATGGAAGCGGCCTCGCGCCATTATGTCCACATGGATGAATTGATGGATGGGGCCGGTAAGAGACTGGCTGAGTTGACAGGCGCCGAGTGGGGCAT
>JAYUSQ010000115.1:0-21254 GCA_043755595.1 Acidobacteriota bacterium | reverse complement strand
AGGAACCGCAGTTGCCGTCGCCGCAGCCTTCCTTCGTGCCGGTGAGATTCAGCGTGTCGCGTAGACATTCGAGCAAAGACTGCCGGGGCTCGCAGAGAAATTCCGTCTGCTCGCCATTGATCGTCGTATTGACGAGTACTTTTGAGTGCGACATATTAATGAGTCCCCTTGGCCTGCCGAACGGCGGCATCCAGAGCGCGGCGCGTCAGAACGGCGCATAGGTGGCTGCGATATTCGGCGGTGCCACGCATGTCGGTTATAGGCGAAGCTGCGGCGCGCGCCAGTTCGGCGGCAGCAGCGATCGAGTCGGCATTGACCGGCTTTCCTGTCAGCGAATCGCCGGCCGCTTTGGCGAACACTGGTGTCGGCGCCACGCTGGCCAGCGCGATGCGAGCCGAGCGGAACGTCCCATTGTCGAGCGCTACTTGCACTCCTACTCCTACCACGGCGATATCCATTTCGTTGCGCGGAATGAAGCGAAGATAGTGCGCGCCCGATTGCGCGGCCGCAGCCGGAATCTGAATCGACACCAGCAGCTCACCGGGCTGCAAAGCATTCTTGCCCGGCGCGACACAGAAATCCTCCACCGCCAACTGCCGCCGGCCCGCGCTGTTCGCGACCCGGCACGTGGCTCCCAACGCGATCAACAGCGGCACGGCGTCGGCGCTGGGCGCGGCGTTGCAGAGGTTGCCGCCAATTGAGGCGCGCCCTTGAATCTGGGTGCCGCCGATGATCGAGGCAGTCTCGGCCAGCGCAGGCACCCGCTCGCGCACAACAGCGCTGCCATAGACGCGATAGCAGGCCACCGAAGCGCCCAGGGTCAACCCTGCCGCTCCGTCGTACTCGAGCGCGTTCAACTCTGAGACTTTCTTGACGTCGATGACGAGACCAGTCTGTTTTCGGCCAGCGCGCATTTGCACGAGAAGATCGGTGCCGCCGGCCAGCAGCAGCGCTTTGGGATTATCGGCGTAAAGGCGCAACGCTTCGTCAAGCGTGGCCGGGGCCGCGTAGTCAAACCATTTCACGGTGGATCGAGACTCCTTGTAGGGTAATTCTCTAGAGTATAAGAATGTGCCGCTCAATGCTTGTCTGGTTTTGCTTCGCGGTTTCCGCCAATCCGGCCGGAGCGCGCCCGGTCACCGCCGAAGATCTGGTGAAGCTATGGACCTACGAAGCCGCCGTATCGCCAGGCGGCAAGACGTTAGTGGCAGCCACACGCGGCGAAGAGCGAATCCTCACGCTCGACGGCGCGGCTTTGACCGTACCCGGCAAAAATCCCGGCGCCTTCGTCTGGTCTCCAGACGGATCGCGCTTTGCCTACTTTGCAACCGATAACGGCAAGCGCTCTTTATTCGTCTCAAACATCGGCAAAGTTTGCGATGCCGAGCGCTCCAACGCGTATCTGGCGCATCAGGGCGCATCCATGGCCTGGTCGCCGGATGGCGGCTCGATTGCCTTCGCCGGCACGCTGGAGCCCGCGCCTGCAACCGCCGATCCCGTCGTCATCACGCGCATACTCTACAAGACTCGCACCGCGCTTTCCGACAACCGCCGCTCGCACATCCACATCGTCAAGGTGGCCGAAGGCGCTGCGCCGCGCGCCATCGCCGCCGGAGAATTCGACGAGCATTCGATCGCCTGGGGCGCCGGTCCCGCCGCCGGAGAGATCGTCTTCCTCTCCAACCGCGGTAAGGATCCCGATGCCATTCTCAACTACGACATTTATGCGGTGAGCGCAGCTTCCGGCGCAGTCCGCCAGATCACCAAAACGGTGGGCGTAGAGATGACGCCGGCGGTTTCGCCCGATGGCCGCTCCATCGTTTACGCCGCCACCGCGCGCCGCCTCACCACCATCGATAGCGTTGCCGAAGACACGCATATCTGGACGGTTCCGTTCTCCGGTTCCGGCGCCCCGCGCGAACTCAATCGCTCGCAGGACAGACGGAGTTCATCGCCGCACTGGTCAAGCGATGGCGCGCATGTGTACTATCTCGCTGGCGATCGCGGCCGTACCTCGGTGTATCGTGTGAGCGCCGCTGGCGGCGGCCTAGCCGAGGCCCTTGGCTCGCGCGACTCGCAAGCCACCTGGCACCACGCGGGCGCAGACGGCCAGCTGACAACCGTTGAAAGCACGCCTGCCCGGCCAGCCGAAGTAACGCGTGGCGCCGAAGCGCTCACACACCTCAATCGCGACGTCACTGCGGAGTGGGACATCGCAACCTCCGAATCATTTTGGTTCCCCAGCTTCGACGGCGTCCGCGTGCAAGGCTGGATCTACTGGCCCAAATCGACATCTGCAAATGCGAAGGCTCCGGCAATTCTCTCAATTCACGGTGGCCCTCACGGCGGCTTCGGATTCGCCTTCAATGCGGCCTTCCACTACTACGCCTCGCGCGGTTACACCACGATTGCGATCAATCCACGCGGTTCAAGCGGCTACGGGCAACGTTTTTCCGATGGCAGCATCGGCAATTGGGGCGGAGGCGATTATAAAGACCTGATGGCCGGCCTCGACTTCGTTTTGAAGAAATACTCCACGCGTATAGACTCGACGCGCCTCGGCGTTACTGGCGCCAGCTACGGAGGGTTCATGACAAATTGGATCGTCACCCAAACACCGCGGTTCAAAGCCGCGGTCGCGGTGGCCAGCCTTTCCAACAACATCAGCTTTTACGCCACGTCGCTCTATCAGGATCTGGTCCACGCCGAATTCAATGGCTTTCCATGGGATGGCTCCAACTTCGACGCCCTCTGGCGTTGGTCACCATTGCGCTACGTGAAGAACGTTCGTACGCCCACGATGTTTCTGCATGGCGAGAACGACAACGACGTTCACATCACGCAGGCCGAAGAGATGTACACCGCCTTGCGGATGCGAGGCGTCGAAGCGATTCTCGTGCGCTACCCGCGCGAGGGCCACAGTTCCACTGAACCAAAGCATCGTGTCGATGCAGCACAGCGCACCGTGGCGTGGATGGACCGGTTCGTAAAATGAAAACGGAGGCGGCCCGGGGACTTACCCGGGCAGCCTCCGTTGTTTTGCGGGCGATTTAGAACGCGAACCGCAGACCGATTTGGATCTGCCGCGCCGACGTGGCGCTGGTCACCTTGCCGAATGCGCTGGACGCAAAATTGCCTTGCGGATTCCCGAAGTTCACGTGGTTGGGAAGATTGAACATTTCCGCGTGAACTTCCAGGCGTTTGTGCTCGTCAAACCGGAACGACTTTTCGAGCGCGACGTCCCAGGTGTTGCGGCCATCGGCCTGTACGATAAACGCACCAGCGCTGCCGTACGTGTAGATGGGCTGCAGTTGGAAAGCGGACGTGTCGAACCAGGTGGCGTCGACATTCCGTCCCGAGAAGCCGCCGATATTCGGATTCTGCACAACGTTGGGGCGCTGGTAAGTGCGGCCGACGTTTGCGCGGTCCTGACCGACGACGACATTGATCGGCGCGCCGGACTGGATGCGAGTGATGCCCTGCAGTGCCCATCCGCCGATCGCCGCGTCAAGCGGGCGCGACCAATTGGCGCCGTGAGACTTGCCCTTACCGAATGGCAATTCCCAGACGTAAGCGAGTTGGAAGATGTGACGCAGATCGATTGAAGACCGCGAATAATCAGCCCGCTTGTTGAACGGATCCTGAGTCTTCCATTCGGCGAGCGAAGACTGGTCGTCCATCGAGCGGCCCCAGGTGTAGTTCATGTTGATCTGGAAGCCGCGCGAGAAGCGCTTGGTTAGCTCGGCCTGGAAGGCATGATAATTCGAGCCATATTCGTTCGAACCGCCATCGAGGTCGGCATACTCGGGCAGCAGACGGCGCGGTTGCACGTCGCCCGGTCCCGGCTTCAAGGCCGCGTTCAGCGCAGTGTATCCAACCTGTTTCTTGTTCGAGGTTCCGACATAGGCCACTTCCAGGCTCATGTCGCCGATCAATTGCTGCTGGATCGTGAAGTTCCATTGTTGCGAGTAAGGGGTGCGGTTGTTCGGATTCTGCGGCCAGCCGCCGATGGCCGACGTGTTGCTGAAGGACGGGCCGGCATCGGTGATGGAAAGATCCGGTGTCAGGCCGGTGTTCGCCACGAATACCTGTTGCACCGTGAAGGGCCAAAACTTGCGGAGATCCTGCAGTTCCTGCACAAAGGTTGAATTGTAGAAGATACCGTAGCCCGTGCGGATGACGGTCTTCGGCATCAATTGGTAGGCGATGCCGATGCGCGGTGCGAAGTTGTTGAAGTCCTGTTTCATCAGGCCTCGCGTCGTGCCTTCCAGTTTCGCGGGCGAATTGCGTTGCGCTGTGATGGGGTCAATCTCGGGATTGGTGGTGGCCCACAGCAGTGTGCCGCTGTACTTACCGGTTGTCGCGTCGCGCCGCACCCAAAGGTTGCCGAGTCGATCGGTCTTGTCGTACGGCGGATTCTGGTACTCATACCGCAGGCCCAGATTCACGGTCAGCTTGCTGCTGACGCGCCAGTCGTCCTGGAAGTACAAATTGCGTGCAAAGATTCGTCCTTGCGTGAGCGTGTTGCCGGTGCCGCGCCGGATCTCAGTGGGGAAGCCCAGAAGCATCGTGGCAAAACTATGACCTGACAGGTTGTCCGTGGCCGAGTTGGTGAGACGCCGGTCGAAATCGCCGTTGCCGTTCATCGGGTTCGACGTGTTGGTGAAGAAGTGGCGGTGCTGGTAGTTGATACCCATCTTCAGCGAATGTTTGCCAATGAGCTTCGAATAATTGACGATGCCTTGAAAGACTTTGTCGAGTGTCAAGTCGCCGCCGCCGCCCGCGCCGAACTCGCCGACGGCAGACAACGACGGGATCGGATTGGAGAAGACATCGCGCTGGTACATCTTGATGCCGCTTTTGTCGATAAAATCTCCGCGCGTGATCTTGCGGTTGTAGTCCTGGCCGGGGTTCCGCGGATTGTTGTAGCCGAACTTCACTTCGAGCACGGAGCTTGGATTGAAGATGTGGTTCCAGGCCGCCGCCATCGTCCGCGCGTCGAAACGCTGCTCGCGATACAGGCTTGGATTGGCATTCGGAACGAAGTCGCTGACATTCTGGAAGCTGTAACGGAAGAACACGTTGTTGGAGGAATTGAACGTGTGATCGGCCCGGACATTCCAGAGTGACCGGTCGTTCTTGCCACCCTCGCCGTTAACATAGTTATTGTTTTGACCGGGCTGGTTCGGAATCGGCATCATCGTATCGATGAAAAACTTGATGCCGGGGTTGATCCGCGACGCCGGAATCCGGTTGCCGGCAAACGGCTGCCGCACCAGACCCTGCGCGGTCTGCGTCGATTGCAGCGGGTCATAGATGTTGCGTCCGGAAGCCGAGAAATCACCAGCGCGTTGCGACTCCAGCGGCGTAGTCGAAAGCGCGGTCCGGCCACGGCGGCTGTTGAAGCCTTCCCAGTTGAAGAACCAAAAGGTCTTGTCGCGGCCATTGTAAAGCTTTGGAATGAAGGCCGGACCGCCGAGTGCGAACCCGTATTGGTTCTGACGGAACGGCACCTTGTTGTCCTTGAAGCGCGTAGCACCCGGCGCCAGCCGGTTCTGGAAGAAATCGTTGGCATCGAGTTTGTCGTTGCGGAAATATTCGTAGACGCTGCCATGCAGATCCCGCGTGCCGCTTTTGATCGCGATGTTAACGTTGGCGCCCGCCGAACGTCCAAACTCGGCCGACGTATTGTTCAAGACGCGGAACTCCTGGATGGAATCCATCGGCGGCGAGGCACCCGGCGAATTCATCATCATGAAGTTGTTGTCCACGCCGTCGACAGTGAAGTTATTATCCTGACGGCGCTGGCCATTGACGGAGATCAACTGCGTGCCCGAGAAAGTGCCGCGCGTCTGGCTGCCGCCCATATCGCTGGTGCCCGGCATCAGCATGATCAAGCGCGTATAGTTTCGACCGTTAACCGGTAGCCGCTTCAGCTCAGCTTCCGTCACCGTGCCGCCGACCGATGCGTCTTGCGTCTGAAGAATCGTAGCCGACGCCGATACTTCCACGCTCTCGGTAATCTGGCCGACGTCAAGCGAAAAATCGGCTTTGACGGTCGAAGCCACTTCGACGATGACGCCATTGGCGATTTTCGTCTTGAAGCCAGCCAACGACGCTGTCACATCATATACGCCCGGATTGAGCGGAAACACCCGATAATTGCCCGAGGAGTCGGTTTGTACTTCGCGGACGACACCGGTGGCTTTGTTTTTCACCGAGATTGCCGCTCCAACAGTGGCAGCCCCCTGTTGATCGGTCACTGTTCCTAGAAGTGTCGCGTTGGTGGTTTGCGCCCAGGCGGCCGTCAAACCGACGGCCAGCAACCCTGCGGCGAATTTCAAGATGCGCTTCGATAGCTTCATAACTTGCTCTAAAGACCTCCCTGGTCTGATCGGGTAAATATACCAATTCAATTCCGCTGACGCAACCGCTAAAGTAAACGGTTTCGGCAACTCTCCAGGGCTTGTCGAGCCGTTGACGCAGCCACTCAGCCAAACGGGCCCGCCAGCATGAGCCTCTCTTAGCTGTTGACGCCCGAGCAGAGGAAGCCGCCATCGACGGCAATACACTGTCCGGTGATGAAACTGGCCGCGCCAGACGCCAATAGAACGGCGGCCCCAACTAACTCTTCGGGCTTACCAAAGCGCTTCATCGGCGTGCGGAGGAGGAACTCGCGGCCGCGATCGGTGCCATCGAGAAGCGCGGCATTCAGGTCCGTCCGAAACACGCCGGGCGCGATCGCGTTGACGTTGATGCCTTCCTTGGACCACTCAATCGCCAAGCTCTTGGTTAGGGACAATACGGCGGATTTCGACGCTGCGTAGGCAGCCACTTCGTTGAGGCTGACAAACGAGCTGAGCGAGGCGATGTTGATCAACCGTCCGCCGTGTTTGGACGCCTTGAGCGCGGGGTGGAACACCTGGCATGCGATCAGCATACCGGTGACGTTGGTGTCCATGATGTCGCGCCATTCTTCTACCGGCACCTCCAGCGTGGGCCGGCGTTTGGTCTTGCCAGCGGCGTTGAGGAGTATGTCGACGCTACCGAGCTTCGCCACTGCTTCATCGCGGAGAGCCTCCAGCGCGTCGCGGTCCATCACGTCGGCGACCTTGCGAATCGTGCGGCGTCCCAGCGCTTCAATTTCGCCGGCGATTTCGTCGATCAAATTCGCGCGCCGGCCGGTGACGACGACGTCCGCGCCCGCCTTGGCGAAACCCATAGCCATGACGCGGCCCAAGCCCGACGTCCCGCCGATGACGACCGCAACGCGGCCCGATAAATCCGTGTAGTTGGTGAGGTTGCTCATGCGAACCTTTGAGTTTACAGCTTGTCGAGCGCTTGCTCAAAATCCGCGAGCAAATCGCGCCAGTCTTCGATGCCGACCGAAACGCGCACCAGTCCATCGGTAATGCCGGCCGCTTGTCGCTCTTCCGCCGAGAGCGGCGAATGTGTGGTGGTTTTCGGGTGGCAGGCTAGCGACTCAACACCGCCCAGCGACACCGCGTTGTGGGTGAGTTGGAGGTGGCGCAGGAAGTCAAACGCGGCGCGCTTGCCGCCGGCCAGTTCCAGCGCGAACAGCCCGCCGGGATAATCGCATTGCGCTTCGCGAATGCGCATCTGTTCCGGGTCGTCGAAAAGGCTTGGATAGTAGACGTGCTGCACCTTGGGATGCCGCGCCAGTTTCTCGGCGATCCGCTGGGCGTTCTTCGAAGAGCGGTTCATGCGCAGCGTGACCGTGGGTAAACGGCCATCGAGCATCCAGCATTCGTCGGGTGGAAGAATGTTGCCGAAGATGATCCGGCGCGCTTTCATCTTGCCGATCAGGGCCGGGTCGGCCGCCAGGGCCGCGCCTGCGAGCAGGTCCGAAAAGCCGGAGAGATACTTCGTGGCCGAGTAGAGCACCAGATCGGCGCCGCACTGCAGCGGATGCTGAAACGTGGGCCCGAGAAAGGTGTTGTCCACCATTACCAGCGGGCGCTGCGGCAATGAGCGAGCGGTGGTGGCGGCGCGGCGGATATCGGTCATGCGCATGGTGGGATTGGCCGGCGTCTCAATCAGAACGGCGCTCACGTTTGGCGTCCCCCGCATGGCGCTGTCCAATTCCGCGATCTCACCGGCCGGAACGGCTGTTCCTTTAATGCCGAAGGGTTCCAGGAATTCGTGAATCAGATGTTGGGTGCCGCCGTACAGGGGCACGGTGTAGATGAGATGGTCACCGGGTTTGCAGAACGTGCAGAGAGCGGTCATGATAGCCGCCATCCCGGAGTTGAAGACGGCGGCTGCCTGGGCGCCCGCCTCGATCGGCGTCAGATGATCCTCAAGAATCTCCGCGTTCGGGTGATTCAGCCGGGCGTAGATCAGCGGCATGCTTTCGCCTTGGGCCGCGCGGGAGCGTCCGGTGGCGACCGAGAAAGCGCGCTCGGCGGCTTCCGGCGACGGGAAGACGTACGTCGAGGAGCGAAACACGGCAGGGCGCGCGGACCCGAGCGACAGCGCCGGATCATAGCCGCGAGAAATCACCTGCGTCGAAGAATGAAGATTGGGAGGCGGGTTTTTGGGCTCGTGCATTTTGTTCTATCGCGGAGGAGGGGCGTCGGAAGACGGTGTCGGTTTGCCGTCGATGGTGTGGGGCTCCATCAACTCAACGCGCGTGCCGTCGTGGTCGAAGAGATTCAATTGGCGCTTGCGGTTGACGCCGGTGCGGATCTCCATCGGCCGGGTGTAGCCTTTGCGCGCCGGGAGGGCTTCGATGGCGGCGAGCGACTTTTCGATATCAGGTACGAAGAGGCAAAGATGATGTTGAGTGCCTCGCTTGTCCGGGGCGGGCAGATCTTTATAGAGCATGAACTCGATATAGTCGTCGCCATCGGGCACCTGCATGTTGACCCAGCTCAACTGCTTGGGATCGCGCGTGCCACGCCAGAATTCTTTGAAGCCCAGGATATCGCCGTAGAACTTCTGCGACGCGGCGAGGTTGCCGACGAGAATCCCGAGGTGCGCCATCCGGTCGGAAACACGGTTTTTGCCCAGGAATTTTCCTTGCTCGCGGATGGTCCAGCCTTCGGGCATATACTGCACGAACTCGACCGTGTGGCCATCGGGGTCCTTCACATTGAAGGACAGATTGCCAATCCGCGCGCGCCCCGCTTTCGCGGGCACCGGCACGCCGCGCGAGGCGAGGTACGTGCGCATCCCTTCGATGTCGTCGGTCTCCACGGAGATGTGATTGAGCCGATCCGAGCCCGCTTCCTTCTCGGGAAAAATTTCGATGTATTGCCGCTCGTTGATTTTGACAAACGTCAGGTCCAGCTTATTCGGGGGACTACTCAGGAGGAAGGGTTCCTCGTAGCCGAGGAGGGCCGTATAGAAATCGCGAGCCTTGGCGATGTCGCTGGAGAAGATTGCGATGTGGGCGACGCCGGTAATGCGGGGTCGCGCGGCCTGCGCGCCGAACGCGCCACAGGTCACCGCCGCGAGGAGAACGAGCCGGAAGAACTTTGAGGTCACGACGAGCATGGTATCAACTCTCTGAGGCCAGCGAAGGCCAACTGTCAAGGCAACTTGACGAAACCGGGTCGAATGTGATGAAGTCATGCGTTTTGCCTCAACGCTCAAACCGCAGGTACGGCCACACTGGTGGGCAATGTAGCCGATTCGACCGGCGCTCTAATTGTTGGGGCAAAGGTATCGGCCCTCAACATTGCAAATTCGTTCCTTACCGAATCTGTCACTACGCCAGAAGGCTCCTACTATTTGCCCTACCTCCAACCGGGCTCTTAGCGCGTTACGGTCGAAGCGCCGGGCTTCAAGCGGCTGATTCGCGAGGGGATTGTCTTGCGCACCGGTGAGGTGCCACGGCTCGACCTGCAGCTTGAAGTCGGCCCGGCGACCGAGAGCGTCAACGTCAGCGGCGCGCCGCCGTTGCTGGAGACTGAAACGTCGGGTTCGGGTCAGGTGTTGGATGGCGATATGTTGGTGAAGGTCCCGCTCACGCAGAAACGCGCGATCCGAATCATGTTTTATATGCCGGGCGCCAATGCCATCGGCGGCTTCACCGTGCTCGGGCAAAGAGCCCGCGCGATGGGCTACACCGTGGACGGGATCAACGGCAAGGAACCCGGCATCGGGGCCACCAACGGTACGGACGCGCAGATCTCGACCACGCAAGACGCATTTGAGGAAGTGAAGCTCTACACCACGGGCGCTCCGGCGGAGTTGGGCCATTCGGCCGGCGGCCTGATGTCGATCGTGTTCAAGTCGGGCGGCAATCAGTTTCATGGGTCCGCGGAAAATCGCTACATCAGCCGGCAGATGATCCATCGCAATTACCTGGAGCAATTGCCGCGCACCAACCCGTTCACTTATCACGAGACGACGTTCTTGTTCAACGGCCCGGTCTTGTTGCCGAGACTTTATAACGGGCGCGACAAGACGTTCTGGCTGGCAGGGTGGGAGCGCCATTTCGAAAACGCCGGCACCAGCTCAATGCGCACCACAGTCCCCACGGCGGAGAAAGGGCGCAGCAGCACCGACATCCGGAATCGTTTCGTCAGCGTGATGAGCTATGAGCTGCCTTTTGGCCAGGGGAGTAAGTTTCTGAACGCTGGCGGCGCGGCCGATCATGTCTTGGGCGGGTGGGAGCTGACGTGGACTCAGACATTCCAATCGGGCCAGCCCTTCACGGCTAATTTCGGGGGCAGCGCCAACCGTTATTTGCCCGGTGAATCGCGGCCGAACATCCTGACGACGAACGAAGAGGCGGTCAACGGCAACTGGACGATCGGCGCCAATCGCTTTCCCACACAGGCGCAGAATCCTTATCTGAAGTTCGGCTCCTTCGCTTACCCGGCGGCCTTTACGGCAGGAAATCTTGGCCGCAACACGTTTGAAGGGCCAGGACTAAACTGGACGCAATTGTCGCTGGCCAAGTGGTGGAGGCTCACCGAAAAGGTGCGCATCCAGGCCCGCCTCGACGCCAATAACTTCTTTCCGAAGAAGCAACCTAACTACAGCAACCCGGCGGCGAGCTTCAACACGACCAACCCTCTCGCTTTCGGGCGGGGCTTTGGTACACGCGGGTCGTTCTCCGACGTAGGTACGTCGAACTCGCACATACTCATGGTTCTGCGGCTGCAGTTCTAACTTCGACGGATAAAAGAAGGCGCTTGTGTTTGGGCAGTTCGCCAAGAACAAGCGCCTTTTTCGTTGCCTAGCCTAGCGTTTGAAAGCCTTACGCGGCGCGCTCGCGTTGCGGGCAAAGTCATCGGCCAACGACGCGGCTGCGTCCGCCGCGATTTCGCTGGCGAGCGACTTCAGTTCTTTGTTGAACTCCTTGTTGGTCGTCAGCGATGACAGTTTCACCAGAGAATGGGCGATGTCGATCTGGACCGCCGCTCCCACTTCTTTCCAGGGCTCGGGACGCGGGTTAATCGTCTCTTGCCACGGGCCCGGCCACGGACCCGGCCAGGGCCACGGCCAGGGCGGGCAGATATCGTCACCCGGCTCCCAACTCGCGGTCATCGCCGTTGTGGCGGCGCCTGCCATCTTTTTGGATAACTCGCCGGCTCTACGCGCAAGCGCCTTGTTGGAGATCGCCGGCGCGGCGCCCTTCAACGTGTCGGCCACCATCAACTCCACATGCGCGTTGGAGAAGGGAAAGAACAGGGGTGGGTTCACGTCCCACACCGCCGGGTTTATGGTTGCGATCAGATCCAGTTTGGACCGGATCTTGGAATGAATAGAAATAGCCACGTTACCTCCGTAACAATAACAGATCGGTGGCCCCGCGTTTTTCCGCGCGCGCACCGTTCAGGAGTGTCGTGACTACAGTGTGCTTACCGTTACAAAACTCTTCAAGATTCTTTTGTCACCGTCGGTGGATTGAAAAATTCCCGAGCGAATAGAACTGGGCACGTGTGAAACTCGCTTACCCGGATACAGTATCGCATTCGGCCTAAAACGATTTTCTGGCTCAATTCGTCAAACTGACGACGGTCCACGCGTGTGCCCTCAATTGCAGTACCGTCAGCGTCCTCATACCCTCCGTAGGGGAGGGACAGCCATTCGCCGTCGCGACCCTTGGCAGCGAACCGTGCGGTCTGCCATCATATTGAGAAGTGACCCGGTTCCTGCATATCCTCGTCGAACGAGCCAAGGGCCTTACCCCTCGGCAGCGAATTTGGATTGCCTCAGCGCTGGCCGTCCTTCTGCCCGTGATCTACGTCGGCTACCGCTTTTCGCGGCTGGTTGACGAGAAGCTGCTTCAGGGCCCATACGCGAACACGTCGAATTTCTATGCAGCGCCGCGCGTGATTGTCCGCGGCGATGGGTTAGCCCCGGGCCCGGTGATGTCGGAATTGCGGCAGGGCGGATACACCGAATCGGGAGACAACCCGGTCGGCTACTACAAGCTCACCGGGGATACGCTTGAGATCCAGCCTGGCCCCGAATCTTATTTCAAGCGCGAACCGGCACAGGTAAAATTCGCCAACGGAAAAATCGAACGGATTGTGACGCTCAATAACAACGTCACCGTCCCCGAGTACATGCTTGAGCCGCAGTTGATTGCCAACATCTCCGGAGGGAGCCGTGAGAAGCGCCGGATGGTGAGCTTTGAAGCGATCCCGAAGGTAATGGTCAACGCGCTGCTGTCGGCCGAGGATAAACATTTCTTCTCGCACTGGGGTTTTGATCCGCTGCGGGTTGTCAAAGCGGTTTACGTCAACTTCCGCACGGGCCGCCGCTCGCAGGGCGGTTCCACTGTGACGATGCAATTGGCGCGAACGTTGTGGCTTTCCAAGGACAAGAACTGGAAGCGCAAAGTCACCGAGTCGCTCATCACGCTGACGCTTGAGGCCAAGCTCACCAAGAAGGAAATTTTCGAGCACTACTGCAACGGGATTTACCTTGGGCAGCATGAGACCTTTAGCATTCACGGTTTTGGACAGGCGGCGCGGGTCTACTTCAGCAAAGACATTGAGTTGTTGACGCTGCCCGAGGCTGCGCTCTTGGCCGGGATCGTGCAGCGACCGAGTTATTTTGTTCCCCATCGCCACCCGGAACGCGCGCTGGCCCGCCGTAACCTGATTCTTGGGTTGATGCTGACGAACGAGTACATCACCAAGGCGGAGCACGACGAAGCGGTCAAGGCGCCGCTCGGGTTGAAAGCTGGCAGTTCGGATTGGGGTGAATCGCCCTACTTCCTCGCGCTTGCCAGTCAGGAACTGGAAACACGGCTGGGCGACAGGATGTCGGATGACGCTGCCTACCGGATCTATACAACGCTCGATATGGGGCTGCAAGGCGCCGCGCTAGAGGCTGTTTCGAAAGGCATGCTGGAGGTCGACAAGACCCTGCGGGCTCGCTTCGGCCGGAAGATGGATAAGCTGCCTCCGGCGCAGGCGGCATTGATTGCGCTGGATCCTCGGACAGGCGAGATTAAGGCGGCGGTAGGCGGACGGAGTTATGCCTCCAGCCAATTGAATCACCTGCTTTCGAAGCGCCAGCCGGGGTCGATCTTTAAACCACTGGTTTATGCGGCGGCGTTGAATGTGCGCGTCAAGAGCCGGCCGGAGCCGATCAGTCCGGATAGCATGATCATGGACGAACCGAAGCTGTTCCGGTTCAACCGGCAGGATTATGAGCCCGGGAACTACAAAGATCACTATATGGGCGAGGTTTCGCTTCGTCAGGCGCTGGCGATGTCGCTCAATGTCGCCACTGTCAGTCTCGCCGAAGAAATCGGCTACAGCCGCGTGGTGGATCTGGCTCGCAAAGCCGGTCTCAACCAGGACATTCTGGCTACGCCTGCGATGGCGTTGGGATCTTACATAACGACACCGTTGGAGATGGCTGGCGCCTATACGATGTTCGCCAACAATGGTGTTTATACGAAGCCGCGCTTCATCAACACTGTGCGTTCGGCCGCGGGCGGCGAAGATGAAATTAAGGATGAACCGGAACAGCGGCGTGCGCTGGAGCCGAAAGTCTCGTTTTTGATGCTCGATATGTTACAGGAAGTGATCCGTAGCGGCACCGGCGCTGGCGCACGTGCACGCGGATTGACCGCCCCTGCAGCCGGCAAAACCGGCACGTCGCGCGATGGCTGGTTCGCCGGTTTCATGAGCGATCTGTTATGCGTGGTCTGGGTTGGCTTTGACGACAACCGGGAGCTTGAACTGGAAGGTGCGCAATCGGCGCTGCCGATCTGGACCGACTTCATGAAGAAGGCCGCCGCGCAGTCGAAGTATTTCGCCAGGCCGTTCGACACCGCGCCGACGGGAGTTATTACCATCAACATCGATCCGGAGTCCGGCAGACCCGCCGGCCCCAACTGCCCATCACGCCGCAGCGCGCAATTTCTTTCCGGCCGTGAACCACGTGGTGAATGCCCGTTGCATGCAGCAGCAGCAGCTCCCAAACAGGATGCAGGCGGCGTTCCCCTGGTGCGGGTTTCCCTGCCAGCAGGAGCTAAGCGGTAATGAAAGCGATTTTACCCATAGCGGTTTTCGCGATGACCCTCACGGCTCAAGACGACAAGCCGTCGCCCGTTCCAAACCGTTCGCGCAACCCATCGAAGCTCACTACGACGTCCAACAATCCGGAGTTTAAGCTCGGCACAGCCGAGATAGGTGAAGCGGTCTACTTTTCTCGCTCCGCCAGCGGCCGCAAGTCGGCGAGCGGCGAAGAGCTAGATAGCGACACCCTCACCGGGGCGCATGCTCTTTATCCGTTCGGGTCTATCATCCGCGTCACCAACACCGCCAATGGCCGTGCGGTGGAAGTTCGCGTGGTCGACCGGATCTCCACCTCTTCCAACAAAGTGGTGAGCGTAAGCCGCAGCGCTGCCGAGCAACTGGATTTCATGAAGGCGGGTTCGGCCCAAGTTAAGGTTGAGCTGGTCGCACTGTCGGCCAACCGCTAAAATAGTTCCTCAAACCAACAACAAAATGCAAGCTGTTATTCGCCCTCAACACCCGCAGGTGGCTTACGCGATTCTTTCGCCAATCCTGCTACTTTGCGCCTGTGGCTCAGCGGCTCCGCCTGCTAAACCCGCCGCTCAGGCGGCGGCCGCGGTAGAACGTCCGCTCTCGTCGGCGGCAATTGCCCAGAATGATACGGCCCGCTTTATCGCCGGCCTCAAGGGTAGACCGGGCAGTCCGCTCGAAGCATTAGAGAAGATGCCGGAATGGCAAGCGTACGCGAAAGGTTTCGAGGAAACCTGGGCAACGTTTCAGAAGAGTCAAGCTGAGCCGATGGCCGTTTTTGAGCAGAAGGAACTCGCGCCAATTCAGCCGAAGGGCTCCTTTGTTTTTTATCCTTTCAGCGGCCCCGACGTCCTCTATATGACGGGTTTCTATCCGGGCCGCAAAACCTATGTCATGGTTGGTCTGGAACCGGCTGGCAACTTGCCGACGCCGGAAACGTTTAAGCCGGCCGACATGGTGAATGAAGTGAAGGCGTGGACGACAGGCGTGCGATCGATCTTCAAACGCAGCTTTTTCGTCACCAGTGAAATGGATGCTCAGTTCCGTGGGCGCGTCGCCGATGGGTTGCTGGAACCGATCTGCCTATTGCTGGCGCGATCGGGCTATGCGATCGAAGGAATCCGCCACGGCAATCTGACCGAAGAAGGCGCCTTCGTCGAAATCGACCGGTCAGCCGCACCCGAGCTCAACGCCAAGGGGAAACCGATCAAGCCGATGGGCGTGGAAGTCACGGTCCGCAAAGGCGCCGATGGCGATTCGCAAAAGATCTACTACTTCTCGAAGGAATTGGACGAGAAGTTCAAGACCAAGCCTGGCTTTTCGCGTTTTCTCTTGAGCCTCGGCCAACCGGACACACTCATCAAGTCGGCGCAGTTCATCATGCATTGGCCCGGCATGGGAGCGTTGCGCACTCAAATTCTCGAAACCAGCCGCACGATCGTGGAAGACGATACCGGAATACCGTACAAGTACTTCAAGGCGCCGCAATGGGAAGTGAGATTGTTCGGCAAGTACAGCGCGCCCGACAAACCTTTCAAGACCTGGTATCAGGCCGATCTCGCCAAGGCTTTCGACGACCCGGCCAAAGTGACAGCGCTTGGTCTACAACTCGGGTATGGCGCGTGGCGGCGTCCTTCGAGCCTGATTCTCGCCACTCGGCCCGCTACGGCGACGGCCGCTGCCGCCGTTCAAACACCTCAGCGTTAAGAAACCGCACCAGCGCCATGGTGACCGCAGGAGCGTAAAAAGATGTGCGGTCGATTCGGCCGCGCGTGAGCAGGCCGACTGCTCCTTCGCCCTGTTTCGAATTCACGCGGCCGAAGACGATGTCATCGGCCTCGCCAAGCTCCATGCCATTGCGGATCAACTCCGCAACGGGCGGCGGCAATTCACAGCATCCGGTGGAAGCCAGGCCCACGCGGCCGGAGCGATCGGTGACGGCGCACCAGGCGCAGCAATAGAGAGAGCCGCCGACTTCGACGACACCGCCTTCGAGCCCTACCGCGAACTTGGCATCGGGCACGGTGGCCAACGCGGAGTTGGCACGATTCGCTGCCCCGCGAATGGTCTCCTCATCGCCCAATGGTTGCGGCCGAACCTCGGATGCGGCGTCTACCCCGATGACTTCCACAGACCCGAACAAGTCGCTAAATCCCTCACGGGCGGCGGCGATCTTCACTGGATTACTGGATCCTACGGCGACGAGAGTCATGAGGCGCGCGCCGACAATCGAGTGGAGATCAGGCCCGCTGTCCAGGCGATCATCATCGCGCCGGCGATTGCGATAAAAGGGCCAGAGAATGAGTGCGTCCGTTGGGTAACGATGCCGACCAGCCACATCAGTACGGCGCCGGCCAACGATCCCATGCCGCCCAACATGCCCATGGCGGTTGAGACGGCGGTCTTCGAAACTTCCTGCGTGAGGGTGAGGAACATCGACATGCACATGCCGATGCCAAAGTTTGAGACCACAAGCAATGCAACCATTTGGTTGCGGTCGGCCCAGGGCACTAGCGCGGCAACTGAGACAAGCGCCGTGGCAACCGAGAAGATCGCAATACGAGGTAGCCGCATCGCTGCAAAGCCAAACGTCAGGTAGCCGAGATCGAGACCGAGGAAGATCAAAGTGAGGATCCAACGCATCTCGCTGGAGCCCGCCGCCATGCCCCGCTCCTGATTGAAGTAGGTGGGCAGCCAGTTGACGTTGAAGTATAGTGTGGGGTTTACGGTGCATGTAATCGCCAACACGCACCAGAATTTCGGCGAGCGGATCACTTCCTTGTAACCCTCTGAAACCGGCCTCGTCGATGCAATCGCCGGTTGCCAGACCGGAGCGAATTCGGGGCGGCGTGAGAACCAAACCCAGACCGCAAACCAAACCACGCCGATCAAGCCTACCGCGACAAAAGCTGAGCGCCAACCCGCCCACGCCGCGACGGTAAGAATAATGGCCGGCGCGGTGAGAGCGCCGATGCTCTGCCCACTAGTGAAAATACCGTTGCCCAATGGTCTTTCCCGCTCAGGCAAGGCGCGCTGCACAATTTTGAGTGCACCGGGCCAGTTTGGCGATTCGGTGATGCCGAGCAAAATGCGGAACGCCGCCATGCTCCAAAATCCGATCGAGAACGAGGTCAACAAACCGACCATTGACCACGCCAACACCGCGCCGCCGTAAGCCCACCGCAGGTGGGCGCGATCAAGCCATCCGCCCACGGCGAACTGCGCGAAGGTGTAGGAGTAATAGAAAAAGGAAAACAGCAGGCCGAGCCGCGCGTTGTCGAGCCCAAGCTCATCGCGCATCATCGGCGCTGTCAGGCTGAGGGTCTGACGATCCAGATAGTTGATACTCGTGCCGGCGAGGAGCATGATGCAAAGCGCCCATCGCGAACGGGTTTCGAGCATCCGTCGATTATGGCACGCTTGGTAAGATACTCAGGGAAGGCCCAACTACTCATGTGGATCCGTAAACACGAACGTGACCGCCGCAAAGGCGTAGACTCGCCAGTCCCGACACAGATGATCTCCACCGAGGAGTTCATCCCGCGCCGGCAGAACCTGGAGCAACAACAAGTCGAGTCGCTCGTCGGCGAGATGTCGGACGCCAACTCGAAGCGCGTCGGGCTGTCTCGACGCGACTACATGCGCACGTCGATGGGCTTGGCCACCTATTGGTTGGCTTCAAACAAGGTTTACGGCGCGTACACAGAGGTGGAGGCGGCCGAGGCTTTCGAACCCGAGGCGACCGCCGAAAAATATCCCAAGAGCGAGTACTTCATTATCGACGTGCAGGCGCACTTTACCGACGGCTATGCGCTGGGCTTCCGCAACTCCGACATCGCCAAGGGCATGGGGTTCGCACTCAAGGAGGACAAGGACGCCTACTCCTACGCGAATTTCGTCAAAGAGATGTTCTTCGATTCGGAGACGAATTTCATCGTGCTTTCCGGCGTACCGGGTAAAGAGAATCAGCGGAACGCGCAAGGCGAAGCGCTCGAAGGACGCGCGCGTGGCGGAGGCATTTTGCCGAGTTGGCTGATGTCGCAGGCCGCGAAGAAACTCAATACGCTAGCGGGGACGCAGCGCGCTTTAAACCAGGGAAATCTTGCGCCGAATCACTATTGGGACAAAGCCGCGAATAAACCCGACAAGCCTGCGCTCCTCGAACAGATGGAGCGTGAGATAAAACAATACGGCATCAGTTCGTGGAAGTGGTATTGCCACACCGATCCGGGCCGTTCGGGTGGCGGCTTCCAACTCGACGATCCGAACGCGTATTGGTTCTATGAAGAATCGGCCAAGCGAGGCATCAAGCTGATCAGCGTCCACAAAGGGTATTCATACCAGTCGCGGACGCTCGGGCATCTGGCCAATCCGAAAGATGTGGAGCGGGCCGCGCTCGATCATCCGGATTTCAATTTCGTCGTTTATCATTCCGCGCTTCAGCACAACCCCTCTGAACCTGAGTTCAAGGACCCCGCCAAGGTCAACCCGGTCACCGGCGACATGGCTTGGCATAACACGCTCATGGACATCAAGAAGCGCAACCCGAAGATGAAGAATGTGTATCCCGAGATCGGCAGCTTTTTCGGGCCGCTCATGATCGCGCATCCGGGATTGGCCATGCATGGCATCGGCAAGAACATCCAGCACTACGGCGTGGATCACGTCATCTGGGGCACCGATTGCATTTGGTGGGGTTCGCCGCAATGGGTGATCGACGCCTTCAAACGCTTCCAGATTTCCGATGAGTATTGTGAGAAGTTCGGTTACAAGAAACTGAGCAAGCAGGATAAGGCGAAGATCTTCGGGTTGAACGCGGCGAAGCTTTACAGCATCGACGTGAAGGCGAAGCGCACAGGGTTGCCGGCCGACGCAATATCCAAGCTCAAGGCGGCTTACCTTGATCGCGGAGGCCAACCCAACAACGCCGCGCATGGCTGGGTCCGTGCCGACGATTAGGCAGATCCCACTCTATTTACTCGGAGCTACGGTGCTAGCCGCCGCTCCTCCGCAAGCGCCAGAATTCGTTCACGGCGAGGAGTGCCTGTTCTGTCACCGGAATAATATCGGCTCTTCATGGCAGCGCAACGCGCATAACAACACAACTCAACAGATGGAAGGTAGCGATACTGTGGTGCTGGGCCGCCACGGCACGAGGCGGCTGAAGAGGGCTGGCTACAACCGCCTGGCTTTCACCGACGGGAAATCGGCCACTGACTTTGGCCGCAACTGCGCGCGTTGCCACACGACAGCCGTCGATCCCCAGGATTTCACTTATTCGTATTTGGGCATCGATTGTTACGCTTGCCATGGCGCGGTCGATCTGCGGCACTCGGCGCGTGAGGCTACGGTCCCGTTGGGCAAGCGCTCGCCCATTGATGCCAAGGCTGCCACGGCGATTTGCACGACCTGCCACCTGCGCGGAGACGCGCCCGATCTGAATCCGGGCGACCGTCATGTCTATCGGGCGGCCGAGGACGGCGCGTGTCTCAATTGCCATTCAATCCACGGCAACTCGACTGATCGTCATCGGCGCGTCCTCACAGGCGAGATTTGCAACGATTGTCACATCCCAGGCCAGCCGCGCAAACAAGTCCGCACTTACACCGCACGTCATCCGCTGTGCGAACAATAACCGGGTTACACTCGTTCCATGGCCGCATTGACTTGGCGGGAGGTTCGCGTTTTCCTGGAGAAGACCGACGAAGAATTGATCGCTGAGTTAACGCAGGTCCGTTCGATGCTGCATACGGCGGAGCGTGGCGGCGATTGGTCGCCCGCTCAAGTGGTGGATCACTTGGTGCGAACCGAGAAGCTGCTGTATCTGATTTTTACTTTGATTCCCAAGCTGCGGCGCTTCCCTCGAATTCTGCAAGCGGCTGACAAAGCCGATGCGTGGCTATGGCGGACGCTTGGATTGCGAACGGTTGAATCGCCGGGCGCGAAGTTGACGCCCGCTAATGCTACGGAGGGCCGATTTATCGCCCCTTTATTTCTTCGTCCACCCAGACGTGCGCGGGATTTTGATGAATTAATCGCCTGGCGGCGCCGCACACGGGAAGCGGACGTTGCGAACGATTTCATCGCTCGACGAACAGATGATGAATACGCTTACTTGGAGCCACCCGTTACTGGGAACTTACACGCTGATGGAGTTCGCGCAATTCCTGGGGATACACGAACTTCACCATCTGCCGCAGATCCGCCGGATTGGTGAAATCCGCGAGCTCAAGTTAAGGCAGCATGTCCGCGACACGAATCGACTGACCGCCGATCGTAACTGACTCGCGGGAGGTCAACCTGGTTGTGGTTGCGTAAGCGCCCTTCTTCAGGTTGCGGTGAACCACCAGCTTCCGGCCCTTTAAGTTCAGCACCCAATATTCGGGGACGCCGGCGCGAGCATACAGGTCGCGCTTGATTGTCAAATCAATCCGCAGGGAGGTATCCGCAACTTCAACGGCAAGAACGATCTCGTCGCCACGCGGGTGGCGTTTGCCCAAGCCAGCGATCAGTTCGGTCCGAACCGACAAGTCAGGCTCGGGTAGACTGTAAATCCCGTCGCCTTCGCCGATCTCCAAAGGAGATTGGACCCGGATTCGCCGAAGCCCAAATACGCGGGCGAGAAACTCTAATAGAAGCGGGATTGCTTCGGCGTGCGGCGGGTTCTGCCCTCTGTGCCAACATCATGTGAGACACTTCTTTTCTCTAATTACTGTGCAGGGCGAGAAAGATTCTCTTCATGAACAATCACTTGGTTCCCGCTTC